>MGQS01000017.1:2488-7291 GCA_001797905.1 Deltaproteobacteria bacterium RBG_16_54_11 | reverse complement strand
GATATGGATGCGAAAGGTATCGGGTTTTATCCGGCTGCCGTAGACCGATCTGAGCCCCTCGAAGTATGCGCGAAAACCCCTGCCGCCGATGATGAGAAGGTCTTTTTCGCGAAGCGCCCCCGGATACTTGCAGGCGAAGATCAACGGGACCAGCTCGGCTACGTGGTCCGGGTGGATGTGCGTGTACAAGATGGCATCCACATCCTTGTATGTCACCCCTGCTTGCAGCATCCTCACGAGGGTCCCGGAGCCGCCGTCGAGCAGGATGGATTGGTTTTCCGCCTTGACCAAGAAGGCCGGGGAGCCCCTTGTCAAGGAGGGGACCCCTGTGCCTGATCCCAGGATGATTAATTCCATAGTTTCCACCTTGTGATGGGCCACTCTACCATGAGGTGGTCATCCCGGGCAAGGGCGTCGCCAAAGGTGGACAAATAATAAAAGCGTATCCCGGATCTCGTTTGCGGACGGCTATAGTTGGAGAGTGCCCGCACCGTATGCCGGAGGGAGCGAATGCGCCGCCCGTCCCCGATGTGCAAGGCAGTTTTAGAGACGAGGAAGTTTAGAGGAATGTTTTTTGAGCCAAGAGGCCAGTTGAGCTTTGGTGAGCCTTCCGGAGGCGAGATCCATCATCATCGAGTATGCCTGCTCTTCGTGGGCAACTATCTCCCATCCGTTGCCTTCGAGGAAGATGTCCATCAGGACCAAGGCGATTCGCTTATTCCCATCAATGAATGGGTGGTTTTTGCAGAGATGGTATCCATATGCAGCAGCTTTTTCAAAGATAGTTTTGTGGATAAACTTGCCTTCCGTAGTCATTTTAGGTTGAGCAAGTGCAGACTCAAGCACGTTTCGGTCTCGAAGCCCACCGTGTCCACCGTAACGCTGCAAGAGATCGGCGTGGATCGTTAGTACGACGTCAAGCGGCACGAAACGGATAGACATTATTTGCTAAGAGCCTTTAAGGTGTTCCGCAATTTCTTGTTTGTTCGCTCATAGGCTCTCGCCCATGCGGCAAACTTCGGGTTGAAGGGAGTGAGGACGACACCTTGATCGGTTTCGATAAGGTGAAGTTCATCTCCCTCGTCGAGGTGATAGTTGTCGATAATTGTCTTAGGCAACGTTATACCGAGACTGTTGCCCACTCGTCGCACGGCAGTTTTGAGCATCACCTTACTCCTTATGTTTTTCTTACATTATAACAATTGTATTACAAGGAGTCAACTGCGGCCGGCCGGACAGTCCCCCACTGTATCGCAAGGCGATACATCCCATCATTTATATTCTGTAGAAAGCGGGGAGAGATCTTCGGATAGTTTTAAGAGGGGATGTCGCTCCCGCTCTCCAATGTTTGTAGAAATAAGGACGACGGCCGAAAGGTGGCCCTTTGGCCACAATATAGAGATAAGGTCTGCGGGATCCCTGCCGCTCTGCGGCATCACCTCATTAAGAATCTAAAGGTTGGGGAGCAAGCGGGAAAGGCGACACAAGGCGATCAAGGCCCCTCATTATAGATAGACAGTCAAATCTGGTAGCATATTTTTATGTTGACTTTTCTCCTCTTGGTTTAGTAGTGTCCTATCAAAACCGAAGCCGTCCATCTAACAACCTTACATTTAAAGGATAGAGATATGGATGAGAAGACAGATTGGCCCTCATTTCTTTAGACTAAGAAATGAGGGTTTTTTATCACCTATGGGCGAATGAAGGTGTAAGGTGGTTCAGGGAGAAGGTCTTTCTTTCAGGGGTTCGGTCAGGCATGATCATGTATCAGCAAATATTATAATCTGTCGCAAGCGTTATCTGCTCAGTGCGGGTAGTAGAAAAGGAGAAAAAGTATGTGCCGAATAATGAGATTTTGTATACGTATAGGTTTTATTCTTGTTTTGATGAGTTGTGCTTTAACAGAAAGGGGGTGGGTTAAAGAACTTCAGGAGAATGTCATTTCTCTTTCGCAAATGGTGGAATCGACAGATCCACAGACTTTAAACTATAAAATGGTAATACATGATATGGGAAGAACGGAATATGTGCCTGGTGAATCAAGGAGACCAAATCCTGGATTTATTTTCATGATCGCCGAAATTAATTTAAAACAAAAAAAATTAACAATTGAAAAAAATGATATCTGTTTAATAGATACCTCCGGAACGAAATGGTATGGTTATTTTTTCACACCTGTTATCTATCCGATTGTTACATGGGCTGGGATCAGGGTGCAAGCATCAAAGTCAAAGTTGAAAATAACTTCTGAAGGTATACCGGATATCCGATCAGATAGGATCGTAGCAGTAACTAAAGGAAGTCACGATACAGTTATTATTGAAAAAACAAACACTGGAGGCCTCTTTGCAATAGATGTTATTAAGATGCTATTTGAAGTTCCTGAGTCAAAGGTAAATGATTTAAAACTAATGTTTCGTAATAAGGTTGTTGCGCAAATTTCGGCTAAGAGAGCTACTGAAGGTGAGCAGCAGGATATTACTGCAGACAAGACATCTCAAGAACAAACCCAACAAAAAGAGGCATCAAAGGATTCCGGAATCGTCAGTATTGTCACTGATCCCCCAGGGGCAAAGATTTTTATAGATGGTGAGTTTAAGGGACAGACTCCGGCTGAAATCTCACTTGCGATTGGCGCGCATCAGCTTTTCCTCCAGCGTCAACTCTATGACCCATATAAGGAATCAGTAGGTATCGAGAAGGGTCAAACTAAGACGTTGAATATCAAGTTGTCACCGGAAGGAAAGGAGTGATTTCCTAATGAGAAAAAAAGTTTTATGGACAGTGGTGCTTGTCTTAATACTTTCATCTTTTTTGTTTTCAGGTTGTAGAAGTACACATAAGTCTTTGCGTTACAAAGACTCCGAATCATTGAAACAGCCTGTCAGAGTAGCGCGTTATGTAGATGAGGAATACCGTGTAATACACTCCGCAGGGCGTAACACAGCCACTTGGATAACTGCCGTCACTATAGTAGGAGGAATTGCTACAACAGAAGGGGTTAAAGTATGGGAAAGAAGTTTGGCGAAAGAGATAAATGCAGCAGGTATGCCAAAAATTAACGAATTAGTAATGAACAAATTTTTTGAGCGGGCGGAAAAAGCAATACCTGGTTGGCCTGCTATGGTTATTGAAGAACAAGCGGTAACAAACAAAAAAGATTATTTTAGGCAATATTCAGGCACCAAAATGTTGTTTCTTAATGCAACAAATTATGCGCCTCATCTTTCTACTGGACATGGATTCGTAAGTTATTTTTATGGTTTCTTGGTTGATTCCGAAGGTGATATCCTTTGGAAAAAAATGTTTGTGTATACTTCAAAGGGATTTGGTCGTGTAAGAAGTGTAGAAGAGTACAAAGCTGATAATTTTAAGCTCTTTAAGGAAGAAATAGAATTTGCTGCTAATACTATCGTGTCGGTTTTTATTGAGGATATTAAAAAAGGTGTCAAAGCACCGCAGGTATCTGCTCAAACCGAACATGAGCAGAAAGAAATTCCTCCTGAAAAGTCATCTCCAGAGCAAATCCAACAAACAGAGGTATCAAAGGATTATGGCATTATCAGCATAACCAGCGAGCCAGCAGGCGCGAAGATTTTTATAGATGGAGAGTTTAAAGGCCAGACCCCGGCTGACATTTCACTTACCGCTGGAACGTATCAAGTTTTTCTCCAGCATCAACTCTATGAGCCATATAAGGACTCAGTGATGATAGAGAAAGATCAAACCAAGACGTTGAATATCAAGTTATCACCGGCGGGAGAAGCGCAGAAATGAAGAGATTCATAACCATGAAAACATATAAGGAGTGTGTTTAAATCCGGTAGATATCTTAAGAGTTACAATTTTTTTGGTAGCAGTACGTCATTGAAAGAACGAAAAGGTATAGCTCTAAAATTAACCAAAAAATGCTCGCATCTACTCAGGGTGGGTAGGAGAGGTAAAAAAATGGATAGTAAAATTTTAAAAATTACAGCATGTTATTTTGTTTTTTTAGGACTACTTGTACAGAGTTGTGCACCGACTAAAACATTAGTAACCTTACAAAAAGAAAAGATTTCTACTTTAAAAAAAGTTGGAATAATAAGTGTATATGAACCAGTAGGTCCACAAAAAGGTTCCTACGAGCATGTATTTCATAAAAAAGCAATCGAGGAAGACAAAAAAAAGTTCCGTGAGGCTAGTCCCGCACCAATGATTCTAGAAAAATTTACAATGAGGCTAACAACTTTATGTGGAATTGCTCCTATTATAATCGGTGAGTATGAACCTGAGGTTGTAAGTATAAAAGAAACGCGAGGGCCTGCTAAGAGAGATTATTATGCACTTGAGAAGTTAGATTATTCTTCACTTAGAAAAAGGTTCAACATTGATAATCTGATTGTGCTGCGAACTTATGATCGTACATTTTTTCAAGGAGGTGGGACTACTCGGCGTTACCTAATATTATCATTAACTACAATTGCAAAATTGATTAATCTCAATAATTATGAGATGGCATGGCACAAAGAGATTAAAACAATGTCTAAAAGAAAAGTTGGGAAACAGCTAATAGATTTTGATAGACATGGGGATTTTTCCGTTCATTCTGTCAAAATGGCCAGTTATCCTCAGATACTATATATAGTAGATGAGCTTATTAAAGATTTTACGGGAATCGGCATACCTGCAGGATCTGCCGAAACCGAACGTGACCAGCAAGCTGTTTCTTCTGAAGAATCATTGCGAGAACAAACTCAACAAAAAGAGGTATCAAAGGATTATGGCATCATCAGCATAACCAGTGAGCCCCCAGGCGCAAAG
>MGQS01000017.1:1648-2474 GCA_001797905.1 Deltaproteobacteria bacterium RBG_16_54_11 | reverse complement strand
TCAAAGGCCAGACCCCGGCTGAAATTTCGCTCATGGCCGGAACGTATCAAATCTTCCTACAGCGTGAACTCTACGAGCCATATAAGGATTCAGTGATGATCGAGAGGGGTCAAACTAAAACGTTGAATATCAAGTTATCACCGGAAGGAGGGAAGTAAAAATGAAGAGATTCTTAGCCCTTGCATTGTTGCCGATTGTATTTTTATTTGTTGGGTGTTCAAGTAACAGGATAAATCAAAGGTTAATTGCCCTTGAACAGCGTGTTAAAGATACGGATATCAAGAGAGATCTAGAGATAGAGAAGATCAATCGTGCCTTGGATGAGATTAAAAAGGAGCAAGCTAACATGAGGGCGATAGCAGAGGAAAACGAAAGAAGAATCTCTCAGCTAGAACCCTCCACTGCTTCAAAACGACCCCAGGAAAAACGAGTAGAAGGTTCCGTAACCTTTGTAAAAGGGTCCACGGCATTCATTTCCCTTGGAAAAAATGACGGGGTAAAGCTTGGGGATGTTTTCGGCGTTTATGAGAACAGAGATAGTAAAGAAAAGATCGCTTCTATCAAGATAACTGTCGTTGATTTAGGGGCATCATCAGGTGAGATCGAGGGGAAAACCCAAGATATCAGTGTCGGTTATTTTGTAAAGATTACTAGATAGCTACTACTATCAAAACGTATACTAGACAAGGTTTCTTAGACTGACCGAAGTTATAGTTTGTAGCACTTGATGGATACCCTCAGAGGGTCGGGTAGGAGGTCGGGCTATGTCGCTTTGCGACATCTCGCCTTTTAGATTTTATATACAAAATTGAGCGAGAAAATTTCC
>MGQS01000017.1:0-1634 GCA_001797905.1 Deltaproteobacteria bacterium RBG_16_54_11 | reverse complement strand
CTCTTGAAAAAAGGGAAAAAGAGGGGTATAAAATGATCCTCTTTATACCCACGCAAAAAAGGACCCATGCTATGTCGCCCACGCAAGGGAAAACCCCCCAGCGGCCTGATCTCTCGCCCTGGTATAAGCTGAACCAGGCCCTGGCCTCGGCCAAGGAGGTGGGTTCCATCTTCTCCCACACCATGGCCTTTTTGGCGGAGATCTCCGAGGTCAAGAACGGGCTCTTGGGCCTCCTGGACGGGCAACGAGGCAAGATCGTTGTCGAAGAAGCCAGCGGACCGGCTTTGCAGCGGGCCAAGGGGAACAAGAGCAAGGCCGATGAGGGGGCATGCGGCGAGGTCATCCGCCTCGGGTCAGCTGCGGTGATCGCGGACCCCGCGTCAGAACCCCTGTTGCGGGGGATGGCCGAGGATGGCCGGCCCGCCGCGCTCTCCTGCATCTGCGCGCCCCTGCGGTGGGGTGATATTCCTCTCGGGATCTTGCTGATCGACGATCCCCATCCGCAGTCGGATGATGGGCTCACCTTGTTGAAGGCCGTCGCCTCATTCATCTCCCCGGCCCTGGTGGTGGCGCGCTGGGGTGATGAGAAATCCTTGAATGAGATCTTGAGGAGGAAACTAGAGCGGGCAATCGCCCGTATGGACTTGCATACGGAGAGTCACGGGAGCCTGATGTCGGACGTCATCTCCCTGGTGGAGCGGACCCTCATCCTCACCGCCCTGAAAAAAGCGAAAAATGTTCAGCTGACCGCAGCCCGTTTCCTGGGCATCAACAGAAACACCCTGCACAAAAAGATCAAGGAACTGAAGATCTCCCTTCCCTAGGCCTTGACGGCATAGCCGGCTACCAGATCTCCCACCTCGGCAGTGGTGTATCCCATCTCACCGGCGGAAAGCCCCTTGAGGCGGTCCTTTACCACCTGCATGACAGCCGCCTCTATCCGGCCGGCAGCCTTCTTTTCCCCGAGCTGATCGAGCATCATCTGGCAGGCGCAGATCGCTGCCAGGGGGTTGATCACGTTCTTGCCGGTATACTTGGGCGCGGAGCCCCCGATGGGCTCGAACATGGAGGTGCCCTGAGGGTTGATGTTGCCTCCGGCAGCGATGCCCATGCCTCCCTGGATCATGGCCCCCAGGTCGGTGATGATGTCCCCGAAGAGGTTGTCGGTGACGATGCAGTCGAACCATTCGGGATTTTTCACCATCCACATGCAGATGGCGTCGACGTGGGCGTAGTCCGTGGTGATATCGGGATATTCCTTGGCGACCTCCTGAAAGGCCCGCTCCCACAAATCGAAGGCATAGGTGAGGACGTTCGTCTTGCCGCAGAGCGTAAGCTTTTTCGCCTTGGCGCGTTGACGGCAAAGTTCGAAGGCATAGCGGATACAGCGCTCCACCCCCTTGCGGGTGTTGATGGATTCCTGGATAGCCACCTCATCGGGGGTCCCTTTCCGCAAAAAGCCTCCGGCGCCGGCGTATAACCCCTCGGTGTTCTCCCTGACGATCACAAAATCGATATCCTTGGGGCCTTTGTCTTTGAGCGGGGTAGCGACACCGGGATAGAGCCGGACCGGTCTCAGGTTGATGTAGAGATCGAGCTCGAACCTGATGCGCAGCAGGATCCCTTTTTCCAGG
>MGQS01000016.1:11594-17636 GCA_001797905.1 Deltaproteobacteria bacterium RBG_16_54_11 | reverse complement strand
CGTTACTTTGAGGGAGGCCGCCTGGACATCCAGCCGCACCGAATCCTTGACCTGCTCCAGGGCGCACTCCGCCTGGAATACCCTGGCCTTACTTTCCCCCACCCCCCACCAGGTCTTACCCCAGTCCCAAATGGTCCACTCGGCAACGCCCATCACGTTCCAGTCATGCATGCGTTGAAACCGCGACCCCTCGACCCAAGGTTCATCCCCTTGACGCTCGTAACTGTAAACAATGCTCAGCTGGGGGAAGAGTCTGCTGGCAGCAATCCCTACCTCTTTCTTGGCCGACTTTATCCCCAGATCGGACAGCTTGAGCTCTGGTCTCTCCCGAAAGGCCTCCTCAATCAAACGATCTATGTCGATGGTCATGGGAGTGTACTCCAGGGCCTCCGCCAGCCTGACCGGCTCGTTGATCCGTCGGCGCAGGAGCGTATTGAAGACGGCGCGCGCGACCTCCAGGGCATGCTGGGCCCTGATGAGGTCTTGTCTCGTTTGGGCCAGTTCGACCTCTGTCTGGAGGACGTCGTTCTTAGCGATGATCCCGGCATCAAAAAAGGCCTGGGCCACCGTGTAGTGCGACTCCCGCTGCTCGACCGCTTGCTCAGCCACCTCCAGCCCTTTTTCGGTCGTCAACACCGCGTAGTAGGCGACCTTTACTTGGAGTACCAGGTCGAATTTGGTCTGCGCAAACTCCACCTTGGCGATATCCACCCCGATCTTGGCCAATAAATAGCTATTGATCAGGGCGCCGCCGGTGAAGACAGGCTGGGTGACGCTGGTCGTCCAGTTATAGTTGTCCTTGGTCCCTGCCGTCACCTGTGTCCCGCCTATGGTTACGAAAGGCGCCTTATTTAATCTCGTATAGCTGTACTGCATGCTCACCTGGGGGAGGAAGTCGCTGACAGTACCCCGGCGCCGGTATTGAGCCTCCTTGATCGCACTTTGTGCCGCCTGCATGGTGGGGCTCTTCTGCAAAGCGATCCCGATGCTCTCCTTCAAGGTAAGGGGAGCGGACCCCTGCCCGCCTTCAGCAGGAGGGGTTGTGGCTTCACCTCCGAAGGAGGCGGAGATCAACACGAAGATGAAGGTGACGGCCAAACAATAAGTCCTTGTTTTCATAATCATCATCCTCCCTATCTCTTTTTCAGGGCATTTATAAAAAGATCGATGGTATAGTAGATCAACTCTTCCACATCTATGCCGATAATCTCTTTGCTCAACTCCTCCTCAAAGAACAAGAGGACGCCGTTGATGGCGCCCCAGAAGGCAACTGCTGCCTTCCGGGGATCTACCGCGGCGAAGGTCCCTTGATCGATCCCTTGTTGGACGATCCCTATGAAGCGTTGAAAATTACGCATCCCCTTTTCCAGATTCTCCTGGACCAGCTTGTGGGGGAGGAGCTGCCGTGCGACATCGACATCCCTATGTTGCCGGAAGAAGAATATCCGATAGTATTCCCGGTAATCGAGATAATAGCGATAGCGCACCTCCCCGAATCGCCTGATCAGCTGGTCAGGGGGCAGGTCCAGCTGGAAGACCTCCTCTATCCGATCGAAAAGGATCTTGAGACCCTCATGTAAGACGGTGACGTAGAGGTCCTCTTTGCTGGAGAAATAGAGATAGAGGGCACCCTTGCTCAACTCCGCCTTTTGGGCGATTTCCTCCATGGTGGTGGCAGTAAACCCCCTGGCGAAGAAGAGCTCTTTGGCGCTCGCCATAATGGCCTCCTGCCTGGCCGCCTTTTCCCTCTCCCGTCTCTCCTCTGTCCCCATTTTAATAACCAATGGTCATATAATGACTAATAGTCATAAATATACCACCTCCTGGACCGCTGTCAACCCTTTTTTGAACAATCCATCATAATAGCTACGTCACCCCGGCTCCCCTCCTTTACCCCCTTTAAAAATAAGGAAGGAATGAAAGGGATGTTATTGAAAACTTACACTTTCCATTATTAATCAGCTCTTAAAGATTTTGGCCGAAGTTTTTGATATTTGCCTTTTTTATGATATGCTGCTTCAGGATATCCAATTACAAAAAAATTTATGAAAATAATTGATAAAAAGATGAATGTTCAACACAAAGATTTAGCTGCAGGGAAATGGAATTCACTTTCTTTCTTTGAACAAATGGCGAATGTCGGGAGCGAAGTGGAAAGAGCAATAAAGTGGAGAGAAAAAAGAAATGCTCAATACAGCCAAATGGCTTTTGAAAGAGCTTTGGAGCTTTTGGATTTTACCGTAGCCGATGAAAAAAATAAGAAGCGGCTCAAAGAGCTTTTAAGGCTTCGAGAAATGCTTGCTGATTATTTTGCTTTTGAAAATTTATATCAGTCTTCAGACAAAAGTTTTCAGAACTATTTTTACGCTTTCAACTTTGCCGCCAGAAAAGGCCTATAACACTGAAGGAACGAGGGAGACATTGTTGAAAACTTACACTTTTTTAAGCCTGGGTGAGCAGGCGTACCTTGGTCGGAGATTCTTGTGAGAAGAGAGACATATAACTGTATACGCAGGGGGTACACGCCTGAGGTCTTGCGGGAGATCAAGGGCCTGCGCTATTTCGATGATGCGGATATCCGGTTCTATTGGCAGGAGACCCTCCAAGGGCTCAGCCTCCTTAAAAAGAAAAAGGTGGTCAATCTCGTAGAAATGAGAAGGCTTGCTATCGGCCTGATAGCCATAGAGCTCGCCGTCCGACAAAGAAGGGGAGGTGAGATTTAGCCTGGTCGGAAAGGAGCCAAGTTTTTATTTTGTTTCCAACCTTCCTTCCGCCTTGAGCCTGTTAATGATCTGCGCGATTGACCGGAACGGATAAAGATGATAGGGTACACAGAGCGTCACCTCGAGGGAAAGATACGGCATGTTCATCCCTGTCGGCACCAACCTCAAGCTTAACAAAATCCCCTATGCCACCATCGGGCTTTTACTCATAAACTGGTTGGTCTATGCCTTCACCCACGGAATATACTATAAAACCGAATTCCTGATTTGGCGCTATTTCTATCTCCAGCCCGGAGAGGCATATCCCTGGCAGCTTATCACCAGCATGTTCTTCCACGGTAGCTTTTGGCATCTACTCGGCAACTCCGTGTATCTCTGGATCTTCGGGATATTCGTGGAAGATAAGGTCGGCTGGAAGACGTATCTCTTCCTCTACTTTCTTACGGGGATCGCTGCAGGGCTCATCCACAGCACGATGACCGGGCTGTTTATGCGAGACAAGCTTATGATCCCCACCCTCGGTGCCTCCGGAGCGATCTCCGGCATTATGGGGGTTTATCTTTACCGCTGTTATTATTCCAAGATCAGGCTCTTGTTCTTCTTCGTCCTTCCTATTCAGGTGCCCGCCGTCATCGTTCTGGGCCTCTGGTTCCTCCAAGACTTTCTGGGAGGAATCGCCGCCATCAAGGGTATTCACCAAAACGTGGCATTCTGGGCGCACGTGGGAGGATTCTTAAGCGGGCTCGCGACGAGTAAATATCTCAAGTACGAGGGGCAGGCGCAACGAGAAAAGCTGGAACATACGGTCCGTACCCGCCTCGGCAAGCGCGAGGGATACGCCGAAGGGATGATGGCCGCTGAGCAGCTGCTGCAAACCGACGCGAATAACCCGCAACTGCACCTCAAAATGGCGCAGGCAAAGAGCAGAATGGGGGGCTCCCAGGAGGGAAAGGAGCACTATCAGCAGGCCATCAAGCTCATGCTTGATACCGATCGCGAGAAAGTCGTAGAGGTCTTTGTTGAGTATTGGAAAAAATATCTCACCATTATGGAGCCGCAATATCAGCTGAGGGTGAGCAGGCTGTTGGCCAGATCGGGCAATGCGTCGCTGGCTCGCGCGACGCTCGAGGCGTTGATTAACAGCGACTATCCGCCTGATCGCTCCATGGAAGCAGCCTATCTTGACCTCGCCAAGCTCTATGAACAAGAATTAAAACAATACGACCTTGCCCGTGCGGTGTACCATCAATACATGAAAAAATTTCCACAAACGGAACATAGAGTATTCGTCGAGAACAAACTTCGTCTTATGCAAGGGGGCGCGAGGCTATAACGATCTCAAAGGCTCTGCGTATGTTCAAAAAAATTTTTTCCTCACGATATCTTCACCTGTGTCTTGCCATCCTGGCGTTATACGGCGTCACGTGGTATGTAACGTATACGACAGAGTTTGAAAAGATCATGAATAGATTCAAGCGGTATTCCTACGCTAATTACGAAGTGAGAGCATCAAAAACGTCAATGATGAGACTCGAGACGGAATTCACCAGAGACCAATTCGCAGAGCAACTCCGCTCCTTCTCGGCCGATCTCTTTGATTACCGCAATGAAGAACAAGTGCAGGCATATTTCTCCTCTCGGAATTTTTTCTATGATATCAGCAAAACGGATGAAGGAAATTCCTATCTCCTGGCCCCGATTATTAGTAGCGGTCAGCATGAGGCGCAAATACCCGAGACCGTGGCCTTCCGGTACGCAATCCTGGGCAAAGAAGAGATTATGCCCTTTTCCGTCTATCAGGAGGGCCCCTGGACGTCGGTCTTCGTCTCAGAAAAAAATGGCACGGTCTATATCCACACGGGAACTCTCGATTCCTTGCTTCGCTGGTGTTTCGCCGTATTATGGAAGTTGGAACCTCGAACGCAGAAAGATTTCGATATCGATGGCGCGACACACTATCTCTACCTTGACCTGCCGGCAGTTTGTCAGGAAGTATTTATCGAGCGCCGATTTTATGATGAGGAGACCTCCAGAAAATATTTTTTAGAAAAAGCGTTTCAATCATTGCTACCAACGATGCTCGCCATGGGGGCGAGGATGATGGCTGACAAAGAAACGTCTTTTTCTGCGCGCTATAAATACGAGCGGGCCTATCTTACTGGTCTTGCTGTGCGTCCTCAGTATACGTTATGTAACTATCTCGCGACCTTTGGGTTGTGTAATACTTTGACCAGGTCTCTCGCTGGTGAGGTGCGTACGCAGCTCAGCATTATGGGCACGCAAGAAATCAATGTGGAAATTATATCCCAGACGGCGCAAAATATATTGGCGGAACGGCAGGATTCTGCCATCAGAGACCTCATTGAGGATAGTAGAGAACTGCCGGATTTCTGTCACCGGTAACAAACTGTGCAGCAAGGCCTTCACGGCGCGCAGGGAAAAGCGCTCAGCAGGGTGGTGAAAAACCGCGATTAACAAGCGCATCTCACATCACCGACATCACGTAAGGAATAAATCCTGGATTTGACCCATTTCAGAATCTGTGATATGAACCCCTGTATTTAAAAGAAAGACCCATTATGCCCGAACCTGATCTAGTGCTCCTGCATCCGCCTGCCATCTATGATTTTCGCAAGCGCCCCATCCAATTGGGTCCCATCAGCGACGTGATCCCCTCCACCCCTATCTTCGAGATGTACCCGGTCGGCTTCGCCAGCATCTCGGAATACCTGGAAAGGAAGGGTTTCCGGGTGAGGATCGTCAACATCGCGCTCAAGATGCTCAAAAATGAGCGGTTCGACGTGGAGCAATTTATCGCCTCGTTAAAACCCCGTGCCTTCGGCATCGATCTGCACTGGATGCCCCACTGCCACGGGAGCCTGGCCCTGGCCGCGATCATCAAACAATACCACCCCGAAATCCCCGTCATCCTCGGGGGATTCTCCGCCACCTACTTCCATGAGGAGATCATCAAGGGATACCCGCAGGTGGATTATGTGGTCAGGGGGGATTCTACCGAGGAGCCCCTGTGCCGGCTCATGCAAATCATCAGGGATGGAGGGGACTTTTCCGAGGTCCCCAATCTCACGTGGCGGGATGGCAATGCAGTCAAGGTCAACCCCCTGAGCCATCTCCCCGCCGACCTCAATGCGGTGGTCATCGATTACGGTCACATCATGCGCCAGGCGGCCCGCTACCGGGACCTGATCGGCTATACCCCCTTCACCAACTGGCTCTTCTACCCCCTCACCGCCGTCTTCACCTGTCGCGGGTGCACCCACCAGTGCAAGACCTGCGGCGCCTCGCAGCAGGCATTGAA
>MGQS01000016.1:5468-11568 GCA_001797905.1 Deltaproteobacteria bacterium RBG_16_54_11 | reverse complement strand
CGCGATCCCCGGCTCTTGGCGCGGGATATCATCCATGTCCAGCGCCACCTCAACGCCCCCATCTTTATCATCGGCGATATCCTGCAGCCCGGTGCAGCCTATGCCGAAACCCTCTTGCAAGAGCTGCGCAGGACAAAGATAAAAAACCATATGGTGTACGAATTCTTCCGGCCCCCGTCGGGGGGGATCGTGGAGGAGATCGCCCAAACCACGCCGAACTTCAACATCCAGATCTCCCCTGAATCCCACGACGAAGAGGTGCGCCGGGCCTTTGGGAGGCCGTATTCCAATAGGGAATTGGAATCGTTTCTCAGCGCGGCGGTGCGCAACAAGGCCAAGCGGATCGACCTCTTCTTCATGACCGGCCTGCCCAAACAGGACTACAATTCCGTCCTGGAGACGGCCGACTACTGCCGCCACCTCCTGGAGCAATACGGAGGAAACAAGACCCTCTTCCCTTTTATCTCCCCCCTCGCCCCCTTTCTCGATCCGGGGAGCATGGTCTTTGAGCAGCCGGAGCAATTTGGCTACCGCCTCCTGTTTCGCACCCTCGAGGAGCACCGGCGCGCCCTGGAAGGACCCAGCTGGAAGTATTTCCTCAATTACGAGACCCGGTGGATGACCCGGGATGATATCGTCTTCAGCACCTATGAAGGCGGCAGAAGGCTCAACGCCCTCAAGGGGGAGCTGGGGATTATCTCCCCGGCGCTGGCCGCGGCCATCGATGTGCGGATTACGCAGGCGGTGGAGATGATGAAGAGGATCGACGCCATCGTGGATAGCATGGCGGGTGCGGAGCAAGAGGAGGCGCTGAGAAAGCTCGGGATTCATGTCAAAGAGATGGAAAAGTCCATTGTCTGCGATAAGAGGGAGTTGGAGTGGCCCACCCACTTCTTCAGGATGAACTTCCTCAAGATCCTGCGCACCATTCTCTTTCCCGGCCGTCCCAATATCATGCGAGCGTCCTAGGAGGAAGCCATGTCCGAGAGGGAACGCGGCACATTGCTCAGAAAGATCCCCAAGGTGGATGAGCTCCTCGCGACTCCGGAGGTCAAGGAGCTCCTTCGGGTCCATCCCAGCGAGGTGGTCAGGCAGGGGATCAGGAATGGCCTGGAAAGGCTCCGTCAGGCGATCCTGCGAGCCGACAAGGCCGAGGATATAACGGAGGAGCGCTTTGCCCTCTCCCACCTCCTCCCGCTCTTTGCCGAGGAGATAGCCAGGCAGGTCAGCCCCCACTTGCGGCGGGCCATCAACGCCACCGGCGTGGTGATTCACACCAATCTGGGGCGCTCCCCCCTGAGTGAGCAGGCCTTAAAGAACCTTGTCGAGGTCGCCCGCGGATATTCCAACCTGGAATATGACCTCGCCCAGGGCGCGCGGGGGTCCCGCTATGCCCATGTGGAGGAGATCCTCCTGCGCCTGAGCAAGGCCGAGGGCGGCATGGTGATCAACAACAACGCCGGCGCCGTGCTCTTGGTCCTCAATACCCTTGCATCAGGCAGAGAGGTGATCTGCTCCCGGGGGGAGCTGGTGGAGATCGGGGGGGCCTTCCGGATACCCGATGTCATGAAGCGAAGCGGCGCCACACTCAGGGAGGTGGGCACCACCAACAGGACCCACCTGCGGGATTACGAAGAGGCCATCAATAGCACTACCGGCCTCCTGCTCAAGGTGCATACCAGCAACTACCGGGTAGTCGGCTTTACCTCCGAGGTAACGGTGGAGGAATTGGTCCAACTCGGAAAACGATATAACCTCCCGGTGATGAACGATCTGGGCAGCGGCTGCTTCATCGACCTCTCCGCGTATGGGCTCGCGAAGGAGCCGACTGTCCAGGAGGCCATCCAGGCCGGGACTGATGTAGTGACCTTTTCCGGGGACAAGCTCCTCGGAGGGCCCCAGGCCGGGATCATCCTGGGCAACAAGGAACTGATGGATACGGTAAAGGCCAACCCCTTGAGCAGGGCGTTGAGGATCGACAAGCTCACCCTGGCAGCCCTGGAATCCACCCTCATCGCGTACCTGAGCGAGGGGCAGGCAATCAGGGAGATCCCCACGCTACGCATGCTGACCGTACCCCTGGAAGAGCTCCGCAAGCAGGCCAGGCGCCTGCAGCGACTCATAAAGCAAGAGACAGGCAAGGCTACTGTTGAGATGATCAGGGAACAATCCCAGGTAGGAGGGGGGGCACTCCCCCTGCAGACAGTGCCCACCTGGGCCTTGGCCATCAAGCCCCTCAAGGCAACCGCCGGGGCCCTGGAGGCGGAGCTGAGGAATCTGGAACCGCCTATCGTCGCCAGGATAGCGGATGACCGGCTCATCCTGGACCTCAGGACCATCCAGGCCGACGAGTTCAGTACCATCGCCCACGGGATGGAACTGGCCCTCAAGAAGATCAGCGCTTAGGCATGCCCATCTCCGGGGAAGCGTTTACCCTCACGGTAGAGAAGGCGGATCGCGGCAAGCGGCTCGACCTCTTCCTGGCCGAGCAGCTGCCGGCGCAAACCCGTTCGCAAATCCAGCGATACATCAGGGAAGGATGCATCCTGCTCAACGCCGCGCACGCTAAGGCCGGGACGCGGATAAAGGAAGGGGACCTCGTCAGGGGGCGGATCCCGGCGCCCATGCCCGCTGAGGCCCCGGCCGAGGATCTGCCCATCCGCTTCATCTACGAAGACGGAGATATCGTTGTGGTGGACAAGCCTTCGGGGATGGCGGTCCACCCAGCCGGCAGGATGCAATCGGGGACCTTGGTCAACGCCCTGCTCTTTCGCCTGCATGACCTCCAGGGGGTCGGCGGGGTGCTGCGTCCGGGCATCGTCCACCGCCTGGACAAAGGGACCTCAGGGGTCATGGTGGTGGCCAAGAACGACCTGGCCCACGAGGCCCTGGTGAGGCAGTTCCAAAAGAGGGAGGTAAAAAAGATCTATCTGGCCCTGGTCTACGGCAGGGTGGAGGCCGAGAAGGGCGCTATCACCGCCCCGCTGGGCAGGCACCCCATAGATCGCAAGCGGTTTTCGCTGCGAACACGGGCGCCCAAAGAGGCCCTGACCGAGTGGCTGGTGAAGGAGCGGTTTGAAGGGATCACCTTCGTGCAGGTCGCGCCCAAGACAGGCAGGACTCATCAGATTCGGGTCCACATGGCCTCTATCAACCATCCCCTGGTGGGGGACCCGCTCTACACAAAAAAGAGAAGGCTCGCCCGGATAGAGGATTCTTACCTGAAGGAGCGCATCGAGGCCCTGGGGCGGCAGGCCCTGCACGCCTCCCGCATCGCCTTCCGCCACCCAACCACGGGGAAGACCGTGGAGTTCACCGCACCACTGCCGGCGGATATAGAAAACATCCTGGAGGTATTGCGTGGCACAAGGGTTTAAGCTTAAGGACGAAAACGGGATCACCTATCTGCAGCTCCCCCTCTTTCGAAGGATAAGGCACGCCTTCTGCACCCGCTTCGTTGGGGAAGAAGGATCAGAGGCGGCGCTCGGCATCCCGCCGGGGCGGCTCCTCACCCTGCGGCAGGTGCATGGGGCAGAGGTGCTGATATTCGAGGAAAATACCAGAGCGGCCCTCACCTATCCCCTGCCCTACGATGCCGTCATCACGGACAAGAAACGGGTGGCCCTGGGGATCTGGACAGCCGACTGTCTGCCTATCTTGATGGTTGACAGATCTAAAAGGATCATCGCTGCCGTCCATGCCGGCTGGCGGGGGATCTGGCGCGGGGTCATAGAGAGGACCGTCAACGAGATGATGAAGACCTTTGGGTGCTCACCAGCGGATATCCTGGCCGGGATCGGCCCGGGCATCGGCCCTTGCTGCTACGAGGTGGGAACGGATGTGGTGAGCCTCTTTCAAAACTCCCACGATACCCCTGATCAGCTCATCCAGGAACGGGAGGGGAGGACCTACCTTGACTTGAAACGCGCTGCTCAGTTAGAATTATCCAAGACGGGGATCCCTCTTGATAATATCGAGACCATCCCCCTCTGCACCGCCTGCAGGGAGGATCTCTTCTTCTCCTTTCGGAGGGATAAAAAACCGGGGAGACAGTTGAGCTTCATCATGCTAAAGTAAACTATCCCGCCACAGTCGGGACGTGAACCCTTTTTTGTGAAAAAGATCAAACTACAGTCTTCGCCTAAAGGCGTGGATTTCCTTCCCTGAATGGGACAACAAGGAGACCTTATGTCTGTCTTCGGCAATCTCATCATCGTCTTGGCCAATGTGATCGACATCGGCCTTCTCATCTATATGTGGATCGTCATCATCAGGGCCCTCATCTCGTGGGTGAGCCCCAATCCCTACAACCCTATCGTCCGGTTCCTCTACCGGGCCACGGAGCCGGTCCTGGGGCGGGTGCGGAGATGGCTCCCTATCGGGGGGATGGGGATCGACTTTTCCCCCCTGATCGTGATCCTTGTCATCTACTTCCTGCGCATCTTCCTCGTAAGGATACTGTTCCAGCTTGCCTCCCAATTCGGATAAGATGAAGGGGGCGGCAATAACCTTAAAGATCCGCCTTTACCCCCGTGCCTCGAGGGATGAGATCGTTGGGCTGCATGGGGATGCCCTCAAGGTGCGGATAACCGCGCCCCCTATCGAAGGAAGGGCCAACTTGGCCTTGCAGAGATTCATCGCCGAGAAGCTGAACCTCTCCTCCTCGCAAATCGAGATCATCGCCGGCCAACGCTCCAGGGAAAAAATCCTCAAGATATCAGGTGTTACCCATGAAGACGTAGAGAAGGCGCTCGGTATCAGCCTTCCCCTCCCATGAAAAGAATTGTTCTATTCTCTCTCGTCACTTTAATCTTCTCGTGCGCAGGACCGCTTAGTGCCTCTTCATGGCTTGAGCTCCGCTCTTCGCACTTCATCATGAGATATCAGGAGCCAGAGGGCAAGATGGCATCATTTCTCTTACACAAGGCCGAGGAGACCAGGGAGGCCATCCCGCAAGCCATCGGCTCTGTCCCCCCTTCCCCCTGCCTGATCTACCTCGCCCCTACGTGGGAGGCCTTTCAAAGGGTGCAGCCCGGCGGCGGACCGCCCTCCTGGTCTGTGGGTACTGCCTATCCCGCACAGAACCTCATCATTCTCAGGTCACCCCGGGGGATGAGAGGGGGCGCGATGGATATCGAGGAGGTCTTACGACACGAATATGCCCACCTCGCCTTGGCAACTGCCCTGAAAGGGCATGAGGCGCCCCAGTGGCTCGATGAGGGGTTTGCCATGCTCCAGAGCAGGGGGTGGAACCTCTCATGGACCTATACCCTGAGCAGGGGGGTCCTGACAAAAGGGCTCATCCCCCTGGAACAATTGTCGGACGGCCTCCCCGTGGACGAGCGTCAGGCCGAACTCGCCTATGCGCAGAGCTTCAGCTTTGTGAGCTATATCAAGACCGAATTGGGACCCGGGACCCTGCCCCGCCTTATTAAGGGATTATCCTATGGCCTCGATACGGAGACGGCCCTGAGGCAGGCTACCGGCCTCGGGCTGAGGGAACTGGAGCGGAGATGGAAGGA
This sequence comes from Deltaproteobacteria bacterium RBG_16_54_11, assembly GCA_001797905.1. Taxonomy (GTDB): domain Bacteria; phylum Desulfobacterota; class B13-G15; order B13-G15; family RBG-16-54-18; genus RBG-16-54-11. The sequence continues at coordinate 6,046 of MGQS01000016.1, read as the reverse complement.
GAATTTGAAAAGGAGATACAGCTGGATCCCCATAGTCACCAGCTTCTTCTCCTTGTGGTTTCTGGCAAGCCTCCTCTTCCTCTTCAGCTACTGGCTCAAGCGCAGGAGGGCAAAGAGGAAATTGGCGGAGTGGGAGCGAGAGGAGGCATTGACTGGGCATCCCCCTGCACCAAGGGACCGCACGGAGGGGGAAAATGAGGCTCTTACTTAAACAGCCCCAGCTGGCACTGGATCACCTTTATCTCCAGCTCATTGAGAAGCTCTCCCAGTTCCCGCTTGGGGATGCCGTATTCCTCGGCGATCTGAAAGCACACACCGCAGGGAATGCGGCCCTCCGTGGCCCGCTGCTTGATGGCCTCGATTATCTTGTCACGCTCCATCGCTCCTCCTCAGGGCAGATCTCAGATTCCGATACTAACCCCCCCATCGAGGAATATCACCTGGCCGGTGATGTAGTTCGCGTCATCGCTCGCCAAAAAGAGGTGCAGATCGGCCACGTCCTCGGGCCTGCCCATCCTGCCGAGGGGGATCCTTTCCAGGGCGAGCGCCTTGACCTTTTCGGGTATGGCGGCGGTCAT
>MGQS01000016.1:0-5461 GCA_001797905.1 Deltaproteobacteria bacterium RBG_16_54_11 | reverse complement strand
TCGATAAACCCCGGGGCGATGCAGTTCACCGTAATATTCGAGCGCGCATACTCCAGGGCCAGGGTGCGGGTCAACCCGATGATCCCCGCCTTGCTGGCGGAGTAATTGACCTGCCCTATATTTCCCCTGACGACCACCGAGGCGGTATTGATGATCTTTCCATACTTCTGCTTTCGCATGGGGCGATAGGCGGCCTGAGAGCAGAGGAAGGTCCCCTTGAGGCTTACTGCCACCACGAAGTCCCATTCCTCCTCCGACATCCTCGCGCACAAATTGTCCCGCGTGACGCCGGCGTTGTTGATGAGGATATCCAGGCGTCCGAACGACTGGACCACCCGATCGATCATACCGTTCACCTCATCCCCCTTCCGCACATCCACCTGGGAGAATATCGCCTTCCCCCCTTTTGCGGTGATCTCGTCCATTACCTCCTTGGCCCCCTGCGGGACGACATCAGCAATGGCCACAAGGGCCCCTTCCCCGGCGAACCGCTTGGCAACGGCCGCCCCTATGCCGCTGCCGCCTCCTGTAATCAAAGCCACCTTATCCTTTAGTCGCATTTCGTATCCTCCTTTATCTGCAAGGATAATCGATCCTATTACACAAGGGGAGAGAAATCAAGGGGCCGTTGCATTTTTTACCCTTGCATTTGTAACGGCAATGGTGTATGAAACGGGTGGCACGACGCAATGGTGAGAGGGTTAGAGAGATGACACGGAGTCTCCAGTGGCGATTTTTACTTATCTTCGCTGTCCTGATCGGGGCGGCGATCTTCGTGTACCCGACCTTCGTCAAGGAGCTCCCTTCGTGGTGGCCCGCATTCTTCCCACAGGATAAAATCCATCTTGGACTCGATTTACAAGGGGGGATGCATCTGACCTTTGAGGTGGAGGCGGACAAGGCGGTAGAAAGCTCTGCCGAGCGGATCAAGAACGACCTGGGAAATAATCTCAAGAAAGAGCGCATATTCTATACCTACATCGACCGGGTGCAAGGGAATAAGATAGAAGTAGTCCTTTTAAACCCCGACGTAAAAAAGAATTTCGACAGCTACCTAAAAGAACAGTACCCCACCTTGAAAGAAGCGACCTCACGGCAAGAGGGAGACAGGGTTAAGGTCCTCTTGGAGATGGATCCCCGGCAGATCGACGAGATCAAAAAGTCAGCCGTCGATCAGGCGCTGGAGACCATCCGCAACAGGGTGGACCAGTTCGGGGTGGCGGAGCCCGATATCTCCCGGCAGGGAGAGAACATGATCCTGATCCAACTGCCGGGCATCAAGGACCCCGAGCGGGCCAAGGAGTTGATCGGCAAGACGGCCCTCTTGGAATTTAAATTAGTGGATGAGGAGTACGATGTGGGCCGCGCGCTGGCCGGGGATATACCCTTCGGAGATGTCATCCTGTACGAGCGAGAGGTGGACCCCAAAACAGGGGCGGTCCGTAGAATCCCCTATTTGATAAAGGATAAAACCCTGATGACCGGCGACGCGTTGAAGGATGCCAGGGTCAGGCTCGATCAGAATAATATGCCCTATGTCGGACTCAGTTTCCACCCTGCCGGCGCCGGGCTCTTTGAGCAGATAACCGGTGATAACGTAGGCAGGAGGCTCGCCATCGTCCTCGATGGCACTGTCTATTCGGCGCCGGTCATCAGACAGCGTATCGGCGGGGGAGAGGCGATCATCGAGGGAAGATTCTCCATGGAAGATGCCCGTGATTTGGCCATCGTCTTGCGCGCCGGCTCGCTCCCGGCCCCGATCAAGATCCTGGAAGAAAGAACCGTCGGCCCCTCCCTGGGGCAAGACTCCATCAACAAGGGGATCAAGGCCACCATGATCGGCGGTCTCCTCGTCATCATAGCAATGATAGCCTACTACCGTTTGGCAGGATTTGTGGCCAATATCGCCCTGATCTTGAATATGGTCCTGCTCCTGGCGGCCCTGGCTGCCCTGCGCGGGACCTTGACCCTGCCGGGCATCGCCGGCATAGCCTTGACCGTCGGGATGGCCGTAGATGCCAATGTCTTGATATACGAGAGGATCAGGGAGGAGATGCGCCTCGGCAAGCCCGCTGGGGCGGCCCTCGAGGCAGGGTACACGAGGGCTTTTTTGACCATCATGGACTCCAACGTTACCACCATTATCGCCGCGCTGGTCCTGCTCCAGTTCGGCACCGGCCCCATCAAGGGGTTTGCCATTACCCTGAGCATCGGCATCGCGGCCAGCATGTTTACCGCCATTGTCGTGACGAGGTTCATCTTTGATTTCGTATTGAACAATTTCCGCGTCAAGCGGTGGAGCATCTGAAGGTGGAAGCATATGTTTGAGATCATCAAGCCGGGGACAAAGATCGATTTCATGAAGAGGAAGTGGATCGGCTTTCTCTTCTCGGGCACGGTAATGCTTATCGGCATTGTCAGTTTGATCCTGCACGGTGGTCCCAATTACGGCATCGATTTTGCCGGCGGCACGCTCGTCCAGGTGAAGTTCTCCCAACCGGTGGCAATCGATGGGATCAGGGGCGCCCTGCAAGAAGGAGGGCTGGAGGGCGGATCGGTCCAAGGGTTTGAGGCCGAAGGCAAGGGCGAGTACCTCATACGCTTGCAGACGTCCTCCTCTGATCTCGCCGGGTTATCCGGCACCATCAAGGGGGCGCTGTCAAAGCGGTTCGATGAAAAGACATTCGAGGTGAGGCGTATCGAGATGGTCGGTCCCAAGGTGGGAGAAGACCTGCGCACCAAGGGGATCCTGGCCACCATCTTCGCCATGATCGGGATGCTGATCTATATCAGTTTCCGGTTTGATTTCCGGTTCGCCGTCGGGGGGGTGGTCGCCGTATTCCACGATGTCATCGTCACCATAGGGGTCCTCTCCCTCACCAATACGGAGTTCTCCATCCCGGTGCTGGCAGCCATACTTACGATTGTCGGCTACTCCATCAACGATACCATCGTCGTCTATGACCGCATCAGGGAAAACATGCCTAAGATGAGGAGAGAGCCCTTTGAAAAGATGTTGAACGTCACGGTCAATGAGACCCTGAGCAGGACGATCCTGACCGGCATGAGCACCCTCATGGTCCTCATCGTCCTCTTCTTTATGGGAGGGGGGGTGATCCACGATTTCACCTTCACCCTCATCGTCGGCATTGTCTTCGGCACCTACTCCTCCGTCTACATAGCCAGCGCCACCGTGCTCGTGTGGGAAAATAAGTTCCCAAAAAAGAAAAGATAAAGGCAAGCAAAATATGGCGTTGCTGATCAGGGGGGGGAGGGTGATTGACCCCCTCCTCGACCTCGACGATTACCTCGACATCCTCATCGAAGAAGGGCTCATCAGCCGTATCGCCCCCCGTATCGAGAAGGAAGGGGTCCCTCTGTTGGAGGCCCAAGGCAAGGTCGTTGCCCCGGGCCTCATCGATATGCATTGCCACCTCCGCGACTTCAATGAGCGCCGGAAGGAGACCATTGCCACCGGCACCAGGGCAGCCGCCCTCGGCGGTTTTACCACCGTCGTCTGCGAGCCCAACACCGATCCCCCCATGGACAACGCCAAGACCCTGCAAAGGTGGATAAGACTCGCCAAGCAGGAAGGGTGCGTCAACCTGTATACTAAAGTTTGCATCACCCAAGGGAGAAGGGGGGAGCAGCTCACCAACCTCAAAGCCCTCGTGCGCAAACCCTGGGTCGTCGCCGCCACCGATGACGGGAGCCCGGTGGTAAAAGATGAGGTGATGGGGAGGGCCTTTGTCAAGGCGCGGGAACATGAGCTGCTCTTGACCCCGCATTGCGAGGAGTCAAGAGCTACCATCCAGGCCTTTCAGAGGGCAAACCCCCTCATCCCCCTGCCCGATGCAATCGCCCTCTATAAAAGAGAACCCCACTATGTGGCCAGGGACCTCATGCTTGCCGAGAAGGCCAACTGGCGGGTTCACATCTGCCATGTGAGTATGGCCGAATCCCTCGACCTGATCAAAAAGGCCAGAGCCCGATGGGTGCCGGTCACCTGCGAGGCCACCCCCCATCATCTCACCTTAACCGAGAAGGACGCCGGTAAATGCGGGCCCGATGCCAAGGTCAACCCCCCGCTGCGGAAAAAGGAGGATGTAGAGGCCTTGAGACAAGGGCTGAGGGACGGCACTATTGATGTCATCGCCTCGGATCATGCGCCTCATACCCCTGAGGAGAAGGCCCGGGGGTGGGAAGAGGCCCCCATGGGTGCCATCGGCCTGGAGACCACCTTGGGGGTAGTCCTCACCATGCTGGTTCACCCCGGCATCATAACCTTGGCCGCGGCAATCGAGCGGATGTCCTCAAACCCCGCCAAGATATTGGGCCTGCCCGGGGGGTCGCTCGCCATGGGCAAACCCGCCGATATCACCATCATCGACCTGGAGGAGAAATGGGTGGTCGATCCCCTATCCTTCGCCTCCAAGGGGCGCAACACCCCCTTTACGGGGTGGCGTTTGCGCGGCAAGGCCTATGCCACGATCGTCAAGGGGGAGGTGGTGATGAAGGCGGGAGAGCTGCTGGTCTAAAGGCCCCAGCTCAGCAGGGTTGATCCCAAATCGCGCAGTGCTTTGGAAACAGAAAGTCGAACGACCTAAATAATCCCCATCCCTTTGAGCACCGAAAGCATCACGGCAGCGGCCATGACAGAGCCGACCTGACCGCCGGTGTTGGCGCCCATCGCATGCATGAGGAGGAAATTCTTGGGATTATACTTCTGCCCTTCCTTTTGCACCACCCTGGCTGACATAGGATAGGCCGAGATGCCGGCTGCCCCGATGAGGGGGTTGACCTTACCGCCTGTCATAACCTTCATCACCTTTCCGAACAGGACACCGCAGACGGTATCGAGGCAGATCGCCAGAAAGCCCAGGGCAAGGACGATCAGGGTCGTAGATTTTAAAAAGTCCTTGCCGCCCATGGTCGCCCCAATGGAAAGCCCCAAAAGCAGGGTGACGATATTGGCGATCTCGTTTTCAGAGGCCTTGGTGAGCCGGCTCACGACGCCGCACTCCTTCATCAGATTCCCCAACATGATCGTCCCCAGCAGGGGCAATCCCTTCGGTGCTATAAGACCGCCTATGATGGTTACAACCAACGGGAAGATGATCTTGGTCGTCTTGGAAACAGATTTTTTAACTGCTCCCATGTCGATCATCCTCTCTTCTTTGGTGGTTAAGAGCCGCATGATCGGAGGCTGGAACACCGGCACCAGCGACATATAGGAATAGGCTGCTACCGAGACCGCACCTAAGAGGTGGGGGGCATACTGGGAGGCGACATAGATCGCCGTCGGCCCGTCGCAGGCACCGATGACCCCGATGGAGACGGCATCCAGCTTCGAAAAACCGAGGGCCAATGCCAAGGCCAAGGTGAGAAAGATCCCGAATTGCCCTGCCGCTCCCAGCAGGAATATCTTTGGGTTCTCCAGCAGGGGGCCGAAATCGGTCAT
>MGQS01000015.1:908-14369 GCA_001797905.1 Deltaproteobacteria bacterium RBG_16_54_11 | reverse complement strand
GCTTTCTTTGCGCCTTCCTCTGCGCACGCGATGGGATGGTCTTCCACATAACCAGCCACATAGCCCCCAGAGTGAGCAGGAGGATCAAGAGTCTAAAGAGACAGCCTATGATGGGGATGAGGGTGAGCAGCCCGATGATGATCGTCCCCACCACCAAAGGCCAGAAGAATGCCGTGGCCATGGATTTCTTGATATAGCCGAGGATCTTTCTTCCTATCCACACCCCCATATAAATGCTGCTGATATAGATGGCGATCCCATAGAAAATACCGGCGATTATCCCGGCGGGTATGCCCACCACGGTGATAAACGAGACGATGATGGCAACCGGCACCACCACGAGAAAGATGAAGCCGAACCACAGGTTCTTCCAGGGAGACTGAGAAATAGTGCTAATGACGGCATTGGTCTTTTTGGGAAACAGGTAGTAGACGAGCAACCCCACGATGATGAGGGCCACGATGGAGATGAGCCAGAAAAAGATCCCGATTGGAATAAGGGCCTTTAAGCCTTGGCGGCCCCACTTCTCGATCCTTTCCTTTTTCACCATCACCTGACGTTGGATCACCTCTCCCATGACCCGGGATCCCTTCTGCAGGTTGAGGTCGGCGCTTGCGTATATAAGATTACCCTTGATCAAGGCAGTCGGGGCCACGGTTATCCTGGCTGCTGCCACGTTCACATCACCATCAAAGGTCCCTGAGAGGGTCAGATTGGACGCCGCAGCCCTGACCTTGCTGTGGTATTTGCCTGCAAGGACCACGTTGGCGCCGCAAGCCATGAGCTCACCCTGGACATCCCCCGAGGTGACGACATTGGCGCCGGCGGCTTTGAGGCCACCCCCCACATTCCCCAGGATCTCAACATTAGCTCCGGCAGCGGCAAGTCCGCCTGCTGCCGTCTCCTCAGCAGGCATCTTTACGTTCTTGCCAAATCTAAAGTTTCCGTCCCCTGCACCATACGTGAAGCTGCTCAGGGCAAAGGTCAGAAAGAGCGCAATAAGCCCCATCACCAGTAATCTCTTTTTCTGCATAATGCACCTCCCCTTTTCCATGATTGTTATTCTGCCACCATAGTTAGCAATAATTGAGTATTGATGAAATGTCAAGCCCCAAAAGTGCACAAATTATTTTTCGCGCTACGATACGTAAAGGGGCCCTTGGTTAAGCCCTGCCAAGATAGGAAACGAGTTGCGCCATCGCGAAGAGGTTAAACAGGGAATGCATGGCGAGTGGCGGATAGATTGACTGGGTTTTCAGACGCGCCACACCAAAGACTACGCCTAAGCCGAAGATAGTGCCGAGTTCGTACGCCCCATATTGCACATGTAAGATCGTCCATGCGAGTGAGGTCAAAAAGACCGCTCCCAGAGGTCCTAGTCGCGAGTGTTGAAATCCCTCGAAGAGAAATCCCCGAAAGAAAACCTCTTCAAACAAGGGTGCTGCAACGATAATGGCAAGCCAGAAGAGGGGGGCGAAGTAAGCAGTCGCATACGCGTCGACCATAAAATCCGGCATATACGGCCGCCCCAACAGATGGGCGAGGAACTCGGCGATCAAGGCGAAGAGCGTTACGATACCGAGCCAGAAGAGCATCGTTCGGGGCGCTATCGCCTTGAGACCAAGATAACGGGCGATTGTCGGCCCTTTCCGAAGCCTCACTAACAAGGCGATAAGGCCGATGCAGAGGGGCGTTGTCACGAAGGTGGCCAAGGTCATAACGAAACCATTACCCCCCAGACCCCTTGCCGCAGCATACAGGTCTGCATCCGGATTGCTTGCGACCTCGCTGGCAACAAACCCTGCCAAGACAAGCCCCTGGAGGATGGTGAAAACTCCCGCTACCAGGAGCCCCCACCCCACCGTCCCCCACATACCCCACGGTGTCTCTCGTGAATGAGTTGCCTTGTTCGTATCTGATTTCATCCCTTGCCTTGGCGGATTATTATACGGGCCCACCATTATAGCGAGGTCCTTGTTGAACCACTGGCCAAAGGGCCACCTTCGGCTCAGGCGACAGGCGACGTGGACACGGCGTTCCGCTCGAACATCTCCTTAACAGAGGGCCTTGTCAGCACAACGATGGTGAAGACACCGAGCACCGTGCCAAAGGGCATAAATATACATTCAATAGCTGCCATGACAATGCAGAACATGTAATGGACCTGTTTCGCCAGGGATCGCCCGGCGATAATGATGCAGGCAGAGAAGGCCCATCCGAGCACGATAAGGACCGCACCAATAATGATGAAGATCCACCCGATAAATGCAGGCATGGCTTCACCTTCTCCCTCGAAGGTGCCGGGGATGCATACCGCAAGCATTCCGATGACAACATAAATAATAGGGATGAACGAGAACAAGACTGCAAGGCCGCCGACGACATAGTGAAAGATCGAAAGAAGTTTAAGATACTGAAGGTCTTCATTCATATCATCAAGGCTCCCTTCCCTCTGCGCCTGCTGGGTTTTTCAGTGAGCTGTCAGGCAACAAATGCTCCGGGACCTTAACTGCCACCACCTCTCCGCGAGCGCACACCTTGCCGTGAACGGACACCGTAGCGGTAACCACAACCTTGCGCCCTGCGATCTCCTTCACCTGTGCACGTATTTCCAGGGGTACACCGAGAGGTGTCGGGCGGAGGTAGTCAACATGCAACGATGCCGTCACGAAACGCAATCGGGGCTCTGTATCCATTGCACGTCCTTCGGCTCGATATGTCGCCGCCGCTGCCGTGCCTGTACAATGGCAGTCGATGACCGAGGCGATCAAACCGCCGTACACATAGCCGGGGATGGCCGTATGATGAGGCCGTGGGTCAAAGATGCAGATCGACTCCTCGCCATTCCAATAACTCTTAACGTGCAGACCATGCTCATTGAGCCGGCCGCAGCCATAACAATGGCTAAAGTGATCCGGATAGTAGTCTTGAAATGCCTTCTGGCCCATAGAGTAACACCTCCAGAAATATCCGACGGCTCAATCAGCAGTGTAGTATCATGCGCCGATTGTAAGGATACTCATGCAATGTCTTTCATAATTTAAATTTCCCCTTGAAGTAGGTATCCTTGACCTTCTTCGCCTTGTCCTGCGCCCACGATTCCAAGCCCATCTTTTTAATTAAACATAGATTGAACACCTTTGTATTATGGGGTCTCACCGATGCCTCGTCTGCATACGGGTGAAGATGATCACAGGGAAAATCATCGCAGTCGCAGCACACGTGAAGGCCCTTCTTCGCAATACATCGATAGACGTTGCACGGCTCGGCCATGCCAAGGAACGCGATAGTGCCGCCCTCGTTTCGACATCCCTGGCAGACTGCCTCTTTTTCGGGAATTCCGAATCTTTCGGCTATCGCTGCCCTGAGCTTTTCATTCTCATTAGCCAGATACACGGGACAATTGAAGCAATCCAATCCGCAGGGTGCCGTCATGGTGCGGTAGTCCATGGTGTCTCCTTTCTCTGGGGACTAGTCCTCCGCTTTTATTAACACAGTTATCCCTTTAAGGCAACATCAAGGGTGGTAATGCTCATGCCGAATAGTGATTCTTCACTTGACAGGGGGAGGTAGAGGTCTTACACTTACTGTAAGTGGCATAAAGAAAAGGAGGTGATTACGATGAGGTGGATGTTTCCCCATGCAACGCATTGCTCGGCGTGCGGGTCAATGCGCTGGTCCCGAGCACGACGTTAAACGGCTCATAAATGGTTGAGAGGTCGCCTGTAAAACTAAATAAAAAATTCAAAAGCCGGCGTATTGGCAGCCGGCTTTGTTCTTTTGATTCCATCGAGCTAATGCCTGTAGACCCCCATAAATGAAATATTCAAATGTGATGCGAGCAGCCGGGCCCGCTGTTCAAGGTTATTCCAGTATCTGTCACCCTGGCAAAGCTGCTTGTAGCCGATCAGGAGTTCCGGGTAATAGCGGGCAAGGGTACGCTCTACACCTTGCCAATAGGCCTCTTTAGTATTCAGCGCCTCAATACCCGCTTCGTCGATTGAACCATCCAACGCCTCCATCAACTGTTCAATATGAGAGAGGTGCGGCAAGTAGGGACTGATAAAGGCATAGGTAGCTATGTTGTTTTCTTTTAGTTCCCTGAGGGCCTGCATGCGGCGCTGCGGTGAGGGTGCTCGAGGCTCAAAACGACGGGCGATCCCTTCATCAATGGTCATAACGCTCAGGCCGACGCTGCACTCCTCGAATTGCCGGAGCAGATCCATGTCTCGCAGCACGAGGTCTGATTTGGTGAGTATGGAAAGGGGCACCTGATATTCCAGCAGTACCTCGAGGATGCCCCTGGTTAATTTGAATATCGACTCTGCCGGCTGGTACAGATCCGTCACACTGGAGAGGAATACCCCGCCCTTTATCGGCCCTCTCCTCCTCTCTAGCTGCCGCTTCAACACCTCTCGCGCATTGATCTTTGCATCCAAGAATTCTCCCCACCTTTCCGTATGGCCGGTAAAGCGCTTCATAAAACGAGCATAGCAGTAAACACAGCCGTGGGTGCACCCGGTATAGGGGTTGATGACATATCCAAACCCGGATATGCCGGTCTTTTGCAGGATACTTTTGGCTTGGACCTTATTGATCCCCATAGGGATAACTACCTCTTATCCATTTTACCACTAAACTGAAATAAAAAGGCCCCCTTGCAGGGGCCGGTTTTTGTGGAGAGTTAAACCTGATATGCTCAATCGCCTTTTGCTAAAATATCATGGTGCAACCTCAATTTTCCCCTCTTTAAAGTTCGTCAAGTATCTTAGTCACTTCTGCCTTAAGCGACGGGATATCATCTGTTGCCATGAGCCAGACCTTGTCGATGTCAACCCAAGTAACCATGGATGAGTTTATCCCGCGTACCAGCTATATCCTGCCAGGGAATATGGGCATACTTATTCCGAAAATCGGGGGCAAGGGTTTTTACGGCTTCCCCAATAATTTCAAGCTGGCGGATTACTCCATCCTGAATGAGATAACGTTGCTTAAAAGCGTGCTCATCAACCCCCCGCAGATATTCTTCAATCCGAGCAATGGCATCCATGATGTGCCGAAGATAGACGGTTTCATCGCGCTTCATAAATCACCTGAAGCTCGTTTAAGATCCCCTCACGGAGGTAGGGGCTGATAGCAGCTTCAGTCACTACATCCACCTTCCTCCCAAGCGCCGCGGAGAGTTCACGTTCCAGTTTCACTAAAGCAAGGAGACTTTTCCGTTTAGCAAACTCCACTAAAAAGTCGATATCACTCTGTTCTACCGCTTCGCCCCGAACGACAGAACCAAAGACACCAATCATTGACACGTCATTCTGGCGGCATATCTCAATAAGTCGCTTTGTATCGAATGGGAATATAGCCATAGTATTGCCCCCTTGACCATTGTATAGCCTCTTTATTACCACAATTAGTAATTTCAAGCAATAAAAAGGCCCCGTATGGGGCGGAGTTAGCATAGAGACTCTGGAAAGATGCTCAACACGTATCAACGGCTCTTTTCACCTGCCTGTTTATAAGCCGTGGCCAACCGCTCCACTTCTTCCCTCTTCGGGCGGTAAAAAACCATGGCCAGAGCCGAGATGCCAATGAATGTATAGAGGGTTTTAAATCCTCCCCCAAGCAAAAAAAGTACAAAACCATAGATGCCTATACTTTCAGAGAGCGCAAGTGAAACAATAACAACTGTTGCATACTTAGCAATGTATGGAGGGGCATCCCATTTAACCATACGTTCGACTGGTTTTGGTTTGGAGATCCCTGCGCGAACCGAGAGCATGGATCGCCTCATGAAATATGCCATGAACCATGCAGCAGCCCCCGCACCGAAAAAGATGTTCCGTAACAAACCAATGGGAAAATCAGTTCCACCGACACCCTTGAACCCTATGCCTGGTTGATGGCAAATAAAGACATACATGAGCAAGGAAACCAGCATCGCCGCCCAAATGACCCACAGCGTTTTCACCCCCTTATCTATTGCATCTCTTTCCTGTGCTTCCACCATTACGCACCTCCACGAAATTATGCGCTTGTTGACATCTATGATAAATGATATTATTACAGAACACGGGTAATGAATCAATCTAATATATGAGTTCTTGAAGAGTCTTCTTGGGAGGTAGGGAAAATGTTGACATTCATACTCATACTATTGGTCATACTTGCGGCCTCCATCCACATCCGGGCGGAATATCGCGGCCCACAGCAGCACATCTACATCTTCAAACCTCTGACAATGGTGTTTATCTTACTGATCGCCATCCTGGGACAGGCCGCCTTGCCGTTCTATAAGTATATGATCATCACCGGCCTCGTCTTTTCCCTGGCGGGCGATATTTTCTTGATGTTGCCAACGGATCGATTCGTGGCCGGGCTGGTTGCTTTTCTCCTTGCGCATCTTTTCTACAGTGCGGCCTTTGCGTCGGAAATTAGTGCGCTGATATGGTGGCCATTAATTCCCTTTGTCATCTACGGCATTGTTATCTACATCATTCTCGTCCCCTCTCTCGGCAAACTAAAATTGCCGGTCCTCATCTATGTTGCGGTCATCCTGGTCATGGCCTGGTTAGCCTGGGAGCGGTGGAGCCAAACGGATCAAGCCGGGGCACTTCTGGCTTCCATCGGGGCGGTCCTGTTTATCATTTCGGACACCATTTTGGCGCTCGATCGCTTCCGAGGGACTTTCAAGCTGTCCCGCGCCTTAAACCTGACCACATATTTCGCTGCGCAGTTGTTGATTGCCGGTTCAATAGGGACTTTGACATTTTAGAAGGAAACAGGTCAACAATTCGGCATCTTGGTGAATGTGTAATTGGGGTAATGGGGGTGAGCTTTTAAAATATATTTAGCTTGCTCTTACGCTTCCAGCATATCTGCCTCCACCAGATCATGCGCTGGTTGACATCTATGCTAGATGATACTATTACATAACATCCTCAACGAATCAATCTAATATATGAGTTAAAAGTATGCAGAAACTTCTAATTACAATGATATTCTTTATTTTTGCTATAAGTGCCAAGGCAGAGGAATTAAAAATATCTCACGTTATTGTCCTGGACTCTTCTTTTCGACAAATTCGAGTCATTGACCAGCCTGACCAGATAAAGCATCTAAATGATCTATGGAAAAATTTAAAACCAATTAAAGTTAAAGATTTACCGAATACCAATTGGACGCACAAATTAGACATCAAATCAAACGGTTCCATTGCTCGCCGGCTGTATAACCAAGAGGGCTATTTAGCTAAACTAAATTATCAATTAAAGCCAAGCTACAAGGTGGTAAACTTAAAGGCCTTCAACAAATTAATTTTGGGCTTTTAATCATTTTCTTCAGCGGATTCTGTTCGCTCGCCGCCGACAAACGCATTAACGCGGCCTTATGACAACAACTGGTCGAGCACGGCGTACTCAGCGTGCTTGGCCGTATAAGAAAAAAATAAGTACACCAAAAATATAATATGAAAAACATCTTCGATATAATTTTTGCCAGGTATAGGCACGTATGCCCCTGGTGGTTTTGTTATGCCTTTGACAATCCACTGCGCAAACTATTTCAGGACCCCTACGAGATTCTTGCGCCCTATGTAAAACAGGGCTTTACCGTTATAGATATCGGGCCGGGCATGGGTTATTTCGCTATCCCGTTATTGAAGCTGGCGGGTAAAGAGGGCAAGGTCATTGCCCTCGATATACAAGAAAAAATGCTGACGGTATTAAAACGCCGCGCCATCAAGGCGCGCGTTAACGGCAATCTTGTGACTCATCTTTCTGCGCCGAATGATTTTGGGCTCAAGGAAAAAGCGGATTTCATATTGGCCTTTTGGATGCTGCACGAAGTTCCGGATAAGATCCAATTTTTAAAGAATGTAAAAAAACTTATGAAGGGCACTGCCTGCGCATTAATTGTAGAACCGAAGCTTCATGTAACAAAAATGGCCTTTGACCGGACCATACAGATGGCGGAAGAGAGCGGATTAAAGATCAGGGCCTATCCTGCCATATCCTTGAGCCGGGCGATCCTCTTGACGCAGTCATGATATAAAAGCGCTCCCTTCCGATCAACTTCTCCTTGACACCACGGGAAAAAACCAAGATTATGATGGTCAAACATCGAAACAATTTCCTATGAATGCCTTGTCATTAACAAATGATGAAGGTGCCATGCATCCCCTCTCCCGCTGGCGGGAGAGGGGCCGGGTGAGGCCGAAGCCGAAGGTGACCCCTTGGCCAGTGGCCCTTTGGCCAGTGGATAGGCTTATAACTTTCCCCCTCACCTTTATCCTCTCCCCCCGAGGGGAGAGGAGATTTTAAAAGATTATCTCCTTGACAATGACTGTGAAGGATATTCCTATCTTTTTAAGGGCCTGCAAGAGGGAACCTACGGAGTATACGCCGGTCTGGCTGATGCGCCAGGCAGGCCGCTTCCTCGCAGAGTACCGCTCTCTGCGGCGGCAATACCCTTTTCTCATCTTGTGCAAGACACCGGAGCTGGCAACCAAGGTGACCCTCCTGCCCATCGAGCGATTAGGGGTGGACGCCGCCATCATCTTCGCCGATATCCTCCTCCCCCTTGAACCCATGGGGATCAGCCTGGAGTTCACCAAGGGGGAAGGACCGGTGATCCACAATCCCCCCCGCAGCCGCGCTGAGGTGGAGCGGCTCAGGGGAATCGAGGCTGAGGAGGACCTCCCCTTCGTCATGGAGGCCATCAAGGCGGTCTGCCGAGAGCTCAAAGGGCGGATCCCCTTGATCGGCTTTTCCGGAGCCCCCTTTACCCTGGCCAGCTACCTCATCGAGGGGGGAGGCACTAAGGATTTTGTCCGGACCAAATCCCTGATGCTGCAGGACCCTTCCTGCTGGCACATCCTGATGGAAAAGCTCAGTGCGGCCGTTATCTCGTACCTCAACGCCCAGGTCCGCGCAGGGGCCGTGGTTGTACAGCTCTTCGACAGCTGGGCCGGCATTCTCTCCCCGCGGGATTATGAAGAGTTTGTCCTCCCCCACAGCCGAAGGATCTTTCACGAATTATCATCCAAGGTCCCAGCCATCCACTTCGCCACCGGTGCAGCGGGCATCCTTGAACAGATGAAGACAGCCGGCGGAGACGTCATCGGTATCGACTGGCGTATAGACCTCGACGCTGCTTGGCGGCGGCTGGGCTACGATGTGGGGATCCAGGGTAACCTGGACCCGGCAGCCCTGCTCGGACCTCCCGAGAGGATCGAGAGCCGGGTTGCCGAGATCCTGCACAGAGCCGAAGGCCGGCCCGGCCACATCTTCAACCTGGGTCATGGGGTCCTGCCCCAAACACCCGAAGAGAACGTCATCACTATGGTGGAGGCGGTCCACCGTCTCAGCAAAGATAAATGAAAGAAGAGGGCGACCTTTCCAGCTTCGCAATCATGCTGCTCGCCTTTGGCGGCCCTCGCTCCTTGGAGGAGGTGGCGCCGTTTGTGGAGCGGCTCACGGGAAAGAAGCCCTCGCCCAAGCAACTCGAAGGGCTGCAAAGGCGCTATCAGGCCATCGGCAACGCCTCGCCCCTGCCTGAGATGACCCTGCGCCAGGCCAGGGCTTTGGAAAAGGCGCTTAAAGGAAAGGGAAAGCCCCTGCCGGTCTTTGTGGGTATGCGCTACAGCCGACCCCTCATTGCCGAAGCCCTGGAGGAGATCCGCGAGCGGGAGGTCTCCCGTATCATCCTCATAAGCCTCTCACCCTATCATTCCTCCTTCACCACGGAAGGGTATTATGCGGAGGTGAAGCGGATTGTCGCCACCTGGAATGAAAGAATGCAGCTCGTTGAGGTAGATGACTGGCACGTCCACGCCGGCCTCTGCGCCGCCTGGGCCGCAAAGATCGACGAGGCGAGAGGGAGAATGGGCGGGAGGAAAGAGGCGATACCTGTGGTCTTCACGGCCCACAGCCTACCCCAGGATGTTGTCGCCAGCGCCCCCTATGTAAGGCAACTGGAGGAGACCATCGAGGGGATCATCCAAATCACCGGCCCGTTGCGCTGGCGCCTGGCCTTCCAGAGCAGGGGAAGGGGAGGAGACGCGTGGCTCGGACCTGAGCCGCAGACGTGTCTCGAAGAGCTTTTCGCAGAGGGCCTTCACAAGGCCGTGATCTGCCCCATCGGCTTTATCGTTGACCACCTGGAGACCCTCTACGACCTCGACATCGCTCTCAAGGCGTGGGCGGATAAACAGGGGATAGCGATCGTCAGAACCCCCTGTCTCAACGATGCGCCGGAGTTGATCGAGGTCATCTGCCAGCTGGTGGAGGAGGCGCTGGAAGGACGATGAAACGAATCGTCATCATCGGCGCCGGCATCGCCGGTCTCAGCACGGCCTACTATCTTTCCAAGTCCACCCAACAAGGGGGGCAACAGCTGGAGATCGCCCTGCTCGAGAAAGGAGGGCGGCTCGGGGGCTCCATCCTCACCGAGCAGGCCGATGGGTTCCTCATGGAGGGGGGTCCTGACTGCTTCATCTCGGAAAAACCCTGGGCCCTTAAGCTCTGCGAAGAACTAGGGCTGGCGCAGGAGGTTATCGGCACCAACCAGCAGGTCCGCCGGACCTTCATCCTTCGGGGCAGGAGACTCCACGAGATCCCCGAGGGCTTCATGCTCCTTGCCCCCACCAGCCTGTGGCCCTTTGTCAAGAGCTCATTGTTCAGCCTGCCCGGCAAGGCGCGCATGGGCCTCGACCTGATCCTCCCGCGGAAAAAATCCGATGTGGAAGAGAGCCTGGGGGCCTTTGTCCGCCGCCGTTTAGGCAGGGAAGCCCTGGAGCGGATCGCCGAGCCCCTGGTGGCGGGGATCCACGCCGGCGACCCGGAGACCATGAGCCTGCAAAGCACCTTTCCCCGCTTTATCGATCTGGAGCAGGGGCATCGCAGCCTCATCTGGGGTATGTATCAGAGGAAGAAGCAATTCGCCCACCTGCGCCCGCGCTACACCATGTTCATCACCCTGAGGCACGGCATGGAGGGGCTGGTCACGGCCCTGAAAAAGACTCTTTCACCAGGGATCATCTCTTTGGAGCAGGGAGTCGTAGGAATGGAAAAAATTACCGGGAAGCCCTCTCAAGGGCCGCGATACCGCCTCCGACTGCGGGGGACGAAAAAGGCAATGGAGGCGGATGCCGTGGTCCTGGCAACACCGTCCTTTGCAACGGCGGATCTCCTGCAGGGTATCGCAGGCGAAATCGCCCGGCAGCTTACTACCATCCCCTACTGCTCCACAGCCACCATCAACCTGGCCTACGAGCGCTCGCAGATAGGCCACCCCCTCGATGGCTACGGGTTTGTGGTCCCCCGCCTGGAGAAAAGAAGCATCATGGCCGCCACCTTCAGCTCCGTCAAGTTCACCGGCAGGGCCCCCCAGGGGAAGGTCCTGCTGCGTTGTTTTGTGGGCGGGGCGAAGAACGAAGAGCTGGTGTCATGGGGAGATGACGAGCTGCTCGCGGCAGTGAGGGGGGATATCGAGGAGATCCTGGAAATCAAGGATGAGCCCCTGCTGCAGAGGATCTACCGCTGGCACAAGGCCATGCCCCAGTACACGCTGGGACATGATGAAAGGCTCTCCCGCATCGAGCAGGGGCTCGCGAAACACCCCGGCCTCTTCCTGACTGGCAGCGCCTATCGAGGGATCGGCATCAGCGACTGCGTCCACGAGGCCGAGCTGACTGTCCAGAAGATCCTGCAGTTTATCAGTAAGTAACGTTCCATCCTCTCTTACCTTTTTTGCGTAAATAACCTGAAAAGATGGATTGACAACCCAACCGGTCGCTAGTATTATTATAGCAAAACGGTATCGGAGGTACGCCATGCCTGCCTTATTGATAAAAGACATGCCCCGTGAGGTGCATGAGTGGTTGAAAACGGAAGCGGCTAGAAATCGCCGCTCCATGACACAACAGGCCATCTGCGTTTTTGAGGAGAGGATGCGCCGTTTTCAACCCTTGAGCTTTCCGCCTCCGGCGCGGACCAGGACGCCTTTGACCGCGAAATTTATCGATCAAGCCAAGCGCGAGGGCCGCCTGTGATTGTGGTGGATTCGAACATCATCGCGGCGCGCAACCTGACCAGCGTTCTGACACCGCAAGCCAAACGGGTGGAGCACAAGGACCCGGTCTGGATCGTGCCCTGCCTGTGGCGATATGAGTTCCAGAACATCCTGGCTACAGCGATGAAAGCCGAACAAATCACCTTGGAGCAGGCTATAAACGTTTGGCAAAAGGTCTCCGGCATCTTGATAGAGAATGAATCAGAACCTCTCGCAGCCAGGGTGATCGAACTCGTCGCTCACTATGGAATCACTGCTTATGACGGGCAATTCATTACGCTGGCCATGGACATGCGAATCCTCTGCGTGACCGAGGACCGGGAATTGCAGGGAAAGTTCCCGGGTATTGCGGTTTCTATGGAGGGGTTTTTAGAACCCGCTCCTGCTGATCGTGTTCACGAGGGAAGAGCAGCGTATCGGAGGCGCAAGGGGAGACGGTAGCATGCCCCGTCTTTTCAGGATGTATAAAAAAGGCAATGCTTATCAGGATATTAAAATATCAGGGGAAGATAAGGAGACAATGATGAGCGAGCCGAGCCCGTTAGACAAGACCTTCAAGGTCATCATGAAGCACATGGTAGAAACCGGGCAGGCGCCTTTTTACACGGAGATCGCCGCCGAGCTCGGCCTCTCCGTAGAAGAGGGCAGGAAGGCTCTGCACGATCTCTTCAAGGCGGGGATCCCCGGCTGGCTGTTCCCGGGTACGGACTACATCACCTCCTTCGCCCCCTTCAACCACCTGCCCACCCAGTATAGAATTACGATTGACGGCCAAGAGAAATGGTACGGCCAGTGAGGCTTTGAATCGCTGGCGGTCTGCTGGCTCTTTCCAGGAAAAAAGGTTCGCATCGATGCCCCCTGCCTGGACTGCGGAGGGCCAATTGCCGTGGAGATGCGGGACGGAGAGGTGCTCCGAGCCGAACCCAAGGGATTAGTAGGATATGTGGCTGTCCCCTTCCGCAAGTGGTTCGAGAACATACCCTATGCCTGAAGCACCATGAACCTCTTCCGGTCGGAGGAGCACGTGAGGAACTGGTCCGGCTTTAAGGCCGACGCCGAAGAGGGGATTGTCCCCCTTGACGATCTCGTTACACTCTTTTCAGGAAACTATTTTCGCAGGCGTCTTGATGATGATTGGGTCTCCCGCAGCAGGGAGTATGCAATCGAGCTGGGCAAAGAATTCGGAAAGAAGGGGCCCTTCTGGCAATTGCCAAGAAAATAGCTTTATTAAATCCCTCCCTACCTCCCTTTACGAAAGGCCGGAGGTGGCTCTTTAGCCAGAGGGATAACCTCCCCCTTTGGAAAAGGGGGAATTGAGGGGGATTTGTCCCGCCGAGGCGGGATTTCCGAAGGTGGCTCTTTAGCTAGTGAGTGATGCTCCGTCATGCCGCC
>MGQS01000015.1:0-741 GCA_001797905.1 Deltaproteobacteria bacterium RBG_16_54_11 | reverse complement strand
TTCTCGCCTGCAAGGCGCATCCACTCCTTCTCCGCCTCGGGGTTGTTCTCGACGCTGATCTCCTCATAGGGGACGCCGCGCTCTTCCAGATCACGCTTGGCCTCATCGCAAAAACGGCAATCCGGTTTCGTATAGATGATCACCTTTTTCGCATCACCGGGAATGCTACGCCTCTCGTCGAAACCGTAAAACCGCTCAACGACAAACTGGACGTACCGCATACACGTTTCCTGCCATCGCCCTGATTCCTGAAATCGCTGGTACTCCCCGGGTTTGGAAAAATCGAAACCCACGAGCTGACGGCACGAGATGTCGCCGAAATCTGTTTTAAAGCCTCTCACCAGCTCATCGGCATCCTGCCGGGCCCGGGGCCGGGCCTGTTTTGTTCGCTTCTTATCTGCAAGGGGAGCGCGATGCAACAATCCCAGACATACCACCGCCGCGCTTAGTGCGCCGCACGGCGCTTCCTGCTGACCGCTGAAGCCGCCCATGAAGTTGATGCCCGTCCAGAGGATGTCCTCATTGCCCAAGTCAAAGGATTCCCACAAAACTTGCAGGACACCTGGTCCTCAGTGATAGCCTCGCGTCATCAGCTCAAGGGCTTTCCCCTGTGCTTCTTCCAACGATATCTTGTTTGCCATTGCTAAGCCTCCGATAATTTCATGTACTGGATTTTGGGTAGCATAAAGGCCGGGGATAGATTGCCCGCTTCAATTGTTGCCCTCTACCTTTTTCCAGAAG
>MGQS01000014.1:5815-5984 GCA_001797905.1 Deltaproteobacteria bacterium RBG_16_54_11 | reverse complement strand
GACGATGTTTCTCGACGAGATCGGTGAGTTGCCGCACGGCCTCCAGGTGAAGTTATTGCGTGTGCTGCAGGATGGAGAGTTCAGGCGGGTAGGGGATACTGCTGCCTTACAGGTAGATGTCAGTATCATTGCTGCTACTGCCAAAGATCTGGCCAAGGAGGTACAGGAA
>MGQS01000014.1:4056-5771 GCA_001797905.1 Deltaproteobacteria bacterium RBG_16_54_11 | reverse complement strand
GATCCATCTTCCGCCGTTACGAGAACGCACGGAGGATATCCCCCTGCTGGTCGAGCACTTCATTACCGTAAATAACAGAAAATTAGGCCTCCGTATCAAGAGTGCGTCAGATACGGCAATGGAACACTTCCTCCGCTATCCCTGGCCCGGCAATGTGCGGGAACTGGAAAACATCATCGAGCGCGCCATGATTCTTTCAGAACGGGATACAATTGACGTTGAGGCCCTTCCCCTGCAAAGGGAGGCAGAACAAGGGCCACTTCCCTCAGAGCTCTCCATCAAGAAAAATGCCAAGGCAATGGAGACCCGGCTGATCAAACAGGCCCTGGAAAAGACAGGAGGCAACAGGCTTAGGGCCGCACGCATCTTGGAACTCAGCCACAAGGCCTTGCTCTATAAGCTCAAGGACTATGGTTTGGAGGATTATGGAAAGGGCACGTGAGGAAAAAAATGAAAGATAAAAGAGAAAAGAATTTTGACGAGATACGTCCTGACTATGACTTCGATTATTCGCAAGCCGTTCGCGGAAAGTATTCTAAAAGATTGCTCGATGAAGGATCCAACATGGTCATACTTGCACCCGATATAGCTAAAACCTTCCGTGATTCCGCATCGGTAAATGAGGCATTGCGGTCACTTTTAGAATTGACTCGTTCCACGAAACGCTTAATAAGTCGCTCACCCGGAGGCGAGAAAAAGCTGCGCGCCGGTTAAGCCATACGATATCTCTATTCTGGCACTGCTTTTTCTAGGGGGAAAGGGGTGCTTACGTGAGGAAGCGGGGGGAGTATGGGGTTACCCTCCTCGAATTGGTTGTCGTAATGGCCATCATTGCCGTCATCGGGCTCTGTATGGCCCCTGCCATCGGCGAGTGGCGGGATAATTTTCACATCAGACAGGCGGCACGCGATATAGTCTCTAATCTTCAATTTGCAAAGATGAGGGCTATTTCCAGTCGTATAGAGCATAGAATATGTTTTGATTCAGTAAATGAGACGTATCACCTCGAGAAAAATGACGGTGCCTGGACGCAAGAAGGCGATGAATTTCATGTGCCAAGAGGTGTTGATATAGCGAGTGTAACATACAATCCTCCGAGGGTAAAATTCGACCCTGACGGCACATCATCCAGCGGACACATCAGGCTAGAGAATGAGCAAGGCAAAACATATAAGGTTGTTATTTACTATACCGGCAGGATTAGAATTGTTGAAGAATAAATAGTCCCTTTTAGCTATGTATTTTTTTCATATTCTTATAGAATAATTCCATAGAATTATAGTCATTGGCCTAACTATCAGAAGATAAACTCATTTTAAATCAATTGGTTATAAATTAGCCATACTGGCACGGATTTTGGATTAACTATTCCTGTAAGGGTGAGAAGGAGGTGTTATGTGCGGCGTTTTAGAGTGCAAAAAGGGATTACCCTTATTGAATTAGTCGTAGTGCTGGCGATCATTGCCATCATAGCAGCCTTTATGGCACCGGCCATTGGTGAGTGGGTAGACAACTTTCGTATCAGACAAACCACCAGGGACATTGCCTCTACCTTCCAAGATGCAAAGATGCGCGCCATAGCAAAGCGCCAGACATACAGTGTCACTTTTGCAAGTAATAACTATCAAATGAGCACGACGGGTGCAGATCCCGACATTCCCCCACAACAGACTACAGCCCGTGGGGTAGTCATAAGTACTGCCGGGACAACAGTG
>MGQS01000014.1:3732-4038 GCA_001797905.1 Deltaproteobacteria bacterium RBG_16_54_11 | reverse complement strand
GGTGGAACAATTACAATCACCAATGCCCAGGGAAGAACGTACAACGTTGGCGTCATGGCAAGCGGCAGGATTAGTATTAATTAAATAAAAAAAATAATGGAGTAGGATGTGGCCTGTTTAGGACGAAATAAGCGACATAAGCGACAAAAGGGATTCACACTCATAGAGGTAATGATCGCCCTGGTCATCTTGGCGACTGGATTGTTGGCTTTAATGGGCCTGCAGATCGTGTCCATCAAGAGCAATGCCTTCAGCAACGAGATGTCACAGGCATCCATTTTGGCGCAGACAAGGCTGGAAGAGATA
>MGQS01000014.1:3284-3617 GCA_001797905.1 Deltaproteobacteria bacterium RBG_16_54_11 | reverse complement strand
GCCAATATGAGGACAGTAACCTGCCAGATAGATTGGAGAGGTGCCCCGGCAGGTTCTTCCGGCTCGTCAGCGGTGGACTTTACATCAAGCTTTCCCACGGTGGTTACGAACTCAAGGCCAAATCCATAAAAGCTATGATCGACTTCAGACAAAGAAAAGAAACGGGTGTAACCCTCATTGAGTTGATGATCGTTTTGGTTGTGGCTGCTATCTTGATGGCAGGGGTTTATTCCCTCTTCATCACCCAGCAGCGATCGTATTCCGTTCAGGATCAAGTGGTAGGGGTGCAGCAGGATGCCCGCGTTGCCCTTGACCTTATGTCCTCGGAGCTCA
>MGQS01000014.1:2373-3274 GCA_001797905.1 Deltaproteobacteria bacterium RBG_16_54_11 | reverse complement strand
TAGGCCCGGGGAGCGCAAGTGGCTGGGTCAAAAACACAGACGGTTCACCTTTTAACGTTGATGGTCAGACCTTTTCCGTTGCAGGAACGACGGGCACCGGTCCACGGGGCTCTGATAGCATAACCATCTTGCGACCGATGCCGCTTGTCAATGCGAGCGGCCAATTCATCTACGTGCAGTCTATCAGTAACCGGACAGTTACCCTCGATAAATCAGTAACCGGTCTCCTGCTTCCTAGTGCTTATGTAGTCTTCGAGGATGAGAAACAAATATATCGAATCCTCAATATCTTACCCCCTAATGATACACTTATCGAGCTAACTGACGATATCCTCGGTTATATAGGTACACAGACTTTTAATATCCGCCTTTATCGCTTAGGAGCCATAACATACCAAATAAACGGTGATTCACTCGTGAGGAACAACCAGCCCTTGGCCGGTGACGGTACCACAACCGTCGTGGAGGACCTGCAGATCGCCTACGGCGTTTGGAATAACACGGCAGCTCCTCCACGTATCGACTGGTCTAATACGCCACCTGGTGGTTCAACAGAGATGGTCCGGATAACGATCATCCTCAGGACTGCCGTACCAGACCCCCAGGACACCAGTTTTTTTAAACCGGCCAAGGAGGATAACGCACAAGATAATGCAA
Source organism: Deltaproteobacteria bacterium RBG_16_54_11 (assembly GCA_001797905.1). Classification (GTDB taxonomy): domain Bacteria; phylum Desulfobacterota; class B13-G15; order B13-G15; family RBG-16-54-18; genus RBG-16-54-11. The sequence goes on along the minus strand of MGQS01000014.1, from coordinate 2,617 downwards.
ATCCCGGCTGTCGCCGCCGGGTCTATACAACCGAGGTAATGCTAAGAAATCTTAAGTGAAAGACTAGGGAGATCTATGCAATGAAGATTTGGAGCAAAAAAAAGAGAGAGAAAGAACGAGGAGCGGCGCTGGTCATTGCCGTGATGATCCTGTTGATCTTGACGGTAATTGGTATCTATGCCGTCACAACCTCTACGATGGAGACTAAGATAACCGGTTTCCATAAGCTGCATGTGACTGCCTT
>MGQS01000014.1:1974-2354 GCA_001797905.1 Deltaproteobacteria bacterium RBG_16_54_11 | reverse complement strand
GGGAGCGAATCCCCATGTCAACATGGAGCCAATAGGGAACACTGCTCCAGCTCCCTTGACCATTAACAACACCACACCAAAATGTAATATGACAATCACCTATCGCGGCAGGACAGATCCACCGCCCGGGCTCGGGACGGGGTTACGAACACACGCTAAGCTGTATCGCTATCAGACGACATCAGTAGGGAGTGATCCGGCCGACGCCGCAACATCGAGGACGAGTATTTGGAGCTATAGGCTAGGGTATTGACGAATACGAGAAAAGAGGGAAAGGAGTAATAGGCAGATGAAAACGATACGGCTTTCGCGAACATGGGGATATTGCCTTGCTGTTATATGCCTATTCATACCGCTCTCTTCCCATGCTGCCGACACCG
>MGQS01000014.1:1162-1961 GCA_001797905.1 Deltaproteobacteria bacterium RBG_16_54_11 | reverse complement strand
GTCGGCACGAGTGAGAAGCCCAATGTCCTGATCATTCTCGACAATTCGATCAGTATGGGCTCGACTGTGCCTTATGAGGATAGCGCAACCTATAGCGGTTCTTATGTTTCCACGAACAACTATCAGCGTTCATGTACAAGATGGAACTGGAATCATACGATATGTCGAGAGTATGGTTGGCTTGTGTATACCGGTACCTTCAACGACGCCGATCTCGACGGCAAAGATGATTCCAATCCCAATACCATCCAAAGAGGCAATAGGTTGAACTATGATACCAATCCGCCTGGCGACAAGATTGATACCGCGAGATCGGTGACCAAATCGATCATCGATGATACGTATCAATATGCTCGGTTGGGCATCATGGTTTTAACAGGCAATAACTTATGGACAAATTCTCAATACCATAAAGACAGCACTGTATTCTCTTCAACATATGGCGGATCACAGATCCAAGAATGGGACGCAACGAGCAAAGAAACATTAAAAGGTTATGTTAACAATTTAAGTGACCGGGGGGCAACACCTTTGGCCATCCGCTTGATCAATGCCGCCCAGTACTTCAAACATGTAGATAGTGCAACCTACGGAAACTTTGCGACGGGATTTGCCGACCCCATTGATTCAACGCATTGGTGTCGTAAAAACTATGTCATCATCGTGACTGATGGCATGCCGACGATGGAAGGGGATACGAGAAGTGCAAGTGATGATGCGGAAGGAGAATTTGACTATATCGAGGGCTTTCTAGGTGCCCGTACTGATGGCAACTACAGTCATGGAACCTACAATTATG
>MGQS01000014.1:372-1074 GCA_001797905.1 Deltaproteobacteria bacterium RBG_16_54_11 | reverse complement strand
TTATCTTGATGATATAGCCAAATATCTCTACGACACAAGCCTCCGACCTGAAATAACCCAGGGCGAACAAAATATCACTACCTTTGTCATAGGTTTTACCATTGATGACCCTTTTCTGCAACGTGTAGCTGATAACGGCCATGGAGAATATTATACTGCTTCGACTGCTGCAGCACTCGAAAATGCGCTCAGAAATGCTATGGCGACGATTGTTGAAAAGGCTCAAACATTTACCGCGCCCGTGGTACCGGTACAGCGTTCACAAAGCGGGGATAAGATGTATGTTTCCCTCTTTACCCCGAAGACTGATTTAAAATTTTGGCCGGGATACCTGGTAAAACTCAAGATCGGGAACAATGGGGATCTCATTGTTTTTGACGGCGTTTATAATTCTGTTGGTAACGAGGTCGCGGTCACTGATGCCGATGGTGCGCTGAGCGAAGATCTTTTAAAATCAGATCGACCACCGTATCCCTACTGGGACGCACAGTATAAGCTCAAGGATACTACAACAAGATATCTTTATACGTTTACGGGCACCTCAGCTCATCTCAATGATACGTCCAATGCATTTAATCAAACTAATGGTGCATTTACTGCCGATATGTTCGGCAATCCCACCGGCGGCATCACTAAGGTGATCAACTATGTCCGGGGATTAGATGCCTATGACGAGGATGGGGATAGTGATGTTGGTGAGAA
>MGQS01000014.1:0-337 GCA_001797905.1 Deltaproteobacteria bacterium RBG_16_54_11 | reverse complement strand
TGGTCATTGATTATGCAAATGATCCAACGGATCCCGAGCGACTCATATTCGTGGGCACCAATGACGGGATGCTGCACGTCTTTGATGACGCAGATGGCTCAGAACGGTGGGGCTTTATACCCCCTGATCTTTTGCCAACATTAAAAAATATGTGTGAGGGCGCAGGCACGCACCAGTATTATGTTGACGGCTCTCCCCAGGCCTATGTTTTGGACAATAACCATAATGGTAATATTGAAACTCCTGATAGCGATGGAAATTATGACAAGGTTATTATCATTTTCGGCGAGGGACGCGGCGGCTCTCGCTATTACGCCTTGGATGTTACCTATCCCAA
>MGQS01000013.1:21828-39849 GCA_001797905.1 Deltaproteobacteria bacterium RBG_16_54_11 | reverse complement strand
GAAAGTCACAAGTTTAAAAAGCGCTAATGAACGTCTTAAGGCGTTTGTTGGCGCTTTTTTGTCGGGAAATCGGCACGGAATTAGCACGAAGGTTAGCACGAGAGAGGGTAACTATTGCTAAGCGGGTGGCTTCAGTCATGAAGATTATTGGTGGCGGTGCAGGGAATTGAACCCCGGACACTGCGGATATGAGCCGCATGCTCTGACCATCTGAGCTACACCGCCACGATAAGTATTGTATGAAAGGGCAGGGGAGGTGTCAACCCTTCTATGGTTATAAAAATACGTCAGAATGCCCCTGCCTGAAAAATTTCCCCTCCCCTCGTGGGAGGGGTTAGTCCCGCTCTGTCGCACAGCGACATCCCCTCATTAAGATTTCTATGAAAGCGGAGAGGGACGCTTTGCATAAATCAAGGAATACGGGATGCCGCAACGCGGCAGGGGAGGGGGAAACGAGAGCACATGTTCACCCCCTCCTCAATCCTCCCCCATCAAGGGGGAGGGAGTAATTTTTAAACTAACCACGCTGCCCCCTCCGGCAGCGCAGGAGGTTCACGCTCCGATCTCCCTGCGCATCTTTGTGATGGTTTCTTTGCGGTCGCGGGCGCCGAAGATTCCCGAGCCCGCTACAAAGATGTCGCCCCCGCGGCGCGCCACCTCCCCGATGTTTGCCACCTTGATCCCCCCGTCCACCTCGATCTCGCAATTCAGCTTTTGCTTGGCGATGCTCCCCTTGAGCCGTTCGATCTTGGGGAGCATCGCGGGGATAAACTCCTGTCCCCCAAAGCCCGGGTTCACCGTCATGATCATCACCAGGTCGAGATCGGGCAGGATGTACGCGAGGCTCTCCAGGGGGGTTGCGGGGTTGAGCGCCACCCCTGCCTTGATCCCTTTGTCTTTGATGGCGTGCACGGTCCGGTGCAGGTGGGTACAGGCCTCGGCCTGGACGGTGAGGATATCGGCCCCGGCCTCGATAAACGCATCGAGATACAGATCGGCGTTCTCGATCATGAGGTGGACGTCGAGGGGAATGCTCACCACCTTTTTAAGGGCCTTGATTACCACGGGGCCGATGGTGATGTTGGGGACAAAGTGCCCGTCCATCACATCGACGTGGATCCAGTCGGCCCCGGCCTGGATAACATCCTTAACCTCATCGGCCAGCCGGGCCAGATCGGCCGAGAGGATGGAGGGGGCTATTTTTTTCATCCACCTGATCCCGCGGCGGACTGGGCGGGCCGGACGACCTTGCGGGTCCTCTTTTTCAGCCTGCTGATTTGGCGCTTGTAGATGGTGGCCATCCGCTTGTCGCCATTTTTCAGGGCCTCCGCCCGCTTGGCCTTGATGGAGACGATGCTCTTCTTCAGCTCCTTGATGTTCAGGTCCTTCTTCGCCTTCTTTTTGGCGACCTTGTGGGGCTTTATCTCGGTGATCCCCTTGGCCTTGCGGATGAATTCCAGGAGATCCTCCTTCTTCATCCCGCTGACGCCCTCGGCCCCCAGCTCCTTGGCTATATCCCGGAGCTCCTTGATAGTCATCTTCGGTAACTGTTTGGCTAGATCCTCCATATCCGTTCCCCTTTTCTGTGCCCTCTGATTGAGACCTATTCCATAGCAGAGATTCAGAGAAAAATCAAGGCCTAGGACAGAACGGGCTTTATTATTGTCCGGTAATGGTTATAATGATAGAGTCATTTTCATACGAATCCTTCAGCATACGCGGCAATGGAGAAGGATGAATCCGTATCGATTTGACAGTAGCGCAGTCTAGCCTTGGAGGAGGTCGGGACCATGTCGGTCAAGAAACACTTGAAACACGTGAAAGGTAAGAAGAAGGGGGGTATCACCCTCTACGCCCTCAGCACCTGCGGATGGTGCAAGAAGACCAAGGGCCTGCTCAATGATTTGCAGGCCGACTATCACTATGTGGATGTGGATCTTCTCGCAGATGACGAGCAAGCGGAGGCCGTAGCAGAAATAACCAAATGGAACCCGGAGTGCTCATTCCCCACCCTGGTGATAGATAACAGCAGATGTATTGTCGGCTTCAAGGAACAGGAGATTAGGGGGTTGCTGAAGGATGCCGAATAGAGAGATATCCGAAGCGCAGGTGGATGCCGAGTATCAGCGTCTCAAGGCAGAGGCAGAGTCAGGCGGATATCATCTGAATCCCGACGTCGCATTCACCAAAGATCTGATCAGGGGGTTGCTGGCAAACGAGGCCAGATATGGGCACGGGGCTTGCCCCTGCCGCCTGGCTTCGGGGATCAAAGATGATGACCTCGACATTATCTGCCCCTGCGACTACCGAGACCCGGACCTGTCTGAATATGGATCGTGTTACTGCGCGCTCTATGTATCCGGGGCGATCCTCAGAGGGGAAAAGGCAGCTCAAGCGATACCGGAAAGACGTCCCCCTGAATCCGAACGGAGAGGGATGAAAGCGGGCCGTTCACCGCGGCATTTTACGACAAGAGAAACCTCACTCGCTTACCCGGTGTGGCGATGCAAGGTGTGCGGCTATTTGTGCGCCAGGGAAGAGCCGCCGGAGCAATGCCCGATATGCAAGGCGAAGAAGGAACGGTTCGAACGGTTCATGTAGAGGCTTGCTCGAGCGGGAAACGCCCTCATAATTCGCCACCCCCTTTCCACTCAAGTGGTACGATTTTTCCTCTTGACTTTACTCCTTGAAAAGTGTAATAAGAAGATGTAATTTTTGCGTCAAATCAGGTGCAGGGGAGGCAAGGCAGTGCGCTTTACCGCCATGATAGGGATTGTGTTTTTCGCAGCGATGATACCCACACCCGCCCTGGCCGATATCTTCCTCTACATAGACAAAGAAGGGGTGATGCACTTTTCCAATGCCCCCACCCATCACCGTTACCGTGTCTATATGAAGGAGGGCTCCAGCACCCCTGGAGAAGTAGAAAAAAGGCTTAAGCCCGACACGGATAAATACGATCACCTGATCAGCGAGTCCTGCGGCCTGCATGGAGTCGATTTTGCCCTGGTAAAGGCGGTTATCAGGGCCGAATCCTGCTTTGATCCCTATGCCATCTCCTCCAAGGGGGCGGAGGGGCTGATGCAACTCATGCCGGAGACCTCCAAGCGGCTCAATGTCGCCAACCCCTTCGATCCCCATGAAAATATCAGAGGCGGGGTAAAGTACCTGAAATACCTCTTGGATCGCTTCAACGACGATCTCAAGCTTTCCCTGGCCGCCTACAACGCCGGCGAGACCACCGTCGCTCAGGTCAAAGGTGTTCCCAACTATAGAGAGACGAAGAACTATGTCGCTGAGGTCTTGCGATATTACAAGGAATATAAAAAGAAATCGCCGGTGAGCAAGGTGGCAACACCATGACGGCCCAGACGGGAGGTTTCTGGAATCTATCCAATAAACTGACCCTCTTCCGCATCGGGGCCATACCCATTATCGCCTTCTTGCTTTTGTTCCTTCCCGACAGATGGCCGAGCTTTGTCGCCGCTTTCATCTTTCTGCTGGCTGCGATCAGCGATGGCCTTGACGGCTATCTAGCCCGCCGGGGAAACATGGTGAGCACGATGGGCAAGCTCCTCGACCCCTTGGCCGACAAGCTCCTGGTCTGCACGGCCCTCATCATGCTGATCCCTCTCGGCAGGGTGAGCGCCTGGATCGTGGCGGTGATCATCGGCAGGGAGATGGTGGTGACCACCCTCAGGGGGGTGTCGGCGGCAGGCGGGGTAGTCATCGCCGCCAACTGGTCCGGTAAGTTGAAGGCCTTTACCCAACTAGTCGCCACCAACCTCCTCATCCTCCACTATTCCTATTTCTCTCTCGATATCCATCTGATCGGGACGATCCTGATCTGGATCGCGCTCGTGCTGACGGTCTGGTCCGGCATCGATTTCCTCCTCCGCTACCGGAAGATAACCTAGGGCTCGCTCTCGGGGGGCCATCCCATCCTCCCCCCGCAAGGGTTATTTCCCCACTACCTTCCAGCATCGGACGGTGTGCCCGTCGCCCACCTGGTATATCTTGATCTCCCCTTTTCGGCAGCGATCTTCAACAAGGGGGCACCTCCCCTGAAACTTGCAACCCGGAGGCGGGTTAAACGGGCTCGGGACATCGCCGACAAGTGCCGGCAATTGATGCCTGTCATCCGGTTCGGGCGCAGGTATGGCGGAGAGCAATGCCAGGGTATAGGGATGGAGGGGTTTATCATAGAGCGCCTCTGCCGGCGCGTACTCCATAATATGGCCCAGGTACATCACAGCAACCGTATCACTGAGGTAGCCAACGACATTAAGGTCATGAGAGATAAAAAGGTAGCTCACACCCAAGGTGTTTTGTAACTCCTTCAGGAGATTGATGATCTGGGACTGTATGGATACGTCAAGTGCCGATACCGGTTCATCACAGATGATTAAAGAAGGATTGACGCTCAGGGCACGGGCGATGCCTATCCTCTGTCTCTGCCCGCCGCTGAACTGATGGGGATACAAACCGGCCGCGTCCGCCCCTATTCGTACCATCTCCAAGAGATGGGCCACTTGAGCCTTCCGTTCGCTCCGTCCTTTCACACCCACGGTGCGAAGCCCCTCTTCAATGGATTGTCCGGCGGTCATGCGGGGATTGAGAGAACCATAGGGGTCCTGAAAGATAATTTGCATCTCTTTACGCAAAGGCTTTATCTTTTCCTCGGAAAGGCCGCTGATATCTTGACCCTGATAGATGATCCTTCCCTCATCCGGTTCCAGAAGCTTCAGAATGAGCCGCCCGATCGTCGACTTGCCGCATCCGCTCTCCCCCACCAAGCCCAAGGTCTTGCCCTGATAAATCTCAAATGCCACGCTATCAACGGCCTTGATCCAGCCGATGACCCCCTGAAGGAAACCCTTGCGCACCGGGAAGTATTTTTTCAGCCCTTCCACCTTAAGCATGGCAGTATGTGCAGGATTAATCTGTTTCATGGCGAGGCTTTTCTCGTTCATATAATACAGGACAGCGACTCAGGTGGCCCTCTCCGTAATCACACATCGCCGGGAATTCGATCCTGCAGGTCTCGATAGCAAACCGGCATCTCGGATGGAATGGACAACCGGCCGGTTTGTATGCGGGGTCCGGCACCGTGCCGGGGATACTGTGGAGCGTGCCTCCCCGCTTCGTGCGATTCGGGAGTGACGCGAGGAGCCCCTGGGTATAGGGATGGTGGGGGTTATGGAAGATGTGCGAGGCGTCTGCCTGCTCCACAATGATCCCCGCATACATTACGTAGATGCGATCGGCGATGTTTGCAACGACGCCGAGGTCATGGGTAATGTACAGAAGGGACATCCGTCCTTTTCGCTGCAGCTCGTGAAACAGGTTGAGGATCTGTGCTTGAATGGTAACGTCAAGGGCCGTGGTCGGTTCATCGGCGATCAGGACGTCGGGGTTGCATGCCAGTGCCATGGCAATCATAACTCGCTGCCGCTGTCCGCCGCTCAGCTGATGGGGATAGTCCTTCAGGCGTTCCTCCGGCGATGGTATGCCCACGTCCTTGAGGAGCTGAACGCATCGTGTGCGCAGCTCTTTTGCGCCCACCCGTTCATGGATCATAATGGTCTCTCGGATCTGGTCCCCGATGGTAAATACGGGATTAAGGGAGGTCATGGGCTCCTGGAAGACCATGGCGATGCGATTTCCGCGAATCTTCTCCATCTCCTTTTCTCCCAGATCCAAGAGGTTTTGACCATCGAACAGGACCTTGCCGCCCATGATCTTGGCAGGGGGCTGCGGTATAATGCCCAGAATGGTCAGGGCTGATACGGTCTTGCCACAGCCCGACTCTCCTACCAGACAAACCGTCTCACCCTGGCGGACTTCATAACTCACCCCATCCACTGCGCGGGCAATCCTGCCGTCGCCGATGAAATAGACCATCAAGTCCTGTACAGCGAGCATCAGTATCTTTCTCTCAGTTTAGGGTTTAGGATATCCCGCAGCCCCTCACCAAATAGATTAAAAGCGAGGACCACAATCAGGATGGCAAAGCCGGGGATAAAGGTCAGCCAGGGGGCATCAAATATAAAACGCTTGCCATCGGACAAGATGTTGCCCCACGTGGCGTGCGGAGGGGGAACGCCGAATCCAAGAAAACTGAGGCCTGCTTCTATGAGGATCGCGCTGGCAATACCGATGGTTGCCGAAACCAGCACCGGCGCCATGGCATTGGGGATCATATGACGGAATATGATCCGCCAGTCGCTAACGCCGAGGGCCTTCGCAGCCGTCACAAAGTCCTGCTCTCGTAACGAGAGCAATTCGGCCCGGACAAAACGTGTCGTGCCCATCCAGCTCGTCAACCCGATGACGATCATGATGTTGTACATACTGGCAGGAAGAAGCGCTACGACGGTAAGTATCAGGAAGAAGACCGGAAAGCAGAGCATGATATCCACGATTCTCATGATTAACGTATCAATAGAAATGGTGTCTTTATGGAGTAACCTCAGCAATTTTTGCGCAGACTGTTTCCCCGACCATTTTTTCCGCCAAAGGGAAAAGAGTATATATGTACTTCCTATCAGCAGCAGCACCCCTCCGGCAAAGAAGGCCCCACCTATCAACAATCCCCCACCCAAAGACACTATAAATGCCAACAGGATGTGATCAACCCGAACCGGGTTTCGCCCAAAATAGCCCGATATCCCCCCCATCCCTATGCCGATAAGGACCGCGATCCCCACTGCCACAAATCCGACAGTCAGAGAAACCCAGGCGCCCTGCAACATCCTCGCGAATACATCTCTGCCCAGATCATCGGTGCCGAATAGATAGACCCCCAGTGTGGGGATTTCTTTGGGGAGTAAATTCGCGAGATTGGGCTCAGAGAGGGGAGGACGTAGTTTTTCCTGAAGCCGTACTATGGCAGGATCAAAGACCGGCCTGGTGCCGGAGGTGAGCACGAGCCCGGAAAAGGCGACGAAGAAGAAAAACACAAAGATGGCGAGCCCGGAAAAGGCAAGCCTGTTTCGTCTGAGAAGCCGCCAGAACTCCCGCAGCCGAGACTCTCTCGGAGCGCGGGGCCCCTCCTCCGCCCCTGTATCTCTAAAAAGCGCCTTGTTATCTGTTTTCGTCACAGTCGTATCCTCGGGTCCACCACCATATAGAGGATGTCGGAGATAAAGGTGCCGATCAACACCAGCACAGCGGAGATAAAATTAATCGACAGGATAATCGGATAGTCGCGAGACAAAATGGCCTCGTATGCCATCCTTCCTATGCCGGGCCAGGAAAAGATAGATTCTATGATGACGGAGCCTCCTATGAGGCCCGGCAACATGAGGCCGAACATCGTAACAAAGGGCAGCAACGCATTGCGCAAGGCATGTTTGTAATGGACTTGTTCAGGGGGGAGGCCTTTAGCCCTTGCCGTACGCACATAATCCTGGCCTTCCACCTCCAGCATCTGACTGCGCACATACCTTGAGAGCACAGCAATGCCCACGGTAGCCTCAAGCACGGAGGGAAGCACCAGATGCCACACCCGGTCCATGCCGGTGCGAAGCAGGGAAACATCCGTTAACCCAAAGGTCTTCATGCCAATTACCGGGACATGAAACGCATTGACTATTAAGAGGATAAGAATATAGGCAAAAAAGAAACCTGGGATAGAATATAGAAGGTAGGAGAAAAAGGTTGCCAAGCGGTCGTAAGCCCCGCCTCGGACAATGGCTGAGCGAACCCCGATAGGAAAGGCAAGGGTCCAGATCAGTATGGTAGCCACAATAAAGAGGGGGAGACTGTTGAGAAATCTCTCCCCTATTTTTTTCAGCACCGGTTCATTGTCCTTCCAGGATATGGTCTTCCCCGTGAATAGATCACGATAGAAGTAAACGAATTGGACGTGGAGCGGCTCGTCCAAATGAAATGCCTTGCGAAACCGCTCCACCATCTCCGGGGTGAACTTGGGATTCAGGGGGTCCACTTGGCTCGGCTCGCCCGGAGCCAGGTGGATGATCAAAAAAGAAATCACCATGACGAAAAACAAGGTAATGATCTTTTGAATGATGCTCCGGCCGATGAACGACAGCATTCTTAGTCCTTTGCACTAAACACAGGCGCTTCAGAAAGCTTTATCCACTTGTTAAAGTAGAAGGTATAATTTCCTGTTTTTGTGGGCGTAATCTTCCTGTAGATTATATTCCCCGCTGCATCAGTCTCCCGTATCACAATCCGCTTATCCAGGACTGCCGTCCACTTGCTCGCGTAGAGGAAGGTATAGGGCTGCTCCCTGGCAATGAGTTCGTGGAGCTGGCGGCAGTATGCCACTTGTCTCCTATGATCATATTCTTGTCTGATCTTGATGATCAAATCATCCGCAAGGGGATCTTTAAAGCCCACAAAATTGAGCTGATAGGGATGAGTCTGGCTCGAATGCCATATTTGATACAGGTCGGGCTCGATGCCCATATTCCAGCCGAGGATGAGGGCGTCAAAGTCGGCCTTGTCCACACGTTCCTGAACGAATACCGCCCACTCTACAACATCAGTGCGGACGTCAACCCCGATCTGCTTCCATGAGTCCTGAGCGATGGTAAGGACGGCCTTGCGCAGGTCGTTGCCGCTGTTGGTGATAAGCGTAAACTGAAACCTCTTTCCGTCCTTCTCCAACCACCCTTCCTTGTTGCGTCTCCAGCCCGCCTCTGCAAGGAGCTTCAGCGCCCCTTCGGGATCATAGGGGAGGGGCGTAATAAGGTGATTGTAATAATCGGTCTGTTTTACAAAGGGGCCGGTAATGCGTTCCCCCTGACCGTAGAGAACATATTGTATGATCTTATGTACATCGATAGCCATGCCCAGGGCCCTGCGCACCCGAGGGTCATTGAAGGGTGCGCGCCTCATATTATACCCGATGTAGGTATAGCCAAAAGTGAGGCCGGAGAAATTTTGATACGCAGGATCGTTTTTCAGCCGTTGTACCTGATGGGGTTGAACGTCATAACTGTCCACGGTGCCTGCGTAAAATTCCATTTCCTGCGTCAAGAGGTCCGGAATGATCCTGTACATGAAGCGCTTATATTGTGGAGGTCCCTCCCAGTAGTCATCAAAGCGAGCCAAAGCAATGTATTGATCCGATTTCCACTCCTGAAAGACAAAGGGACCGCACCCAATGGGGTGGCGATTAAAACTGCTCTGCCGCATAGAGAATCGTTCCGGATCATTTCCGATTCTCATCGCCTCCTTTTTGAGGGCCTCACTATTGAGGAGATGCTCCGGCAGTATCCCGATGCCCCATGTGCCCAGGGCGGGGGAATAGAGCCTTTTGTAAAAAATACGGACGGTGAGAGGATCAACCACCTCCACCTCTTTCACGGGTTCATAGTCGGCGATTCGAGGCGAGAGATTCTTTGGATCCATGATGGCTTCATAGGTGAACTTGACATCGCGGGCCTCGAATAGATGTCCGTCATGAAACTTAACGTGAGGGCGCAGGTAAAAGATGATAACAGGATTATGTTCCGTCGCCGGCAGAACCTCTTGCGCATAATCGACTTTCCCTCTCGACCCATCGGGTCCACCCTCGTCACCAGAGAGGTAGTCTTGCGCCGGGAAGGAATGAAAATAATCACTGCCGAGGATGGTGGAGAGGCTTTTAAAAAGATCCTGGTCCACGTTCTTCAAGATCAGCTTAATCCGATCGGGGGCCATGACTCGGATTCTTACGGCGGTCTTTTCTGCCGCCTTTCCCATCACCTTCTCCTGTCGTGTTACCAAAAATTCTCTGGCCGGAACAATAGCTATCTCCCTAATGTTATCCAGCGAGGTCTTAACGTGAGCACCGACCGGCACATATCCCCCCCTTGCCCTTTTGAGGAGTTTGACTACTTCGGGGGCAGTTGCCTTTCCCAGGTGCGGGATAGAAGCCTTCTCATTGATATAAAAGAAGGCCTCTTCATAGATCTTCCAGGATTTGGCCAATCGTCCCCGGAAACGGAGCTCTTTATCGCGGTCAATGAGACCCTCAAATACCTTGGATTCGATATCATTGCTGGCAGAGTCCGCCGAAAGGATCGGGTTCAGGATGCTGGCATCGCCGATGGAGGCGGTGATATACTCAGTGAGGCGTTCGGGGTTTCCCCTTGTCTGCTGCTCATAGGTCGGCACCCACAAATAGGATTGCAGCAAAAAGATTATAAGCACCATCGGAGCGCCAATGAGAATTCTTCGGACAATCATGGATCTCTTTCCCGTTTGGATTATCACGGCAGCCCGAACACCGGCAGCTGCTCTACGTACACTTATAATTTGTTATGATAAAGAAGTAAATATACAAAATAGCGAAGATTGCAGGCATCTTCGGCCCTGCCTGACTCGGGGAACTCCCGTCCTTTTCTTCTTGACACCGTGGCTTACTTAATAGATAATAAAATGATTGAGACAATAACGGGCCCATAGCTCAGTTGGCAGAGCCACCGGCTCATAACCGGCAGGTCCCTGGTTCGATTCCAGGTGGGCCCACCAGGGTATAGGGTGTGAATGTCTATGCGATCTAAATGGCTGACAAAGCAGGGAAGGGCTCGACGGCACCGGAGTGCACCTTTCGAGGTGCACTCTTTTTTTGGGCCTGGATGGGGAGTGGATGGTAAAGGGACAGCTCCAACTGCTCTTGCAGCTTCAGAGGTTGGAACGGCGGATAGGGAGGTAGTGGTGGTTGCACTCTTTTTGGGTGAGGCGGGGGAGTAGGTGGTGGTTGCACTCTTTTTGGGCCTGGCTGGGGCGTAGATGGTGAAGAGACAGCTCCAACTGCTCTGGAATCTTCAGACGCTGGAACGGCAGGTAGAGGAGGCCCGGCAGGAGCAGGAGTCGTGCCCCTTGACGCTGGAGAGGTTACAGGGCCTGCTCAAGGCACAGGAAGAGAAAAAAGAGGAAGAGAAGAGGAGGATCGAGGAGATCGAGAGGGAGCGGATAAAGCTGGAGGGGGAACTGGAGATGGAGAGTGAAAGGATCAAACGCTCCCAGCTCAAACTCCTGGAGATCAAGACCAACAAAGAATACCAAGCCCTGCTGAAGGAGATCGAGACGGGCAAAGAGCACAACAGCCAGCGGGAGGAAGCGATCATCGGGATGCTGGAGGAGATAGACCGGCTCAAGACCGACTATGCAAGCACCATAGAAAGGGCGCACAAGGAAAGGAAAGAGATAGAGGAGGAGCAGGCAAAGGTAAGGGAGCAGATGGTCATTGTGGAACAGAATATAATCCACTGGCATCACAACAGGGAGGAGATCGTAAGGGAACTGGACCCCGAGCTTTTGAAACGGTATACTACATTGAAGGAAAGAAGAAATGGGATAGCCGTCGTCTTGGTGAAGGACGAAGGGTGTCAGGGGTGCTACGTCAATATCCCCCCCCAGATGTATAACGAGGTCCAGAAGAATAAAGAGATCATAATCTGCCCCAATTGCCACCGAATCCTCTATCGGGAGAACAAGAGCGCCGATTAGAAAGAGATGGCAACTGCGTCCATATCAGATTCCCCGAGCAGCGGCCGGCAGAAGCTGTTCCTTTATGTGGATGGATCATGCAGCGGGAACCCCGGAGAGGGGGGGGCGGGTGTGGTCATCAAGGATGAGCAGGGCGGGATTGTATCGAGAATCAAGCGGTATTTGGGGCCGGTAACCAACAACATCGCTGAGTATCAAGCGCTGATCGCGGGGCTCCAAGAAGCGCAGAGGTTGGGGACGAGGGAGGTTGAGGTTTCTCTTGATTCCGAACTGGTTGTAAACCAGGTAAACGGCCTGTATCGCGTGCGCGATGCAAAGCTCAAGACCTTAGAAGGGGAGGTGAGAAGACGGTTAGGGCATTTCGCCCGCTGGGTAATCAGGTATATACCCAGAGAAGCGAACCGGGAAGCGGATCGTCTGGCCAGGGAAGCGGTGAGGGAAAAGGTAGACTCGGTGGTCGCTGGTCCGGAAGCATAGGATCAGAGGAAAGTCCGAGCTCCAGAGGGCAGGATGGTCGTTAACGACGACTACCCCTCGCGAGGGGTCAGGAAAGTGCCACAGAAAGCAGACCGTCCCGTGCTCGAGGCGATATCGCCTCGAACGCGGGATAAGGGTGAAACGGTGAGGTAAGAGCTCACCAGTCCCGGCGGCGACGTCGGGAGCTTGGCAAACCCCATCCGGAGCAAGACCAAATAGGAGGGGAAAGGGGTGGCCCGCTCCATACCCTCGGGTTGGTCGCTTGAGATAGGCGGTAACGTCTATCCTAGATAAATGACCACCCCTCCCATCGGGAGGACAGAACTCGGCTTATGATCTACCTGAGATCTCTGCCGCAGCTCCCTGGCCCCCTTCGTAGGGGAAAGAAGGGGATGTGATGTTGAAGCTATCAGCGGTAGGAATGACGATAATCTTTTTTGCCGCCGCCTTTTCCCTCTCGGCGGCGCAGGGGGGAGAGGCCCTCATTGAGGGGCTCCACATAGAGCAGGAAGAGGGAACCGTGGTGGCCAGTTTTTCCGTCAAGAATTGCTTTAACAAAAAGATGGAGGAGGCCGTCAAGGCAGGGATCCCTACCACTTTTAACTTCTTCGTGACACTCTATAAAAACCGCGCCCTTGTCTGGGACAAAAAGATTGCCTCGCACCGATTCCGACACAGGATTATTTATGATAACCTCAAGGAAGATTTTCGCATCTGGCTCCAGGAAAAGGGAAAGGAGATGCGGGTTCCGGATCTCGAGGAAGCCAAGCGATACATGCAGCGGGTGGAGGGATTTCCCGTAGTCAGGGGACAGAAACTAGAACAGGGAAACTATGAGCTTGCCGTCAAGGCCGAGCTCGACCCGGTGAAGCTCCCCCTTAGGCTGGAATGCATCCTGTTCTTCGTCTCTCTGTGGGATTTTGAGACCGCTTGGTGTTATCGTACCATGAGGGTAGAACCATGAACAAAAGTATAGATGCCGACCGGCGAAGGCGAAAGAGGGAATTATTCATCATCATAGGGCTTGCCCTCCTCGTCTTTGGGGTTACCTATCAGATGCTCCATCTGCCCCAACTGAGCAGCCAGGTCGGAATCGGGAGCAATATCCTCCTTTTCAGCATCATCAATATCAATCTCATCCTCCTCGTGCTCTTGAGCTTCTTGGTGATCAGAAATCTGGTCAAACTCCTCTTTGAGCGCAAGAGGAGGGTCTTGGGGACACGATTGCGGACAAAATTGGTGGCGGCCTTTGTCTCCCTCTCGCTCGTTCCCACCGTGCTCTTATTTATTACCGCGGTCATCTTCATCACCCGGAGTGTAGAAAACTGGTTTAACGTCCAAGTGGAAAGCTCCCTGCAAGGCTCCTTAGAGGTGGCACAGGCCTACTATCGGGATCTCGCTAAGAACACCATTCACTTCAGCAAAGAGGTGGGCAGACTCTCTTCGGGGGAGAGGGGGGGGGAAAAGGCTTTAGAAGCGCTCCTAGAGAGAAAAAGGAGCGAATACAACCTGGCATGGATCGGCATCTTTTCTCCTTCGGGGGAGGTGGTGGTCGAGGCAAAGGATCCCTCCCTAACCTACAAGTTGGGCGGACTTCCGCGAGACACGGTGCAGGAAGTACTGAAGGGAAAGGAGATGTCAAAGATTTCCCCTTATGTGGGTGGCGGGGAGATTATCTGGGGAGGCAGCCCGCTCTATAAACAGTATAAACTACTCAAGAAGGTTAGGGTCGGTTATTTAGTTAACCCCTTTTACGAGGATTATCGGGATTTTGGAGGAAGCCCGCTTTATGATGCGCGGGGTATTATAGGGGGGGTGGTGGTAGGCTACTACGTACCCCAGAACTTGGTAGCCAAGATGGAGGATATATCCCAGGCCTTCGTCGATTACCGACACTCAAAGATCTTGAAAAAACCCTTGACCACCAATTACATCATTATCTTCCTGCTGATCACCCTCGTGATCATCTTCTCCGCCACCTGGTTCGGATTCCGCCTTGCGAAGGAGCTGACCGTACCCATCATGGAACTGGTTGATGGGACCCGGCGGGTGGCCAGCGGCGATCTCGATTTCCACCTCCGCGTGGGAGCCGAGGATGAGATCGGCACCCTGGTGAGCGCCTTTAATAGGATGACGCACGACCTCAAGACCAGCAAGGCCCAAATCGAAGAGAGTAACCTGGCGCTGCGGCTCACCGATCTGGAGCGGGAGCAACGGCGCAAGTACATGGAGATCGTCTTGGAAAACGTGGCGGCAGGGGTGATCTCCTTCGACAAGGAGGGGAGAATTACCACGGTCAACAAGTCCGCCGAGAGGATGCTGGATCTCCCGGCCAAGGACATCCTGGGGGAAAACTATCGCAAGATCCTGCAACCCGAGTACCGAAAGCTCGTCCGGGGGTTGATCAAGGAGATAAACACAACCCGGAGCGAGAGCATCCAGAAGCAGATGGAGATCACCCTGCAAGATAAGGTTTTCACCGTCCGGGCCAGTGTGAACCTCCTGCGAGACGAGCAAGGTGAATACCTGGGAATGGTGGCGGTTTTCGACGACCTCACCCATCTGATAAAGATGCAGCGACTGTCCGCCTGGCGAGAGGTGGCGAGACGAATAGCCCATGAGATAAAGAATCCGCTGACCCCCATACAGCTCTCCGCTCAGCGGATCTACAAGCAATACCGGAATAAAATTGAGGGTGATGCCGGGATCTTCGAGGAATGCACGAACACCATCATCCACCAAGTAACCGAGTTGAAAAATCTGGTCAACGAGTTCTCCAACTTCGCCCGGATGCCCGCGGTGACCCCAACGCCCAACGACCTCAACGAGATCATCAGCTCAAGTCTCGTCCTCTTTAAGGAGGCCCACCGCGACATCCGCTTCCATTTCTTCCCCGATCCTGATCTCCCCATCTTCAAGGTGGACCGCGACCAGATGAAGCGGGTATTCATCAACATATTGGACAACGCCGTGGCTGCGGTGGACGGTGACGGGGTGATAGAGATCGAGGTCAAGTACGATGCCTCCCTTCAGATGGTCACCCTCGAGGTCCGGGATAATGGCTGCGGGGTCCCTGATGAGGACAAGCCCAAGCTCTTTGAGCCCTACTTTTCCACCAAAAAGGCGGGTACCGGATTGGGCTTGGCCATCGTCAACGCTATCATCTCCGATCACAACGGGTATATCAGGGTGCGCGACAACCACCCCAAGGGGACGAAGTTCATCATCGATCTACCCCTGAGGCAGTAAGGGATCGCGGCCTTCCTCCTTGAAACATTCATCAAAAACTGTTACACTATATTATATGGTGTGGGCAGATGAAGGCAAAACAGGGAATAAAGGTGGTTGCCCAAAACCGCAAGGCACGCCACGACTATTTTATCGAGGATAGCTACGAGGCCGGCATGGTCCTGAAGGGAACGGAGGTGAAGGCCTTGCGTGAGGGTAAGGTTAACCTCAAAGACGGCTATGCCAGGATCAAGGACGGAGAGCTCTTCTTGATGGACGTCCACATCAGCCCCTATGCCTTCGGCAACCGCTCCAACCACGATCCCCTGAGGCCGAGAAAACTCCTCATGCACGGGGGGGAGATACATCGTCTGATGGGCAAGGTGAAAGAGAAGGGTTTCTCCCTCGTTCCCCTCAGCATCTACTTCTCCCACGGCAGGGCGAAGGTGTCATTGGCCCTGGCCAAGGGGAAGAAGTTGTATGATAAACGGGAGACCTTGAAACGCAAGGCCATGGAAAAGGAGGTGGAGCGCTTTCAGAGAAGTAGTAGATAACAAAGGCTTTCATACGATGTGGGGGCGAAATGGGTTCGACGGGGGTAAGAGAGATAAGGGTTGCATGCCGAGGTCCCAACCCTCGAAAAAAAATGGGAACTACTATAACTGCCAACTATGACTACGCTTTAGCCGCCTAACGTGCGGTTAACGCTCTCCCGATCTCGCCTGCAGGCTTGGGAAGGGCGTCAGAAATGCGGGCTTAGTCCCCTCTGATGCTTATAAGGAGGGGGTGAATTCGCATAAGCTAGCCCGTGGGGATCCTGCCTGGAGGAGCTCCACGGCGCGAAACTAAAATCCGGGATACGCATGTAGATACCCTTATGGATCTACTTTCGGACGCGGGTTCGATTCCCGCCGCCTCCACCAATTATTTTTGGGAGAGATCAAAGGAAGTCGCGAAGCCAAAGGATAGGGTTGCAGGAAATCGTCGTCGCCACAGCGAATTCGGGCAAGCTCCGGGAGATAGAGGACGCCTTGCAAGGGATGAAGGTGCAGATCGTAGCCCTCACGGACTTTTCACCCTTGCCCCCTATCGAGGAGGACGGCAAGACCTTTCGGGAGAATGCCCTGAAGAAGGCCAGGGTGACGGCACAGCGTAGCGGCAGATTGACGATCGCAGATGACTCCGGACTCGAGGTCGATTATTTACAAGGAAAACCGGGGGTGCGTTCTGCCCGATTTGCGGGTGAGGGGGCCTCGGATGCTGAAAACAACCGAAAGCTCCTGCGGCTCCTCGAGGGTGTCCCCTCATGGGAGCGGGGGGCCACCTTTCGCTGTGTCATTGCAGTCGTCAGCCCCCAGGGGAAAGAGGTCTGTGCCGAGGGGGCATGTAGAGGGGTGATCGGCGATACCGAAAGAGGAAGGCAGGGGTTCGGCTATGATCCCCTCTTCTTCCTCCCCGAGCTCGGCAAGACCCTTGCCGAGCTTCCCTTAGAGACAAAAAACAGGGTAAGCCATCGGGGCCGCGCCCTGGCCGCCCTCAAAGAGGCGCTGAGGGATTTTCTCTGAGCTATCTTGGGGCTTGGCAATTTGTCAGGGGCGGGGTATATTCCTTACCGGGAAACGGGGCGTAGCGCAGACGGGTAGCGCACCTGCCTTGGGCGCAGGGGGTCGGAGGTTCAAATCCTCTCGCCCCGACCACGCTTTTTGAGGTTGAGGCTGATCTTCTTTACATCAATTGCTTTCGGTGATATAGAGCATGCAGAAAAAGGGCGCCTGTAGCTCAGCTGGATAGAGCAACGGACTTCTAATCCGTAGGTCGTAGGTTCGAATCCTACCAGGCGTGCCAGAGATGGTGAGTGTAGCTCAGCGGTAGAGCACTGGACTGTGGCTCCAGGTGCCGAGGGTTCAAATCCCTTCACTCACCCCACACTATACAGTAGGCGCCCGTAGCTCAGATGGATAGAGCGTCGGACTTCGAATCCGCAGGCCGGGCGTTCGAGTCGCCCCGGGCGCGCCAACAAATGGGCCGTTAGCTCAATAGGCAGAGCAACTGACTCTTAATCAGTAGGTTTGGGGTTCGATCCCCCGACGGCCCACCACATGGATACAAGGCTTGTCCAAGCAAGCTCTGTGCGAGAGTGGCGGAACTGGTAGACGCACTGGACTTAGGATCCAGCCCGCCTAAAGCGGATGGGGGTTCAAATCCCCCCTCTCGCACCATAACCATACGGAGAAGGAAGGCTTGGTGAAGGTCAACTCAAAGGAACTCGGTCCGACGAAAAAGAGGCTCGAGGTGGAGATCCCCCCTCCTCAGGTGCAGGAGGCGGTGGATGCACTCTACCGGGACCTCAACAAGAAGGTCCGGATAAAGGGTTTTCGCCCCGGCAGGACCCCCAGGGCCGTCCTGGAGCGGCATTACGGTGATTATATCAAGGAGCAGGCCATCTCCAACCTGATCAAAGAGACTTACCCCAAGGCCATATCCCAGGAATCCATTGAGCCCATCGCCCCTCCCACCATCGATACCGGCGACCTGACGCTGGAGGGGCCGTTCACGTATTCGGCCGTCGTGGAGGTGAGGCCGCGGATAGAGGTCAAGGGCTATAAAGGGATGCGGCTCAAGGGCAAAAAGGAAGAGGTGACCCCCCAAGAGATATCAGGGGAACTGGAACGGCTCAGGATGATGCACTCGCAGTTAAAACAAGTGGAGGGACGCGATCGGGTGCAGAAGGGGGATGTGGTCCTCCTGGACTTCCAAGGCCTCCTCGGCCAAAGGCCCATCAGGGACGGGAAGGCCGAGAACTACCTGTTGGAGGTGGGTTCCGGTACCATGGTCGCCGGTTTCGAA
>MGQS01000013.1:21498-21812 GCA_001797905.1 Deltaproteobacteria bacterium RBG_16_54_11 | reverse complement strand
AAAAGACAGGTGCGGAGGAGGAAATAGCGGTGGGCTTTCCCGCCGATCACCCCCGGAAGGATTTGGCCGATAAGGAGGTGACCTTTAAGGTCAAGATCAAGGAGATCAGACAGCGGATCCTTCCTGCCCTGGACGATGAGTTCGCCAGGGACGTGGGGGCATATAAGGATCTCGAGGAATTGAAGGAACGGATAAAAACGGATTTGCACAAGGCCAAGGAACATAGGCTCAAAGAGGAGTTGAGACAGGCTGCCATCGACCAGCTCTTGCAGGCAAATCCCGCGGAGATCCCCTCGTATCTGGTGGAGCGGCGA
>MGQS01000013.1:10268-21457 GCA_001797905.1 Deltaproteobacteria bacterium RBG_16_54_11 | reverse complement strand
CCAGCAGCAGGACCTCCCCTCCGAAGAAGAGCAGAAGATGCGCGGCGAGTATGAGAAGATCGCGGAGCGGGAGGTACGGGCCTCCTTTGTTCTGGAAGAGATCGGCAAGCAGGAGTCGATAGAGGTAACGACGGAGGAGGTGGAAAATCGGCTGCAGGAGATGGCCCGCGTCTATCAGAGGCCGCTGGAAGAGCTGCGCCAGAACTCCTCCCTGGCGGCTGCCGTACGACGTGGCCTGGGGCGCGAAAAGATCTTGGACTTCATCATCGCCGAGGCTGAGATAAAGTACAAAGGTTAAAGGAAAAAGAGAGATGAATAATCTAATACCCATCGTTGTAGAGCGTGATGGCCGCGCTGAGAGGGCCTATGATATCTATTCCCGGTTGCTCAAGGAGCGGATCATCTTCTTGGGGACAGGCATCGATGACGATCTGGCCAACCTGGTGATCGCCCAGATGCTTTTTCTCGAATCAGAAGACCCGGACAAGGATATAAACCTCTATATCAATAGCCCCGGGGGCCTGGTCACCTCCGGCCTGGCCATTTATGACACCATGCAGTACATCAGACCTGATGTCTCCTGTATCTGCATGGGGCAGGCCTCGAGCATGGGGGCGGTGCTGCTGGCGGCAGGGACCAAAGGGAAACGCTTTGCCCTGCCCCACTCCCGGATCCTCCTGCACCAACCCATGGGCGGATTTCAGGGCCCGGCCACCGATGTGGATATCCAGGCCCGGGAGATCCTGCGGATGCGCGAGGAGCTGAACAATATCTTGATGAAACATACGGGCCAGTCGGCGGAGAAGATACAGAGGGATACCGACAGGGACTTTTACATGACCGGTCCCCAGGCCAAAGAATATGGTATAATAGACGAGGTGGTTGTCCAACGGCCGAAACCAAAGACCTAATGAAAGGGGAGAGCAATGGATAAACGAAAGGGAGGACGGCTTTTGGGCTGTTCCTTCTGCGGGAAGAGCCAAGATCAGGTGCGCAAGCTGATCGCCGGCCCGCGGGTCTATATCTGCGACGAATGTATTGAACTATGCAATGAGATTATCGCCGAGGAATTTGAAAAAGGACCTCTCATCAAGGAGAAGGTCCCCAAGCCGGTAGAGATCAAGAGGATCTTGGATGAATACGTGATCGGGCAAGAAAGGGCCAAAAAGATCCTTTCGGTGGCCGTGCACAACCACTACAAGCGGATCTACACGAAGAACAAGATCGATGATATCGAGCTCCAGAAGAGCAATATCCTCCTGATCGGGCCGACCGGCACAGGCAAGACCCTTCTGGCCCAGACCCTGGCCAAGATCCTCGATGTGCCCTTTACCATCGCCGATGCCACGACCCTTACCGAGGCCGGTTATGTAGGGGAAGATGTGGAGAACATCATCCTGAACCTTTTGCAGGCAGCTGATTATGACGTCAACAGCGCCTCCCGGGGCATCGTCTACATCGATGAGATCGATAAGATCGCGCGCAAGTCCGATAGCCCCTCCATTACGAGGGACGTGTCGGGCGAGGGCGTGCAGCAGGCGTTGCTCAAGATCCTGGAGGGGACTACGGCCAGCGTTCCTCCCAAGGGGGGGAGAAAGCATCCCCAGCAGGAATTCATACAGGTGGATACCACCAATATCCTCTTCCTCTGCGGCGGTGCGTTTGTCGGCCTTGAGAAGATCATTGAGGCCAGGGCCGGGGTAAAGGGTATCGGCTTTGGCGCCGAGATAAAGGGGAAGGAAGAAAAGCAGATCGGGGATATAATAAAAGAGGTCCAGCCGGAAGACCTGCTGAAATTCGGCCTCATCCCGGAGTTCATCGGGAGGCTGCCGGTCATCGCCACCCTCAAGGAGCTGGACGAGCGGACCCTCGTCGAGATCTTGAAGAAACCGAAGAATGCCCTGATCAAACAGTACAAAAAGCTCTTCGCCATGGAAAACGTGAAACTGAATTTTACCGAGGGGGCCTTGAGCGCCGTGGCCAAGGAGGCCCTCAAGAGGAAATCGGGGGCCAGGGGGCTTCAATCCATCTTAGAGAATATTATGTTGGATATCATGTACGAGATACCCTCCAAGGGGAACGTACGCGAGTGTCTCATCAATGACGAGGTGATCTTTAAAGGCGAAGGGCCCATCCTTGTCTATGAAAAAGAGGCCGAGGTTGCAGCCGGTTGACAACAGCGGTCTTTTGGTCTTATTTAGTGGGGGGGCGGATAGCTCAGTTGGGGGAGCGTCGGCCTTACAAGCCGAAGGTCACAGGTTCAAGCCCTGTTCCGCCCACCAAGGAAATGACGAAGCGTCATTTCACCAGTAGCTAGTAGCGAGTGGCTTATAGCTAACGGTAAAACCGAAAGCTTCATGGAAGAAATGACGAAGGGTTATTAGCGGGTAGCTTATAGCTATCGATAACGCCAAAGGCCACATAATAGCTAATAGCTAGTGGCTATAAGCTAACGGTAAAAGCGTAGTTTTTCTTAAGGGTTATTTACCAGTAACTGGTATTGTGTAGTCTATAACTAAAGATTAGATTCCTCATAGCTAATAGCTATAGGCTATAAGCTAACGGTAAAAGCGCAGCTTTTTTCGGGGGCGTAGTTCAGCTGGTTTAGAACGCCGGCCTGTCACGCCGGAGGTCGCGAGTTCGAATCTCGTCGCTCCCGCCAGCAATCTCAGGGGTTAACCGATAACGGTTAGCCCCTTAAAATTAACAGCTATTGCAATGCTGGTTAGAACGTCTCTGATCCCGTCATATATGACGGTGATCATCCCACTCATCCTAACGGGAAGATCGTGAGTTCGAATCTCGTCGCTCCCGCCAGTGATTTCAAGGAGTTAGCCATAGGTGCTAACTCCTTTTTTTGTTTCAGGTGCGTATAGGGTGCGGACGGGGGCATCATTTCTTTTTTATTTTCGTTTTTATTTTCTTTTTTATTTTTATTTTCTTTTTTGATTTCCTTACATTTAACAATAAATTTGAGCTTTCTTCTACTTGTCCCATCCTTCCAAACTTAATTCTTAAAGTATATTCTTTCGTTATATTGGGCAAATTGAATCGAACAAAGAATCTCAACCCTTCATTAGACTTCAAAATTCTAGTTGGCACGCTAGATATTTCCATCATCTCATCAGAAAGCTCTCGTAATTGTGTTAATTGCCCACCCAGACCCCAAAGGTCACTGTTTATGGTTAATCTACCGCTTTCGGGATGCTCAGTATCTAAGTGCATAAAGGATTTGGGGAACTCCACAGCACACAGCGGGAACTCGAAGCCATTTTTAGTAAAATTGAGGATTGAAAATTCAACCTTTTGCCCAAGCTCGTAAATTTTTCCTTCTGCTTCTTTCAGCCATGGATCATAGAGGACTTCCATCTTTTGGATTAGAAATGAACCTCCAGGAAGGGACTCAAAGAACCCTCCCATCATAGGAGGCAAATGCCCTGAAGGTTTTGCCTCTAACAATGGCAACCTGCTTTCATCCGCTTTGGGTAATGGTTTGGCTGGTTCAGGGACATCTGTTGCTTTTGTGCCTATATCGTCTATCTTAAGTTTCACTCCATTTTTTGAAGCCCCCAACTCCATTCCGCCCCTTTTAAGGCGCTCGGAAAATGCTTTGAGTGTTTTTTGAACATCTTTTTTAAAGAGCCCAAATAATAGATAAACCAATAAAGGCCACTTAATTACTTGTATCAGATTGATAAGAAAATCAAGAAAAGAGTCCATTTTTTTAATTTTAGCTATTATTAAAAGTCGTGAAATAGTGTTCTAAATTTAACACTTTAAAAATCTCTTGTCAAAATTAGTTGTGTCCAACCCATTTCTTTGCCCCTTCTGATGAAATCACCCAATCTGTGACATCATCTAATCTGTCCACCGCCTCCGCCGAGGGCTTGTCCCCACGAGCTTTGACCGCCTCTTGCCCCGGTGGTTAAGGAGCACCCGCCACGGGCCTCCTTTGTCCTTTTGTCTCACAATGACGCCCATAGTTTCTTTGACCTTCTTGCTTAATAAAAATCTCGACTAGATGACTCGTAATATATGATTCAATTTAATCAAAAAATTGTGCCGCGATAAAATTTTCCTCAAACTTCTCGCTGAACAGTGACTCATATTTGATTTTAATTACTAACGGTGATATAGCATTCGAAAATTTTTTGAATATAGCTTCGTCTCTTTTCATTTTTCGAATAACTATAAAATTCTCATAAATTCCTTGATGAAAGTGATATTCACTTCCAAAACAATTATAAGTGGGGGTGCCGTCGTCCGAAACATATAAACCCATCGCATTAAGAGCTTCGATAAAACTCTTTGCATTTAATGCATCGTAAGTTTTATCTTTTACTTGCAATGTTAGCTGCTTTATGATTGCCGTGCCGGAGCCACTGTTTCTAATGTATACTCCAACATCCTGATCTACCCATTGTGTCTGCGCTGTAAAGGTAATATGAGGCTTCGCTGCTTTGAGAAAGTTATGAGTTTGAAGTTTCATTTCCTTAATTTCATCAAACATTGCAGCAGTTTGTTTACGAGATTCCTCAGCTTGATTAGAAGCGATCAGCATTGACATTAGCGCTACTATCAATGAAGCTATGGCGATGATTACAGTAAAAATAGCAATAATACCTAGAATTTTTGTATCTGGTTTGAGTTTCTTAATATATTTAACAAATTCCTTCCACTTTGATGGCTTCTTCATGTCACCTTCATTACCCTCCAACTTGCGCTTATAGACTCTCATCCTTTTTCATCTCCTTGCGTCGCCTAAAATTTTTATGAGTTTAGAGTCTAACTAACATCAACATAAATATTGCTATGACAAAAAGGAACCACATGACTTTCCTCATTTTAGGGTTGAGACCTTTAAAAGTATCCTTTGAATATTCGGCAACAAATCCACCAGCGTCTCGGAGAGCGAGAACGCCAGTAATGAGGAGCACCAGCCACGATAAAAATTGGACGCTAAAGGCACCGACGTCCGAAGACTTAATACCAAACTGAACAGAGAAGGCGAGAATTGCGAACACTAGGCCAACAAAGAATAGCCGAAATTTTTGCAACGAAGCTAGAAACCATTCATGATATGCCTTTTCTTTAATCTTCCGCATTTCCCCTGAGTCATCGTCTTCGCCACGCCATGAACTGTTAGCCATGACACGCCTCCTTTCTCAAATCGCCTTGTGTGCTTATACAGCCTTATCCTTTTTCTTCTCTTTTCGCATCGCCATTATTACGGGATATTTTTTTATTTGCATTGTCTCGATAAGTAGCGTTATTAAGCAATTGTGAGCATTCTCTTCGATTTTTGTAACATCCTTAATTTTATTGGTCACACACGCATTCAACTTATCTCCGATATCGCGATCTTTCGGCCCGCGTAGTAAGCGAGAGGTTTCTTTTCTAAAATCAAGCCATATTTTATGAGCGATATCATTTCTCTTTTTTATATTATCGTTAAGCCATTGAACTAAAGTGATGTTAGTGCTTACATTGGCAAATTTTTTTATCAATGTTCCGAGAGTATCCTTCTTATCATATAAAGAAAATTCTTTTTTGAGGTATTTTACATCTTTTTTAATAATCTTCGCCGTTGTATCAAGATAATCTCTGATTGCTTCTTCGATAAGCTGAAAAGTCATCAAGGCTTGCCCAACTTCTTCCCTCAAATTAGCTTCAGTCGTCATAATGATAACCCCCTTTCTCAAAAAAAATCGTGGGAAGTGTTGAGGCCCACCAGGGGCCTTCAGGCCGTTACCGGTACCCGCTTCCCACGCTGTTTTGAATTTTCGGCCAATAAAATTGCCATCATCTCGGCATGGCCTCCGCTGGTGCATTTCAACGCCCACTAAATACCCTTTCCTCAGAAATGGTCAAGTGTTTTTTCAAGCGCCGGTGGGGGGAGATGAGCAACCCCCTCCCCCATACGTCCCTCCCGCCAGAAATTAATAAAGGGGTTGACCAACCTGGTCAATCCCTTTTATAGTTTGTATATGCCGGTTTTCGTCTATATCCTCAGAAGCCTCAAAGACGGAAGCTATTATGTCGGTTCCACCCAAGACCTTGAGCCGAGGCTAAAACATCATAATGAGGTAGGGACCCAATACACGAAACAAAAAAGGCCCTGGGAATTGGTCTATACGGAGGAACACCCTGATAGATCCAGCGCTATGAAGAGGGAATATGTGATCAAGAGACGCGGGGGCAGGCGATTCATTGAATCCTTGATTAAAAGTACCCGTCCTATGAGCAAGGATTAGTCCTGCCAAGGAGGATTTTGTCTCACGAAGCAGGACGTTTTTTCTAAAATCCCGTCGAATATCAAAGCCTCTCCATAAGGCCACATGATCTAAGCGACTGAAATCATTTATAAAACTTTTTTTAGACATATTGGTATGTTTTTTGCTATTCTTAAGACATATCTCGCATATATTGAATATTCCCCGCTGATGCAAAGGAGCTGAGCAAAAATTTCTATCGCTCGGCGGGAGGGATTATGTGTCATACTGAATCATAGCGCGCAAAAAATAGAACTTAAGGAGGCTCACATGAAAATTCTACTGACGGCGGTTATTATGATGTCTGTAATAAGCGGTGCCGTATATTCCGGTGCCGCGCAGAAGGGGGAGACAATGACACGCATCGCGACGTTTGCCGGCGGCTGCTTTTGGTGCACAGAGGCTGATTTCGAAAAAGTTCCGGGCGTTCTCAAAGTGATCTCCGGCTATACCGGTGGGCATAAGAAGAATCCGACCTACGAAGAGGTATCATCCGGCACGACGGGACACGTCGAAGCTATTCAGGTATATTACGATTCCAAAAAAGTCACGTATCAGGAGCTCCTCGATTTCTTCTGGAGACATATCGATCCAACCGATCCCGGTGGACAGTTTGTCGACAACGGAGCCCAATATCGAAGTGTGATCTTTTATCATGACAAAGAGCAGAAGCGATTGGCAGAGGCATCGAAAAAGGCGCTGAATGCGTCTAAAATATTCGATAAGCCCATTGTTACCGAAATCTTACCGCTTACTGAGTTCTATGAGGCGGAGGATTATCATCAGGATTACTATAAAAGGCATTCATTCAAATACCAGTACTATCGGCGCGGCTCAGGCCGCGATCAGTTTCTTGAAAAGACATGGGGAAAAAAAATGAGCAATACAGTGACAAAAGAAAAGGAGGCGAACCCCAAGCCTGACGCTGCGACCCTGAGAAAAAAGCTGACTCCGATGCAGTATAAGGTAACCCAGCAGAACGGTACCGAACCTGCCTTTGAGAATGAATATTGGAATAATAAGAAAGAGGGAATTTACGTCGACATCGTCTCCGGAGAGCCGTTGTTTAGCTCACTGGACAAATATGACTCCGGGACCGGATGGCCGAGCTTTACAAAGCCCCTTGAGCCGGATAATGTCGTCGAGAAAAAAGACAAGAGCCTGTTCATGAATCGCACTGAAGTGAGGAGTAAGCGCGCCGACTCCCACCTCGGCCACGTCTTTTCCGACGGACCGCCGCCAACCCGGCTTCGGTACTGTATGAATTCAGCGGCCCTGCGATTTATCCCTAAAGAGGATTTGAAAAAAGAAGGCTACGGGGAGTATCTGAAGCTTTTCAATCGGAAAAAATAGTAAGAGATCAGGCAATTCATTGAATCCCTGATTAAAACGTCTCGTCATGCAAAAGGGTATGCTCACGCCAATGAAAAAAGGGGTTAGCCTCCTCCGGCTAACCCCTTTTTATGTATTCAACAAACTTCCAACGCCTGGTCTTTATGATGAGCGAGGAAATAAATCCTTCACTTCTTCTTTATCGCCTCCCTGACCAGCCTGAATCCGAGCCAATCGCGGCGGCTGTCGGGGTTGCCCTTGATGCGTTCAGAGTACTTTCTTGAGATCGTCCCTGGAAAGTTCACAATCTCGCAGGATTTGAGCGAGGAGCCCACGACCGATAGTCTCACCACGATGTACGGGTACGACTGTGCTCCGTCCATCGAGATGGCGCACGTAATGATGGCTCCCCCTAACACGGATCACTTCGAAACCATGTTTCCGAAGTGCCTTGATAAGTTGTGTACCGGTAACCGAAGGGAATCCACTCATGAGGAGATGACCACACGCTGAATGCCGATGAATTCGTTTGATACGGGTTCCTCGACCTCAAGACAAAGCTCGATCGCTTCTTTCACCCGCTTCATCAACACGTCAAGGGATCTTGCTTGCGTGTGGCATCCTCGCAGTTCGGGGACGGATGCGACAAAATAGCCATCATCATCCTTTTCAATAACGACATTAAATTCTCTTGCCATCTTTAAAATCCTCCACTGTAATTATACCATAGTGAACTTATTATATGGATTTATCAAGATATTTGAGGTTGCAAGAAACGGCTGAAAGTCGAGGCTCAAGAATCTTAAGCAACTTCCCTTCACTTCTTCTTTATCTCTTCCCTGACCAACCTGAATCCCAGCCAGTCGCGGCGGCTGTCGGGGTTGCCCTTGATGCGATCGGTGCAGCGCAGGCGATCGGCGGCATTGCTCCAACTCCCCCCCCGCACGCTTCGGTAGCCCGAAGCCGTCTGCAGGATTTTCAGGATGCGGGAATAGCCTTCGCCGTATATATCCATGAACCTGTCGTTGACGAAGACGGGATTTCCTAATGTCCTTGTTGCCTTGAGAAAGGCATCCTTGTCGAAGATATCGAGACACCACTCCCATACATTGCCCGACATGTCATATATTCCAAGCTCATTGGGCAGCTTCCGGCCTACGGGATGGGGGCTTCCATCGGCGTTTTCCTTATACCACGCCAGGGCGTCCAGGGGCTCTGACCCGGCGTATTGCTGTCTCTTTCCGCCCCTTCTGCAGGCGTATTCCCACTCCGCCTCCGTGGGGAGCCGGAACAGGTACCCTGTCTTTGCCGACAATTTTCTGGCAAACTCCAGAGCCTCGTTCCATGAGACCTCCTCAACAGGGCATTGGATCCCGCACCGCTTGGCATCCGAGGGATTGTTTCCCATGAGGCGCCTCCACTGCTGCTGGGTCACCTCATGTCTCCCCATCCAAAAACCGTTCAGACAGACCTTGTGGGGGGGCTTCTCGCTATCACTACAGCCGGCCATCGAGTCCCCGCACCCCATCTCAAAGCATCCCTCCGGCACCCAGACAAAGCTCATCCCGAGACGCGGGTCTCTCCAGACCTCCCCGGCCTTTACAGAGCGCTTGACGACCCGCTTTTTCTTGACCACTTTAGCGGGAGCCGGCTTCTCCGGAGGCTGCTTCTCCTCCGTCTTTACCGGCTCTATCGGCGCCTCTACAATCGGCTGCTGTACCGCCGGTGCTTGTACAGCCGGTGTCTGAACAACCGGCGCCTCTGCCGACGTTGCCTCCACCAGATATCCAGCCATTATCTCCCCCTGTGCCTTCTCGACCTTTGCCACAGAGGATTCTTGTTCAACACTCGTTATGGTAAAGCATGCCACATACACGGGCTGAGGCCGCCTCTCTTTACCGACGAGGACGGTGTAGAATACCTTTCCTTGATCGCCGATCTTAAGACCCGCCTCAGTGCCTACATCTATCCGGATATTCTCCCCTTCGACAGTGGTAACCTCACCCTGGACCACGCCGGCGTGCACCGGCAGGGCGGCAAAAACGAGGAGGCACCCTATTGCCCAGAGATGGCGCAAGCGTGTTTTGAATGGCTGGCCCATGGCATAGAGCGGCTTATACAGGTGCATTATTCGGTGCCCTGTTCCGTTGCGGGGGCCTTATAGAACCTGTCTTGCCCCATATAATGGGAGACAAAGAGATATGTCAACAACATGAAGATAGCTGCGAGAAGGCCGATAGCAACGATGAGGATCCCCCTCTTCTTGGCACCCTTCACCGACTTTACCAACACCGTTTTTGCCTTGATCCCCAGCCCGTTTATACGCTTCAACGCGCCGAACTCGGCGGCGATGACCGTGATGTTGTCGTGCCCGCCCCGCTTGCGTGCCATATCGACGAGCTTGTTGCACGCCTTCTGGAGATCGGCGGTGTTGTGGACCGCGGAGAGGATCTCTTGTTCTTCCACGAGGTTGGTCAGGCCGTCGGTGCACAGCACGAGCACATCCCCGTCTTCCAGCTCTATCCCGACGGGATCATCAATGGCCACGTCTTCCTTTGTCCCGATGGACCTCGTGAGCATGCTGCGCATGGGAGACGTTCTCATCTCTTCCCGGGTGGCCTTGCCTTTCTTCACCATATCCTCGGCAAGGGAGTGATCCTCGGTCACCTGTCTGATCTCCCTCCCCCGGAGGTGGTAGGCCCGGCTGTCCCCCACATGGCCAATGTACGCATTCTGGTTGTCGATGAAGGCTGTCGTGAGGGTCGTCCCCATATTGGCTTTCTTTGCCTTTCCCTTCTTGAAGACCGCCTGATTGGCCCCACGGAAGGCATCGAGGATAAACTTTTTGATGTCCTTGAGCGGCTTTCCGGTCTTCGCTTGTGCGGCGAAGAGCGCCTTCACCACGTCGACGGCGGTCTCGCTGGCCTCTTTGCCTGCGACCTGCCCGCCCATCCCATCGGCCACGATGAGGAGCCCATAGCGATTGAGCGAACCTGCGACCCCTTGGGAAGTACTCCCTTGGGGTGCTCCCTCCTGGGGAAGCTCCATATAAAAACTGTCCTCGTTCGCCTCCCGCACACACCCAACATCTGTCTTTTTACCGATCGATATCTTCATGTTCGAGACCTCATAGCCAGGGTGGCTTCTAACCGGATCTTCTCGTTCCCTTTTTAGAGCGCATCACCGCGATGACGATGATGGCCGCGCCAAGGGTTATTGCCAGCGCGCAGAGGATGATCGCCAGCAGGTACTGCCAATTCATCCCCCTGCGATATGCCTCCAGCGCGCCGGTCGGCAGTACCGGCCGCAAGGTCGCCAGGTAGAGCCTCTCCACCTGCGCCTTTCCCCCGGCGGTTTTCAATTCAGCCCGGAGCCGATGCCAGCCATTGTCCAGGGATTTGCGCGATTGAAGGCTGACGCGGTATTGGTTCATCAACTGTCTCGCAATCGCCTGGTACAGATCGGACAATTCGCTCGATTCCTGGGCGAAGAATGCCCGGCCGCCTGACCCGCCTGCCATAGCCTCAAGGGCAGAGGCATCCACCTCTTTGCCCAGGCCGACGGTGATAACGGGGATACCGGCGC
>MGQS01000013.1:5593-10182 GCA_001797905.1 Deltaproteobacteria bacterium RBG_16_54_11 | reverse complement strand
GTAAAGGGGGAAAGCAGTTGCAGGGACTTCATGATGGCATCGTTGAGGGCGGTATCCTTTCCTACCTTGATCTTGTCGATTGCTTTAATGAGGGGCCCTTTATCCGCGTACGGGCGGGAGATGACGGTGACGTGATCATCAAAGCTGACAAGGCCCACCCGATCGATCCCCCTCATCTCCTTGATAAAATCCTTTGCCGCTTTCAGGGCGTCCTTGATGGGCTGCCCGCGCATGCTCCCGCTCCGGTCGATGGCCAGGACCACGGAAAGGGGCTCGTCGCCTTTCTCCAAGGGGAAGACCCCCTTCACCCGAACAGTGCTGCCGTCTTCCCGGACCATGAAGTGCGAGACATTCAGCCCTTTGAGAGGGGCGCCCCGCTCATCGGCAGCCGTCAGATAGATGCTGATTTCGGGGAATCGCTCGATGTTGATCTGGTTGAGGGTAAGGACGACGCCGGCAAGACACACAGAGGGCATGAACAAAAACAAGAAGGCCGCAACGAGCCGGACAAAGACGGTGAGGCGCTTACCGTGCAGGTGCCTGATCATGATGTAATCCTTTCTTTCTTACCTCTTGAATATCCCGCCTTTAAACGGGTCCCGCCCTACTTTGTATAATGATGCTCCTTTAAATCTTTTAAGGACATCATGCCGCTCCCGCTCCTCAATATAGAGATAAGGATGTCGGCCGAAGGTGGCCCTTTGGCCAGATCCCTGCCGCTCTGCGGCATCCCCTCCTTAAGAATCTAAAGGTTGGGGAGCAAGCGGGAAAGGCGGCAAGATCTTACTGGCGGAATGTCGCGTTGCGACATACAGCGATCCAGAAGGGTGATATTCCGCGTACTCATGCCAACAACATCATTGGGTGCAGCGGGGGCCTTCTCGCCGAATACCGCGAGAAAACCCCCATCTTTCTATTGATCAAATTACAGCTTGGAGAATTTCAGCTTTATCGCGCCCAAGACGATCTCATCACCGTCTTTGAGCTCCCGTGTCTCCACCGTGGCCTTGTTGACCTTGACCGGGTTCGTGAGGCTCTTGTTGGTCAGGACATACTTTCTGTTCTTGAAGGTAATCTGCGCATGCTCGGCACTCACCGTGGGATCGCCGAGGGCCACATCCCCTGTTTCTCTCCCGATCATATTCTGCCTTTTGAGGATATACTTCTCCCCCTTGTTGGGTCCGTTGAGGACCTCCAGCTGGGCAGGTATAGCAGGAACCTCAACCGTCCGCTCGGGGGCAGCAGGGGCAACCCGCTTCATCTCCGCGGTGCTAATCGGGCGGGTGGGCTCAATGGTGCCACCTTCCTCGTAGGCAGGCTCCATGGCAGCAGGCCTGCGCAGCATATAGACCAAGATCCCTATGAGGATCAGCACAATCACCGCCGCGCCGATGACGATAATGGGCAAAAGATTCCCCCCATTCCGCTTCAGCTCCTTCAGGAACGGTGTCTGGGTCTCCGCCTTCATGGTCACGATACCCTCAACCATGAAACTCTGCCCCGGGGCCGGCAGCTCGTCGGTCTTGACCTCGATGGTCTGCTCGCTCTCATCCCTCATGGTGTACATGCCGCTCTTGAGCCCGGCCTGCTCGGGAGCCACATCAACCACTACCCCCTTAATCCTCACCTGGAGGTTGTAATACTTGGAGGGATTCATCTTGATGTCGCTGATAAATACCCCCTCAGCAGCCAGGACAGTGACGGCAAAAACCACGAGGAACAAAAACACCAAACCTACACCAGAACAAAACATTCTCTTTGTCTTCATGTCAGCTCTCCTTTTCTCGAAAAGATTTAATCAACTACAATCCCCTCCCTTCCCATATATCTCTTCAATGCTGCTAAGAGGTCCTCGACGCTCTTGTAGCGGTCCGCAGGCCTCTTGGCCAGCATCTTGAGGGCTATCCTTTCGAGCCCGAGGGGGATCTTGGGATTTACGGATCTCAGCCTCGGCGGCGCGGACTCCCGGTGCTTGATGAGGACCTTGAGGGGGTCGGTGTCATCAAAAGGGCGCTTGCCGGTGAGCAGCTCAAAGAAGACCACCCCCAGGGAATAGATGTCCGAACGACCATCAACCTGCCGGCGTGAGATTTGGTCGGGAGACATATAATAGGGTGTTCCGAGGTAGGAACTCCGTGTCCCCACGGTACCCAGGTACGCTGCATGAGCCACACCGAAATCCATCAGCACCACCCTGCCTTTGGATCTTTTATCATGAAGCATGATGTTTTCCGGCTTGATATCGCGATGGACAATCCCCTTATCATGGGCATAACCGAGGGCGCGGCATACCTGCGCCACTGTCCTCACTGCCTCTTTAACGGGCATCTTACCATATCTGTCGAGATAACCGCGCAGATCGATCCCCGGCAGGTATTCCATGGCAATATAGATCTGGCCGTCCTGCGACTTTCCATATTCGTAGAGACGGATGATATTTTCATGAAGGAGCTTTTGCCCCAGCTGCGCCTCACGGCGGAACCGCTCAACGAACCTGTGGTCATTCTGAAATTGATCATAGGGGACCTTTAAGACCGCCAGTGCCCCTGTCTTGATATTGGTCGCCTTGTATATGGTGGCCATCCCGCCGCTGGCGATCTTTTCCACTATCCGGTAGTTTCCCAAGACAGCGGCCTTCCTGTGCGCGATACTCTTTGCCGGCGCAGGCATCCTCACTTGCCTGGGCTGCGCCCGGCCCCTCGGCGGCTTTCTGGTCATTGGTGCCTGGCTTGTCCTGGCGGGGATAGCCCTCATGATCAAGGCCAGGATGACCATTCCCGTGAGCAAGAGTGCTACCAGCATGACCACCCACGGATTTATGAACTCAGAGAGGAGTTCCGGCAAAGGCGGGGCAGCCCCTTCACCCTTAACCACTGGTATGCCCCTCATGCGCGCAAGCGCGACGGGGATACGGGTGGTGCGCCCGGCCTGGACGATGACCATCTGTTCGACCTTATCATAACCCACCAGCTCCACCCTGAGCTTATGAGAGCCGGCGGGGATGGCGTTAATAACGATATTTGTTTCTCCGATCCTGGCGTCGTCCAGATAGATGCCGGCTCCAGAGGGCCTGGACGAGATGTACAGCGAGCCCGATTCAAGGGCGAAGGAAAGACAAGGAAGAAATATGAAAACGAAAAAAATAGGCAATAAATAGCTGCGTGGCTTTACCGGCATACGAATGCCCCTGTCTACTTTTGTGTTCTTCTCTTGTTTTTTAAGCAGGGAATGGTGTCTTATGCCTTACTGTACCACATTCTTTACGTCTGGGCAACAAAAAGTACCCCCCGCAGGCGGCAGGTGGTTGACGGTCTTCCCTTTTCCGTTGCACGCTGTGAGATTAACGTTAGATCCACACGGCAAGGATTTCTGTGTTTTTCTCCAGATTACGGACCTTAACGGTGTACATGGGGTCACCCCACTCGTCCGATATCTCCAACTCTTCCATGGGTATCCACAGACTGCTTACGGGAAGGTCTTCAGGCCGTACTCGGAGCTGTCGCCCGCGCAGGAGAACTAAAAGTTCCCCCTTATCCTGTACTTTTATAAGTGTTTCCCGCTCTTTCACGATGCCCCCTAAGGCATGTAACGTATGAGCCTATGGATCTTCGTCTGCTATCATCCTTTTGTCATTGAGCGCATTTTAAAAACGTGAGGCTTTGACAATGCAAGCATTATTTCACAATTATAATAGGTATTATTCAAATAGGAAAGGGTTGTCTTCAACTATTCGCCCGGGGGAAAAGCATCAGCCTTCCAGCCGCGAGTCGGTTTTCTCTATCTTTCCACGAGTTGCAGGATCTCTTCCGCCTTCTCGAGGGAGAGGGTGCCCTTCTTGATCCCAATCTCCACGGTAAGACAGGAGATACTGCGATATATATCTTTGAATCTGGGATCTACCGCCTTGAAGGCCTCCAGGTGTCCTCTGATCACGCCCACATCCCCCCTGGCGATGGGTCCGGTCAGGGCCTTGACGGGACCCAGGTGCTCAATATTGTTCACTGTCCCCTTGATCAAGGGGAGAAGGGCTTGGGCGGCGTCGTCTTGGGAGATGTCTATGGCTTCGAACAGTTGATAGCTGAGGTAAACGAGGGTAACGAGGAAGTTGCAGGCCACCACGGCCGCCGCATGGTACAAGGGTTTCCCTTGGGTGTCGATGGCAAGGGGTTTCCCTCCCAGCTCCTTTACCAGTTCCGCAAGGAATGGGATCGCCTTTGGGTCACCCTCCAGGTTAAATATCGACGAGGGGATGATCTTCACCGCCCCTTTGACGTCGGCGAAGCTCTGCAGGGGGTGGACGGATGCAATCAGGGCGCCTTTATCCTGGGCGCTTTTAAGGATGGTAGAGGGGAGGGCACCGCTGGTGTGGACCACAATTTGCCCGGGATGGAAGCCACCCTTGCTGGCGATCCTGTCGCAGACCTCCTGAATGGCGCTGTCCGAGGTGGTGATAAGGACCAGGTCGGCCTCTGCAGTAATCTCCTCCGGTACAGTGGTGGTGCGGACATCGCCCCCCACGAGGGAAGCTGCCTTTTTTAAGGATTCCTCTCCCCGGCCGGCCAAGCCGACGAGCGTATAGCCCTTTTCCT
>MGQS01000013.1:0-5580 GCA_001797905.1 Deltaproteobacteria bacterium RBG_16_54_11 | reverse complement strand
GATATATTGTATTTTTCCCGACAATGGCTATTTTATTCACCTTCATATTCTGCCTCCATTTGCTCCGGAATCCAATACCTTATAGGGCCCGTGCGACGGTGAGGACGGCCACCCGCTCGGCCCCTGCCATGCGCAGGGCGCGGGAGCACTCATTGACCGTGGCCCCTGTGGTGTAGACATCGTCCACCAGCACGACGGTTTTGCCCTGTATTGCCTCCTGATCCTTTACCTGAAAGGCCCTCGTGAGGTTTTTCCTCCTCTCCCGCTTCTTGAGGGCTATCTGAACCGCGGTATCCTTAATCTTTTTCAAGGCCCTCTCCTTATAGGGGATGCCCGTCCTTTTGCTCAACTCTTTGACCAGGAGGAGGGCCTGATTGAATCCCCGCTCCCTCAACCTTCTGATGTGGAGGGGGACGGGGACCATGACATCCGCCGGATAATCGCGGGTGAGGATTTGGAAGGCAGGCTCCAGCAGATCCCCAAAAACCCTCACGAGGGGGAATACACCCCCGTATTTAAATCTATGTATCGCCTCTTTGAGCGCCCCTTCATAGAGGGCGCAGGTGCGATGGACCTCGAAATACCACCTCTCCTGCAGGCACAAGCCACAGAGGCGATCTTCTTCATCTCCCGTGGGGTAAGGGAGGCCGCAGTGGGGGCAGTAGGGGGGGCGTACGGGCCTTATTGCCTTGCGACAATCAGGGCACATGATAGGGTCTTGCCCCTTCCAGCTGATGAGGGTCCTACAGATGGGGCAGACCGGAGGGAAAATGAGATTCAACAACCACGGGAAGGTTCGTGAAGGCCCCACCTAAAAATCCCAGGCCACTAATCGAGAGGGAAGGGGCGCAAGGGGTACTTTGATCTCTTCTGTGTCGCGCGGGGTAAAGGTGCCCCACTGGCCGCATTCCGGACAGAGGGGGAGCCAGTTTTTGATCTCTTTCTGGCAGTTGGTGCAGATGTAGGGGACATAAGCCCCCCCCTCAAGCTTGAGCCCCTTCCTATATTCTCCCATGGCCTTTTCATAATCGCCCCGGTGGGCATAGACCTCGGCCAGCAGATAGTGATATGAGGGGTGACCGGAAAGGTTTATATCCATCTCCTCCAATTTATCCAGGGCTTCATCGATCATCTCGAGCCGCAGGCAGAGCCGGGCATAGAAGAAGGGAATGATGATGTTATTTGGATTTTTTTCCATGGCTTCCAGGTAGAGGTTGATGATACCCCGAGGGTGCTCTTGAGAAAGATAGAGGTCCTCCAATTTATTTAAAAAGATAATCTCGCCGGTCTTTTCAAATCCCCTTCGCCAAACCCTAATCGCATCTTTGCCCTTCCCGGTTTGGCGAAGCAATTCCCCCAGCAAGACCTGGGCAGGGATGAAAGAGGAATTTTCTTTGAGAACCTCCTTCAGGTCTTTTATCCCCTTCTCTTCCTTACCCCTGTCGGCCATAAGCTTGGCGCGCTCGTAGTGCAATCCCTGTTGCAGCTTTTTCTCCTGGTCGATCTCACCCTTCGCGCTTCCCTTGATGATCTTTTTCTGGAGCTTGAGAGCCTCTTCCCACTCCTTTTCCTCGATGTAGATATCCCTCAGCTCCTTCATCGCCTCCCGGTTGTTGGGGTTGAGGGCGACGATCTCTTTGAAGGTCCTGGCGGCACCATCATAATCCTTGACCGTCTTGTATATCTGGGCCTCCATGAAGAGTATCTCCAGCTTGTCTTTCTTTAAGTCTCTGGCTCTTTCCAGGGTTTCAATGGCCTTTTTGACCTTTCCCCCTTTTTGATAAACCTCAGCGAGCTTGAGATAGGCATTGGGGTCATCGGGCTTCTTCTTAAGGTATGCGAGGATCTGTTTTTCAGCCTTGGGCAGGTCGTTCTTGAAGAGGGCGTCGGTGGCCGAATAAAATAAATCCCACAGTTGCTCCCTCTCCCTTTTTTGTTTGCTTTCCCTGAGCGCCCTTCTGATGTCTTTTATTGAATATATAAGGAAGATGAGCAGAGCCCCAATGAAGAAAGAGACGACGAGCAGGATGGAAAGGGAGGTTTCTA
This sequence comes from Deltaproteobacteria bacterium RBG_16_54_11, assembly GCA_001797905.1. GTDB lineage: Bacteria > Desulfobacterota > B13-G15 > B13-G15 > RBG-16-54-18 > RBG-16-54-11. The sequence goes on along the minus strand of MGQS01000013.1, from coordinate 3,534 downwards.
TATAATTTCCCCTGAAATATTGAAAGGTGACCCCCAAGGGGTTGAGGGCCGAGAGGTAGATAAATATAGCTCCAAAAATGATGATGGAGAGAAAAGATATCCTAATGAACATAATGTTCCCCCTTTATGTGCGGCAAGGACTGTTTTGGAAGAGGCCTGCCTTCTCCCGTGCCCCACAGTTGCATATGAACTTCAATCCTTTTCCCTTGGCGGATCTATCCTTGGGGCCTCTATCCAGAGGCCTTCGAGATCGTAGTGGAGTCGAACCTGGTCATAGAAGATGTGAATGACCACATCGTCATAATCCATGAGGACCCATCTTCCCTCCCGCATCCCTTCTTCCCCCAAAGGCCGAACCCCCTTTTCTCCCATCTTTGCCTCGATGCCCTCGGCGATGGCCTGAACCTGCCGGTCGGAGCGCCCGCTGCAAATGAGGAAATAGTCGGTAACGGAGGAGGCCTTTTTGAGTTCCAATATTGCTACATTAAAGGCCTTTTTCTCCAGGGCGGCTTTTGCGCAAAAGAGCGATTTCTCCTTGGAGTCTTTAAAGGCCTCTTGCATACAAACCCTCATGAGGGTTTGCCCTTACCCCCATCTGGCCAAAGGGTCACTGGCCAAAGGGCCACCTTTGACCAAAAGGTCACCTTCGGCGGCTTCGGCGGCATAAAAATACCATTTCCTAAAAAAGGATTCTTATCTTTGTCTTGTACGTTCTGCCAGATGCTCTGGTTTTCTTCGGGAGCGGTTTGCCCCATCCATCCCCTCAAAAAGGAGATTCTTGCCGGGGCTTCAGGAAGGTGAAAGCCTCTGACGTGCCGATCAGAAGGCAGCCTCATCTCGCTCATTCTTGCCTTTTTTACTCGTTTGCTGAAATCCCGATTCCCTAGATCTATAGTGTGGCCAAAGGGCCACCTCCGATATGTCGGGATTGATCCCTTGAATCCTCCCCAAAGGATTTATTCTCTTGTTCACTACTATAACAAAAGGCGATAAAAAATTAAAGTGAATGTTTCACCTCTCGATAGAGGCCCTCTCTCGCTATATATTTTTCTACCTCCTTGGGGACCAGATAGCTGAGCGACCTTCCCTCTCTGACGACCCTTCTAATGCCGGTGGAGGATATCCCGATGGGGGTGACGCGGAGCAAATACAGGAAATGCCCTGAGGGGTGGAGGAAACGATCTCCCGGGTCCTCTTTTGTGAACCCTTCGGATTGGAGCACCGGTGCCTGCAGGGGATCGAAATTAGGACGGGAGATCACGATAAAGTCGCATACGGTGAAGAGTTGAGGATAATCCTTCCAGGTCTCTATCTCGCAGAAGGCATCGGCGCCCAGGATAAAAAAGAGCTTCTCTCCCTCTTTGAGGTCGCGATGGTAGGAGGAGATAGTCTCGATGGAGTACGATGCTCCCTCTCGCCTTATCTCCACATCGGAGAGGGTGAAGCAGGGGTTGTCTGCAATGGCTTCTTTAACCATGTTCCAGCGGTGCCTCGTGGAGATGATGGGGCGATCCAGCTTATGGGGAGGGGTGGCGGCCAGGATGAAGATCACCTGGCTGAGATCAAAGGCCTCCTTTACCTCCTGGGCACAGCGGAGGTGGCCCAGGTGGATGGGATCAAAGGTCCCCCCAAAGAGACCTGTCCTCCGCTCGTTACCCTTAGGAGGTCCTGATCTGTCCATCTCCATAGATGATGAACTTGGTGGTGGTGAGGTCTTCAACACCCATGGGCCCAAAGGCATGCAGCTTGGTGGTGCTGATCCCGATCTCCGCCCCGAGCCCCAGCTGGTACCCGTCGCTGAACCTGGTGGAGGCATTTACCAGGACGGTGGAGGAGTCTACCTCCCGCAGGAATCGTTGGGCATTGGCATAGTCCGAGGTGATGATGGCGTCGGTGTGCCGGGAGCCATAGCGGCCGATGTGATCGATAGCCTCCGCGATGTCGTCAACTACCTTTACCGCTAGGATCAGGTCGAGGTATTCAGCATACCAATCCTCCTCCATCGCTTCCTTGGCGTTTGGAAGGATGCGGCGCGTGCGGGCACACCCCCTGAGTTCTACCCCTGCCTTCTGCAACTTCTCTGCTATGGGGGGGAGGAGTGATGGGGCTGCCTCTTGATGGACCAGCAGGGTCTCCATGGCGTTGCAGACCCCGGGCCTCTGGACCTTGGCGTTGTAGCAGATCTCCAGCGCCATTGCCTTGTCAGCCGTGGCGTCGACAAAGATATGGCACACCCCCTTATAGTGCTTGATGACCGGAATCCGGGAGCGCTCCACCACGAAGCGGATCAGGCCTTCACCCCCTCTGGGGATGATGACATCGATGAACTCCTCCATCTTGAGCATCTCCTCCACGGCCTCCCGCTCCGTATGGGGGATCACCTGGACTGCCGCGGTATGTATGCCCGCCTTCTCCATCGCCTCTTGGAGGACGTTCCCGATGGCCCGATTGGAGCGGATAGCCTCCGATCCTCCGCGCAGGATCACGGCATTTCCCCCCTTGAGGCACAACCCGGCAGCATCGGCGGTGACATTAGGACGTGACTCGTAGATGACCCCGATGACCCCCAGGGGTATCCTCATCTTCCCCACCACAAGACCGTTGGGTCTGCGCCACATCTTTACCACCTCACCAACCGGGTCGGGGAGCAGGGCAATCTCACGCAGCCCCTGGGCTATCTCTTTGACCCCCACCTCGGTGAGGGCCAATCGATCCAGCATGGCCTTGGAGAGGCCCTCCTTTTTGGCCTGTTCCAGGTCTTTACGGTTTTCCGCCAGCAAAAACGCCTTTTTCTCAACCAGGCCCTCGGCCATCATCCCCAGGGCCCGATCCTTCACCTCTGAAGAAAGCCTGGCTATCTGGGTTGAGGCCTCCCTGGCCTGTTGGGCGATCTTTTGTATTTCCTTGGCGATATCCATCCCAGCCTCCTAGCGCGCTGCTGAAAAACGCCCATCTCTCCCGCGCAGAGCGCGGGATTTCACCTATCTCCTAAAGGAGTACCAGATTGTCTCGATGAATCACCTCGTCGGTGTATTTATACCCTAGAACCTCCTCTATCTGAGAGCTCTGTCGCCGCATGATCTTTTGCAATTCGCGGGAGTTGTAATTTACTAATCCCCGCGCAAATTCCTTCTTGCGGGGATCAAGGCAGGATACGAGGTCTCCCCTGCCGAAATTCCCTTCTACCGCTACGATCCCCGAAGGGAGAAGGCTCCTGCCCCCCTTCATGATCGCCTCCCGAGCTCCCCTGTCTAGTGTCAGCCTTCCTTTTGGCCGCAGGGTAAAGCCTATCCACTGTTTTCTGCCCTTCAGCGGCTCGCCGCCGGACAGAAAGAGGGTTCCCACCAATTCCCCTGTAAAGATCCTCTCTAATACGTTTCGCTCTTTACAACCGGTTACCACCGTGGGCACATCGCAGCGGGCAGCAAGTTTTGCCGCGCCGACCTTGCTCGCCATCCCTCCGGTGCCGATCTCCGTCTGCGATCCCTGAGCCATTGCCTCCACCTTTTTCGTCACCTTTTCCACCAGGGAGAT
>MGQS01000012.1:4702-4945 GCA_001797905.1 Deltaproteobacteria bacterium RBG_16_54_11 | reverse complement strand
CGGTCTCGAGCTCCTTGAGTTTGACAGAAGCAGAGAGCGGAGTCTCTGTTGCGAGGGAGGTGGAGGCAGGATGTGGGTCGAGGGCACAGGCGAGGGAGAACGAAACAGCGAGACCAGGGTGAAGGATGCGCATGCCATGGGTGCTGAAATAATTGCCACGGCCTGTCCGTTCTGTCTGTTGACCCTGGAAGATGGCGCAAAGACAACCGGGCTCGAAGAGAAGGTTCTCATACGGGAGGTCCT
>MGQS01000012.1:4352-4599 GCA_001797905.1 Deltaproteobacteria bacterium RBG_16_54_11 | reverse complement strand
AGATCGACTTGCAAGTCGATCAGACGGGCAAAGGCATAAAAACGGAAGGTTTGGTCTTCTGCGTGAACGACTGGGATAACTATGCAATTGAGGAAGCGGTGAGGATAAAAGAGAAGCATGGCGGCACCGTCACGGCAATAACCGTGGGCTCCGAAGAGAGCGAAGATGTGCTCCGGCGAGCGCTTGCCTTGGGGGCTGATGAGGCCGTCATGATTACGGACCAAAAAACCGAAGGCTCGGATGCATA
>MGQS01000012.1:3460-4275 GCA_001797905.1 Deltaproteobacteria bacterium RBG_16_54_11 | reverse complement strand
ATGACGGCTATGCCCAGGTGGGGGCGTCATTGGCCGAACTGCTCGGCATACCTCATGCCACCCTGGTGACGAACATGGAAATAGGGGAAAAACGGGTGAAGGTCAGGAGAGAGCTTGAGGGGGGGTTGGAGGAAGCATTGGATGTTGAAACCCCCGCTGTTTTTACCATCCAGAGCGGGATAAACGAGCCGCGGTATGTCTCCATCATGGGTATACGGAAGGTTGCAAAAAAGGAGATTAAAAAACTGGACCTTGGTGCCATGGGCCTTGCACCCGACCAGGTAGGGACCACCGGCTCCTTCATTGTCGTAGAGAGGATCTTTACGCCTCCTGTGGGTGAAGGGGCACAGCTACTGCAAGGAAGCCCGGATGAAGTGGCGACGAAGGTTACGGATATTTTCCAGAAAGGGGGTGTGATCTAACATGGCCGAGATTATGGTTCTGATGGAACATCGTCAAGGAGAGATGCGAGATATTAATCTGGAGATGCTGTCCAAAGGACAGGAGCTCGCGGAGAAGACCAAAGCAGAGCTGACGGCGGTCCTCTTAGGCAAAGGGGTTGCCTCTATGGCGGATGGTATCAAGCGCTTCTGCCATCACACCCTTATCTGCGAAGATGAGCGCCTCGCTCAATTCAATTCAGATCCCTATCAAGATGTCCTCAGTTTTATGATCAAGGAGAGAAAGCCTGCACTCGTGCTCATCGGACAGACTGCCTGCGGGATGGATCTTGCCCCTGCCTTGGCAACGTCAGCAGGGATCCCTCTGGCAACCGATTGCTACCAGATAGAAGTAAAAGGGGATACGGTACTCCC
>MGQS01000012.1:2905-3031 GCA_001797905.1 Deltaproteobacteria bacterium RBG_16_54_11 | reverse complement strand
CTTTCAGCATACCGCCGGGATGAAAGGTGCGACCACCATCATCGCCGTCAACAAAGATCCCAAGGCGCCGATATTCAACGTCGCCCACTACGGCATCGTCGACGACCTGTTGAAGGTTGTGCCGGG
>MGQS01000012.1:2036-2678 GCA_001797905.1 Deltaproteobacteria bacterium RBG_16_54_11 | reverse complement strand
AGGTCGGACAACACTCGAAGATAGAGCTGCTCACCAACACCGAGGTAAGCTCGGTAGAGGGAGAGGCAGGGCATTTTAAAGTACAGGTGCGCACGAAGCCCCGGTACATAGACATCAAGAAGTGCAACGCCTGCGAAGAGTGCATCAAGGTATGTCCTGTCTTGGTGCCTCACGAGTTCAACGAGGGGCTGATGCAGCGCAAGGCGGCATATAAGGCCTACCCCCAGGCGATCCCTAATGCGATGGCTATCTCCAAGCTGGATCGTGCGCCCTGCAGGCAGGCATGTCCGGCAGGGGTGAACGCGCACGGCTATGTCGCCCTTATCTCTGCCGGTAAGTTCAAAGAAGCCCTGAACCTGATCAGACAGCAAAATCCACTGCCGTCGGTCTGCGGGAGGATCTGCTACCACCCCTGTGAGCAGGCGTGCAACAGAAGGGAGATCGACGAATCAGTCGCCATCAATCCCCTCAAGAGATTTGTCACCGACTATGTCAGGACGCATCCCTCTGAGGACAAAGCGGAAAAGCCTGTCATCGACCCCAGCAAGCCGAAGGTGGCGATAGTCGGGGCAGGCCCGGCCGGCTTGACTGCAGCCAGGGACCTCGCCTTGCTCGGCTATCCGGTTACCATCTTTGAGGCCC
>MGQS01000012.1:1791-1928 GCA_001797905.1 Deltaproteobacteria bacterium RBG_16_54_11 | reverse complement strand
AGACCAATGTGAGAATCGGCAAGGACCTGACCATCGATGACCTGCGCAAGGACGGCTATAAGGCGATCTTCGTGGCCGTGGGGCTGCACAAGAGCAAGGGCTATGACATCGAGGGCAAGGAGCTGGAGGGAATCATG
>MGQS01000012.1:797-1388 GCA_001797905.1 Deltaproteobacteria bacterium RBG_16_54_11 | reverse complement strand
TCGACTGGGCGCCGAAGATAGGCCTGGAGCTGACCAAACAAGGTACGGTGAAGGCAGATCCAATAACCCTGGCAACAGGGGCGGAGGGGATCTTCGCAGGCGGCGATGTCGTGCTCGGTCCCCGGTTTGCCATTGAGGCCATCAACCAGGGACATGAGGGCGCCGTCTCGATTGATCGCTTTTTGCGCGGCGAAGATGTGCAGGCAGGGAGGGAAGCACGAGAGAAGAACGCCGCGCCCCTGCCCGCTCGGCCGGTTGAGGTGAGGCCCCGCGCCAAGACCCCGCGCATCCCGGTATCGGAGCGCCAGGGAAATAAGGAGGTCGAAGTGACCCTGACCGAGGAAGAGGCCGTGGCGGAGGCCAAGAGATGCCTCAACTGCGCCATCTGCTGTGAGTGCCTGCAGTGCGTGACAGCCTGTGAGCAAAAGGCCCTTGATCATACGATGACCCCGCAGGAGAGAGAGCTCGAGGTGGGCGCCATTATCGTTGCCGTGGGATACGATATCTTCGACGCCTCGCAGAAACCGGAATACGGCTACGGGAAATATAAGGGGGTGATCACCAGCCTGGAGATGGAGCGCCTCTTTTCTC
>MGQS01000012.1:0-626 GCA_001797905.1 Deltaproteobacteria bacterium RBG_16_54_11 | reverse complement strand
CAAGGTGACGGTCTTTTTCATGGATGTGAGGGCCTTTGGCAAGGGCTACGAGGGCTTCCATGAGAGGGTCCAGAGGACCGGGGTGATCTACCGTCGGGGCATCCCCTCGGAGATCTTCCGCCGTAATGGGAACCTCGTGGTGAAGGGAGAGGACACCCTCCTCGGCCAACCCTATGAGGTGGAGGCGGATGTCGTGGTCTTGGCGTGCGGCCTCAGACCTTCCAAAGGCCTCAAGGAGATCGCGACGACCCTCGGCCTGGAAGTGGACCAAAATGGATTCATGAAGGAACTTGATCCCAATGATCCCGTCATCACCTCAAAGCCAGGGGTCTACCTTGCCGGCTGCTGTGAGGCGCCCAAGGACATACCGGACTCGGTTGCCGAGGCAAACGGGGCTGCGGCACGGGCCTTGGCAGTCATATCGAGGATGCACGAATGAGAAAGAGACACAGGGTAGGGGTCTATATCTGTCACTGCGGCAGAAACATCGCCGGCTACGTGGACATTCCCAAGCTGGTCGAGAAGGTCAAGCAGGTGGCCGATGTCGTCGAGGTGAAGGATCAAAAGTACATGTGCTCGGAACAGGGGCAGGCCGAGATCAAAAAAGCCTTGAAGGAAGGCCTCAT
>MGQS01000011.1:24811-25778 GCA_001797905.1 Deltaproteobacteria bacterium RBG_16_54_11 | reverse complement strand
GGAACGGCCGATGAAGCAGGAACGGAGAGAGGAGCTGAGAAAAAAGGTAGAGCTCATCTGGCAGCAGAAGCTGACGGAACGGCTGGATTTAACGGAAGAGGAAAAGGCCAGGGTCTTCCCCTTGCTGCGCCAGTATGAAGAGCGAAAGCGGGCGCTGAGGCAGGAAAACAGGGAATTGGTGCGCGAGCTGGAGCGGATGATCGAGAATAAAGCGACCGCGGGAGAGCTCAAGAAAACCATACAGGCGTTGGAAGAGAACGACGGCAAGCTCCGCGAGGTGAAGGAGGAGGGATTCCATGAGCTCGCGCGGATCCTCCCCGTAGAAAAGCAGGCGCGATACATCGTCTTTCAACTACAGTTCCGGCGCGAGATGCGCGGCCTGATGCATAAGGCGAGACACCACGAGAGAGGGCCAAGGACCCCGTGAGGAGGGGCCAAGGACCCCGTGAGGAGGGGCCCGGGACCCCCTGAGGCCCTCTCCTTTACAACCCCCCGGTGAGATGCTACTCTCATGAGAGATGCCGCGAGAGGAGCCAGATACCGGGGGGTTGTATGCGGAGGTCGTCGTTGCCCTTCCCCTGGACAAGACCTTCCACTATGCCATACCCCTGCCGCTGCGATTCATCTGTGAGGCCGGCAGGAGGGTCCTGGTACCGCTAGGCAAACGCAAGGTCACGGGCTATGTGCTGGGCACATGCTCTGATCTTCCTCCCGGCATCGAGAACAAAGACATCAAAGAAATTATCGATTGCCTCGACGAGGCGCCCCTGTTTGACCAGGGGATGCTCCGATTCTTTTGCTGGATCGCCGATTACTACCTCGCACCCCTGGGACAGGTAATCAAGGCGGCCCTGCCGCCCGGTATCAACTGGGAGAGCTACTATCATTGTTCCCTGACGCCGGAGGGGAGGCGGGCCGTTGCAGAGGGTTCTTCCGATCAAACCCCGGCTGCCCGGGTGCTGCAGGC
>MGQS01000011.1:22791-24802 GCA_001797905.1 Deltaproteobacteria bacterium RBG_16_54_11 | reverse complement strand
CACACTGGAAGCCCGTTCAAGGGGCTGCTCAAGACCAATCCTCACCGCTCTCTGTTTTTTGCCCTGGAGAAAAAGGGCCTGATCTCCCTGGAGGCGCGCATACAGCCGGGCAGGACCAAGGTGAAAAAGGCGGCCTTTGTGGAGGTCGTGCCCTCACCCCCTCCCCTCGACGCCCTCACCCCCACAGAGCGGGAGATCCTCTCCTTCATCGAGGAGGGAGGAAGGCCCTCGCTCAAGGAGCTCCGGAAGCGGTTCAGAAAGGCCTCCGCGGCTCTCAAGGCGCTCGTGGCCAAGGGGCAGGTGCAGATAAAGGAGGAAGAGGTCTACCGCGAGCCGATCCCGGACACGGTGGAGAGAGAGGAAGGCCTTTTCTCCCTTACCCCGGAGCAGCAGGCAGCGGTGGAGCAGATAGGAAAGGCCCTCAAGGAAGATACGTTCCGCCCCTTTCTCCTCCACGGTATCACGGGGAGCGGAAAGACCGAGGTCTACCTCAGGGCGGTGCAGGAGGCCCTGGCCCTGGGCAAGCAGGCCGTGATCCTGGTCCCCGAGATCTCCCTCACCCCCCAATTGGTGGGGCGCTTTCAAAAACGGCTGGGCATAGAGATGGCCCTGCTCCACAGCGGTCTCGCGCCGGGGGAGCGATACGACCAATGGAGGAAGGCGAGAAGAGGGGAGGTCCGGGTGATCATCGGCGCCCGTTCCGCCGTCTTCGCCCCCTGCAGCAAGGTGGGCTTGATCATCGTGGATGAAGAACATGACACCTCCTATAAACAGGAAGACGGGGTGAGATATAATGCGCGGGATCTGGCCGTTATGCGGGCGCAGAAGGAAGGGGCAGTCGTCGTCCTCGGCACTGCCACCCCGTCGCTCGAATCCTTTTACAATGCCGGGCAAGGAAGATACAAAACCCTCTCCCTGCCAAACCGGGTAGGGGGCGGGGTCCTGCCCACGGTGGAGATCGTGGACCTCAAGAAAGAAAACCATGGGCTCTTCTCTCCCCCCTTACAGAACGCCTTGGCGGAAAACCTGGCGGCTGGTCGGCAATCCCTCCTCTTTTTGAATCGCCGGGGTTTCTCCCATGCGGCCATCTGCGCCGATTGCGGCGCCGCCTTTACCTGCCGCCAGTGCAGCGTCTCCCTCACCTATCACGCCCGGAGAAAGGCCCTGCTCTGCCACTATTGCGGCTATCATCTTCCCGCCTTCCAGATATGTCCGAAGTGCGGAGGCGGCAAGATCCGATTGCTCGGCGTCGGCACGGAAAAGGTGGAAGGAGAGGTAAAGCAGCTATTCCCCGGGGCCAGGGTGGCGCGGATGGACAGCGATGTCATGATCCGGCGAGGCGCCCAGGGGAAGGTGTTGCGCGCCTTGGAGCAAGGGGAGATAGACATCCTCGTGGGGACCCAGATGATCGTCAAGGGGCACGACTTCCCCGGGATTACGTTGGTGGGGATCATCGCGGCCGATGTCGCCCTCCATCTCCCGGAGCTGCGGGCGGCGGAGCGGTGCTTTCAGCTCATCAGCCAGGCAGCAGGCAGGGCGGGGAGGGGAGGGGATCCGGGGAGGGTCATTATCCAGACATTCCTCCCCGAGCACTACGCCATTCAAAGGGCCAAGGAGCATGACTTTTTGGGCTTCTATGAGGAAGAGATGAAATCGCGCCAGGCCTTACGCTTTCCCCCCCTGACCCGCATGGTCAATATACGGGTCTCTGCCGGAAACCCCCATGATGCGGAACAAGGGATACGGAGGCTCGCAAAAAAAGGCACGGCATTGCTCAAGACCCTGCGAGGAGCGGTGGAGATGCTGGGACCGAGCCCTGCCCCCTTATATCAGATCAAGGGCAGATACCGCTGGCAACTCCTCTTCAAGGGTGAACGGGTCGCCCTGCTGCAACAGCTGAGCCGCTCCCTGGTGCAAGAAGGCAAGGGGTTCAAGAAGGCCGCCATAGAAGTAGACGTGGATCCCGTTTCGCTTCTGTAAAGAAATGTCATAAGAAAGCCCCGCTCTTTGT
>MGQS01000011.1:22546-22699 GCA_001797905.1 Deltaproteobacteria bacterium RBG_16_54_11 | reverse complement strand
TATGTAGAAATAAGGACGACGGGATCCCTGCCGCCCTGCGGCCCCCTCCCTTTCAGATCTTATAATTGATGGGATGTCACTTTGTGACACATCCCCTCATTAAGAATCTAAATGTCCCCCTCTGCTTTCTATACAAATATAACTGATGGGATG
>MGQS01000011.1:19953-22494 GCA_001797905.1 Deltaproteobacteria bacterium RBG_16_54_11 | reverse complement strand
GGGATGTCACTTTGTGACACATCCCCTCATTAAGAATCTAAATGTCCCCCTCTGCTTTCTATACAAATATAACTGATGGGATGTCGCAGGGCGACAGTGTGGGAGTTGACTTTCCAGGGTGCATTCTATAGAGTTTGATGGGCAACATGATGGTGATGTTGGTTATCGAGGAAGGGTCTTCTTTCTACGGTCATCTCTGTTGCCCAGATAGCAGGAAGCGAAAGGTCGCTTGACCATATGAGCGAGCAAAACGGTGAGATCAAGGATACGCATCAGTTCGCCGAAGCCCTCGGCTTTCTCTGCTCTGAGAAGCGGACAGGGGGGCTCCTCATCCGAGCGGAAGGAAGGGAAGGGGAGGTGTTCCTCCATGAGGGGAGGATTACACACGCCCAATTCGGCCACTGTGTCGGCCTCAAGGCGCTCCTCTTCATGCTCGGTTGGGAAGCAGGGACGTATAATTTTACCCCGCAGCAGACCAGCGACCAAACGACCATCGAGATGGAAGCCGCCGCGGTCCTGTCCCTGCTTGCGCAACAGGTACAGGAGTGGAATCGGATAACTCAGGATCAAACCCTGAACCTCAACGCTGTCCTCCATTTGCTCCCCCAAGCCAGCGGTACCATCAGGCTGACCAAGGAGGACTGGGATATCTTGGCCAGGATAGACGGCAGGAAATCTTTAAAGGATATCTCCTATGAGATGTACGTGCCGCCCCTCGATCTGGTCAAGGTAATGCAGCGATTTCGTGATGCCGGTCTCGTCGGAGCAGGGAGCCGTCATCCGGAAAAGGCCGGCGCTGTCTTGGGCAAGGATTACTTGTCGGCCCTGGAAAAGGAACTGAACCTGGCAATAGGACCGGTAGCCTCCATCGTCTTGGAAGAGGCATTAAAGGATTTACAGGAGGCAGCCGAACCTCTCACCGCGGACAAGATAGAGATCGTGCTGGAACGGCTATCCAAGGCGATGCCCGATGAGAAAAAAAGGGTGCGTTTTGAGCAGACTGCCCGAAGACTGGCCGTGGAATTCTCCGGGAAGCCGCCGCTAAAAGAAGATCAAGAAGAGACAAAGGGATGAAAAAGGCCTGCTCCCTGTTCATGCTCTTATTCCTCCTTATGCTCCCGGGGAAACCCGAAGCAAAAGGTGCATATCCCTATCGCTTTCCCGAGAGCAAAACGGGGATAGATCTCTCGGCCAATACCGTCATCGGCGCATCCCAGGACTATATCATAACAAAAGAAGACACCCTCCTGGACGTCGCCAGAAACTTCGATCTGGGTTACAACGAGCTGGTGCTCGCCTATCCCGAGATCGATCCGTGGATAACGCCTGCCGGGGAAAAGATATCCATCCCTACGGAGTGGGTGCTTCCCCCTGTCAAGGCAAAGGGGATTGTGATCAATGTTCCGGAGTTAAGGCTCTACCTCTTCTTCAACGATATCCATATGGTCAAGACCTATCCCATCGGCATCGGAGTCCTCGATGCGCCCACGCCCCTCGGGAGGTTTACCATTATAGAGAAGACCAAGAACCCCACGTGGAATATCCCGCTCTCCCTGCAGGAGGAGTACGGACGGAAATGGATGCCCCCGGGCCCGGACAACCCCCTCGGGGCGTATCGGCTGCGGCTCTCCAACTATGATGTCGGCATCCACGGCACCAACATCCCCTGGGGCATCGGGAGGCTGGTGAGCCACGGCTGCATACGGCTCTATCCCGAGGATATCGAGGAGCTCTTCACGTTAGTGAAAGTGGGCACGCCGGTAGAGATCATCTATGAGCCGATCAAGATCGGTTTCAAAGACGGGCATATCTTCGTCGAGGTCCACCCCGATCTCTACAACGAGATCACCGACCTCCTCATTCACACGGCGCGGAAGCTCTTTGTCTATCAGCTCTGGGAGGAGATCGACCTCGATCTCCTCGTCAAGGCCCTCGAGGAACACAAGGGGGTCCCCATCGATATCACGCGCAAAAAATAAGGGCGGCAACGTGAAGCCGAAGGTGGCTCTTTAGCCAGTGACCCTTCGGTCAGCTGCCGCCCTGCTGCGGGAAATACGGGCAGTTACTTCTGCATTCCCTTCTCAAAGGTCTTTTGACTCTTAGCAGCAGCGGCCTCAGCCTTAGCAGCAGCGGCCTCGGCCCGTGCAGCGGCATCCTCAGCCTTCTTGACCGCTGCATTGACCTGCTCCTGTGTAGCACAGCCTGCCACCCCAAGAGCCGTAATAAGAAACAGAGCAGAAAGACCAAGACCGAACTTCTTCAGCACAGCACTCTTCATCATAATACACCCTCCCTTCTGAAATTTTAGGCAATCAACCCTCTCATTAATTTCCCTTATACCCCCTCCGTACCATAATTTCAAGGGGTTTTTTTAATTTTTTTTCTGAGCCGCTGGGCAGCCCTCAGGCCGAAGCCGAGGGCCAAAGACGCCCCTATGAGGATGACCAGAGAGGCGGCGAAAAAGACGGCGAGAAACTCCATGGGATGGTGCAGGTCGTAGGCGATCTTCATCATGACGACGCCGAAGGCCAGTACCCCGAG
>MGQS01000011.1:16722-19945 GCA_001797905.1 Deltaproteobacteria bacterium RBG_16_54_11 | reverse complement strand
TATAAGATCTGAAAGGGAGGGGGCCGCAGAGCGGCAGGGATCCCGACATCCTTATTTTTATAATGGAGAGCGGGAGCGATCCCCCACTGTATCGCAAGGCGATACATCCCATCATTTATATTCTGTAGAAAGCGGGGGGGGACATTCAGATAGTATTAAGGAGGGGATGTCACTTCGTGACACATCCCCTCAATAGAGATATCTAATCTAAAAGGTGGGGGACAGCAGACAGGTTGACGAGGGACATCTTTCGGTATATTTTAATAACGATGGAGCCACAAGAGAGATGGTGCTATTTCATTCCCGGTGATCTTCTAGCCAGAGATTCAGGCAGAGAGGGCACTGTCACTGCGTGCCAAGCAGTATCACTGCCGAACAGAGCGGGGGGTACTCAGTGAAGGACGGAGGAATGAAGCCAAAAAAGAAGAAAATACGCTTTTCGATCTGGTATCTCCTGCTCGCCCTGTGGGGCGTGTTCCTGATCAATCAATTTTTTATAACCCCTCAGAAGACCGAGGAGATCAGCTACAGCCAATTCAAGGGCCTCCTGGCCGGAGGTCACGTCAAGGAGGTGACCATAGGCAAGGAGAAGATCACGGGAAAGGCCCTCATGTCCGGCGAAAAGGAGAAGGAGAAGACTTTTGTGACCGTCAGGGTGGAGGATCCTGGGCTGGTCGCCGAACTCCTTCGACACAAGGTTACCTTCTCAGGAAAGAGCGAAAATATCTTCCTGAACAGCCTCATCGCGTGGGTCTTGCCGCTGCTCGTCTTCGTGGGGATCTGGATATTCTTCATACGCAGGATGGGCAGGGGTCCTGAGTTCATGTCCATCGGGCGCTCCAAGGCCAGGATTCTCGCCGAGGATCAGCTGGGGGTCACCTTCGACGACGTGGCCGGCGTGGATGAGGCCAAGGAGGAGCTCAAGGAGACCGTGGAGTTCTTGAGGAATCCAAAGAAATTCACCCAGCTCGGGGGACGGCTGCCGAAGGGGGTCTTGCTGGTCGGCCCCCCCGGCTGCGGCAAGACCCTCCTGGCCAAGGCCGTGGCCGGCGAGGCCAAGGTCCCCTTTTTCAGCATCAGCGGATCGGAGTTTGTCGAGATGTTCGTGGGGGTGGGGGCGGCCAGGGTGAGGGACCTCTTCGCCCGCGCCGTGGAGAAGGCCCCCTGCATCATCTTTGTCGATGAGCTGGACGCCCTGGGCAAGGCCAGGGGGATCAATCCCATAGGAGGACACGACGAGCGGGAGCAGACCTTGAACCAACTCCTGGTGGAGATGGACGGCTTCGATACCAAAAAAGGGGTTATCCTCATGGCCGCCACCAACCGCCCGGAGATCTTGGACCCGGCCCTGCTGCGTCCCGGGAGGTTCGACCGCCATATCCTGGTGGATAGACCCGACATCAAGGGGAGGCAGGCGATCTTTGAGGTCCACGCCAAGGGGGTCACCTTAGCCAAAGATGTAGACTTCAAGGTCCTGGCCGGGATGACCCCGGGGTTCGTGGGGGCCGATCTGGCCAATGTGATCAACGAGGGGGCGCTCTTGGCTGTCCGGCGCGGCAAAAAGGCCGTGGGCATGGCCGAGATGGAGGAGGCCATCGAGCGGATGGTGGCCGGGCTGGAAAAGAAGACCAGGGTGATGAATGTGCAGGAGCGCCGGATCGTGGCCTATCACGAGCTGGGCCATGCCCTGATGGCCCTCACTGTCCCTCATGCCGATCCCGTGCAGAAGGTCTCCATTATCCCGCGGGGGATAGCAGCCCTGGGCTACACCCTCCAACGCCCAACGGAAGATCGATATCTCATGACCAAATCCGAGCTCCTCGATAAACTCACCATGCTGCTCGGGGGGAGGGTGGCGGAGGAGCTGGCCTTTGACGAGGTATCCACCGGCGCGCAGAACGACCTTGTCAAGGCCACCGACATCGCCCGCAGCATGGTGAAGGAATACGGCATGAGCGAAAATTTGGGGCTCGTGGCCTTTGAACGGGATCGACTGTCTCCCTATATCCAGAGCCCACAATTTCCTTCTTCGCAGGAATACAGCGAAGAGACCTCCCGTGAGATAGACGCAGAGATCAAGAGGATCGTTGATGAGGCGCACCAGCGCGCCAGGCGGATCCTCAAGAAAAAGAAGGCGATATTGGATAAGGTGGCCAAGATCCTCTTGGAGAAAGAGGTCATTACCGGAGACGAGCTCAAGCGGCTCGTGTCCGAGGCCGCCTGATATGCCCCGCAACCCCATCCCCCACGTCCTCTCCCGGGTTATGGGGACCATCCGCCGACACGCCATGATAGAGCCGTGCTCCCATATCGGGGTGGCGGTGTCCGGGGGGATCGATTCGGTGGCCCTCCTGGACATCCTGGCAGGCCTGCAGGCAGAACTCCATATTGCCCTGACAATCCTCCACCTGAACCACGGGATCAGGGGTGAAGAGGCGGCCAGGGACCAGCGATTCGTCCAAGAGCTGAGCGCGAGCTATTCCCTCCCCTATCTCGGCGAAGAGGTCGATGTGCCGGCCTATAAGAAACAAAAATCCCTTTCCCTGCAAGAGGCGGCCAGGGAGCTGCGGTATCTCTTCTTTGAACAGGCCATGGATACCCTTGACCTGGACAAGGTGGCTATCGGGCAGACGGCCGATGACCAGGCCGAGACCGTCCTGATGAGGCTGATCCGAGGCGGGGGGGCCAGGGGACTCAAAGGGATACCCCCTGTGCGGGGCAGGTACATCCGTCCCCTGATCGAGGTATGGCGGGCGGAGCTCCTGCAATACGCCCGGCACAAGGAGCTCTCGTTTGTCCAGGACAGCTCGAACCTCAAGAAGGATTACCTTCGCAACCGGATCCGCCATGAGCTCCTCCCCGCCCTGGGAGGATACAACCCCGGCATCAAGCATCGTCTCGTGCACCTGGCCGAAATCCTGGGTGAAGACGACAGCTATCTCGAAGGGCTCGCGCAAGAGATCGCCAAGGGGATCGTCATGGCGGATGAAGAGGTCTCCATCCCCATCCCCTCTCTGCTCTCCCTGCCCCTGGCTTTGCAGGCCAGGGTCCTGCAGCACGCCTTTACCGGCCTCTCCTCAGGGGGCATCCTCGAATACCCCCACATAGAAGGCGTGATGACGCTGATGCAGGGGGCAGGGGGGAGCAAGAGGGTGACCCTGCCCGGGGGGTATTGGGCAATGAGGTCCTATGACACCCTCCTCATGGGGAAGGAGGGTGAGTC
>MGQS01000011.1:3892-16692 GCA_001797905.1 Deltaproteobacteria bacterium RBG_16_54_11 | reverse complement strand
CTTATTCCAGGCAGGACACGGTTAGACGGACTGGGGGTTGAGCTGGAGGCCACTATAGCCAGGGGGAGTCACGATCCTCAAACGGACCCCCCGGCGACTCCCGATACCGCGTTTCTCGACTTTCATCGGCTGGTCCTCCCCCTCCGCGCCAGATCCTTTCGATTCGGGGACAGCTTCATACCCCTGGGGATGAAGGGGCGAAAGAAGCTCAAGAACTTCTTCATAGACCTCAAGATCCCGCGCGCGGAACGGTTGAAGATACCCCTGGTGATCTCGGGGAATGATATCTGCTGGGTGGCCGGGTTGAGGATCGATGAGCGGTTTAAGATCCTCCCAGATACCGGAAAGACCCTGAAGCTCCGCCTCATGCGGTTATAGCAGCTCTCCTTCTCCCGGTGCGTCTGCGCTTGCCCCCCCTGCCTCTCCTGCCATGGTCTCATCCACCATCTGGTCGAGGTCTCCCCCCATATCCTCCCCCAGCTCCTTGCCCATCCGCTTCATCCAGCGCGCCATGGAACGGGGATCTTGCTCATCGATATCACCGAGGCGCGAGGGATCGGCCAGGCGCTCCATCCGATCCTCTTCCGAGCGCAGGAAGGCCACCCGGGAGATAAGCTTGGTGAGCCTTTTCCCGCCGCATTGTTTACAGACAGCGCGGAATCCCTCTTGCTTTAAGACCAAAAAGGTAGAAGAGCGCCCGCAGGCATCACATCGATACTCATAGATGGGCATCAACAAATTCCTTATCCGCCTTGCGCAGCGCAGACAGTCCGGAAGGTGCTTGTCAAACCTACAGAGACTTCAGCACGATTTCATCATACGTCTTTCGCCACTTCGGGGGCAGGAGGGTCTTGGTCCCATCGAAGTAGCCGACTGCCATCAAGAGCGGGATCCAGTAGTTCTCCGAAATCTGGAATTCCTTGCGCACGGCGTCATGATCGAATCCATCCATCGGATGGGTATCCACGCCCAGGTGCTTGGCGGCGAACATCAGGGCCATGGCAAAGAAGCCCGCATTCTTGCAGGCAAAGGCCTGTTCCATCTCCGGCCTTGCACCGTAAAGGCCCTGACAGGCGTTGAGGAACCACTCATGCTGTTCTTCTTTCATGGCGCCTGCCTTGACCATCTCACGGAAGTTCTTCTCCACAAGGGGATGCCCCTTTTCCCAGCCGGTCCGATCCGCGAGGCAGATGAAGACTACCGGGGCCTCGCTCACCTTGGGCTGATTCCAGGCAAGCTTTCTGAGGCGCATTTTTTCTTCCGGTGTCTTGAGGATGATCAGGCTCCAGGGCTGGAGGTTGAAGCTCGAAGGGGCCTGTGCCGCCATCTCGATCATCTCCTTGATAAGCTTATCCGGCACAGGCTTCTTGGGATCGAAAAAGTTTACCGCCCGTCTCTTGAGAAGCACATCCTTGAAGTCCATAAGCCCCCCTTTCTTTGTGCTTAGTTATGCCTCCTTTGTAACCAAAGAACGAACATAGTAAGTATAAGCAGCAAGAATGCCCAAATCCAGCACCAAGGCAAAAAAGGGGAAGGTTGCACCCAAGGCAGTTTTTAAAGGTTTTAGAGCACTATTAATAAGAAAAGGCGAAAGAATGATCAAGCAAATGACTGCCAAAATAATCAAGGGATTGTAATGGGCATATATGGCGATGTCCCTTCCCAGATAGAGGCCGATGACGATGTACAAGATAATGATGGGCCTGAGCCAGGGGGTTCCAAGATTCAGATAGAGACCGATGAAGAGGAAGATAAGGAAGAGGGGGAGATGGACCAGCATTCCGGGGAAGCGATAGGCGGAGAAGCCCTGCGTGCCGGGAAAGGGCCTGATAAAGTACGCGCCATATCTCTTTACAATAGGCCCAACCCCCATTTATTCGTAAAAACCCCTATTAAATATATTGTCTTTAAGATTAAATCGTTACCCTAGTCCGATTCCTAAGCTGGATCAATCCGCCGCTCGGAAGCGGAAGATCGGAATGCGGCCTGCCTTTTTCTGCAAGGTATCCAGATAGGTGTAGATCACCGGCGTGATATAGAGGGTGATGAATTGCGAGAAGAGAAGCCCGCCGACCACCGCGAGCCCCAGGGGGCGGCGTGACTCGGCTCCGGCTCCGAAGCCCATAGCAATCGGCAAGGTCGCCATAAGGGCGGACATCGTGGTCATCATGATAGGACGGAACCGGATGAGGCAGCCTTCATAGATGGCATCGGCAGGGCTCTTGCCCTCCTTCCTTTCGGCAGCCAAGGCAAAATCTATCATCATGATCGCGTTCTTCTTCACGATGCCGATCAGCATGATGATCCCGACAATCGCATAGATGTTGAGATCGACGTGGAAGATCATCAAGGTCACCAGGGCGCCGAACGCCGCAGACGGGAGGCCGGAAAGGATGGTCAGGGGATGGACGAAGCTCTCGTAAAGGATCCCCAGAACGATATAGATGACCAGGATGGCCATGAGCAACAGGAAACCGAGACCGCGCATGGAGGATTGAAAGGCCTGGGCCGTGCCCTGAAAGCTGGTGCTGATCGTTGCCGGCGCGTTTTTTGCAGTCACCGTGCGAACGGTATCCACCGCCTCTCCGAGAGAGATGCCCGGCTTGAGGTTAAAAGAGAGGGTGACGGCAGGGATCTGCCCGAGATGGTTCACGCTGAGCGGTCCGACCCCCTTCGTGAGGTTGGCCACGGAGTTCAGCGGAACGAGCTGATTCGTGGAGGAGCGGATATAAAGCATCGATAAGGCATTGGGATCAAGCTGGTACCGGGGCTCCAGTTCCATGATGACATTGTACTGATTATTGGGCGCAAAGATCGTAGAGATCTGGCGGGAGCCATAGGCCGTGTACAGGGCATCTTCCACCTGCTGCGCGGTCACCCCCAGGGCTGAGGCCTTGTCGCGATTGATCTCGATATTGACCTGAGGGTTCTTGATTTGCAAATCGCTCGTCACATCCTGGAGGATCGGCAATTCCCGCAGCTTTGCCTCGAGCAGAGGGGCATAGTCATATAAATCCTTCGTGTTCGGCGATTGCAGGGTAAATTGATACTGACTCTTTGACAGGGTCCCTCCGATACGGATCGGCGGCGGGTTCTGTAAAAAGGCCCGGACCCCGGGGATTTGCGCCAGCTTGGGCCGGAGCTCCTGGATGACCTCATCCGCACTCAGGCTCCGTTCCGACCTTGGTTTTAAACGTATGAAGACGCGGCCTGTATTGGAACCTATCAGGGTTCCTACCGGCCCCACCCCCGACATAAAGGAGCCGACATTTGGGTCCTGGCGCACGATGGCGGCTACTTTAAGCTGGTGCTCTTTCATGGAGTCGAAAGAAATCCCCTGGACCGCCTCGGTAAAACCGAAGATCTGCCCTATATCCTCGCTCGGGAGAAACCCTTTCGGGATAATGACAAAGAGAAAGATTGTCGCTACGAAAATGAGACCTGAGACCACAAGGGTGGCAAAGCGGTGCTCTAATATAATCTTGAGACTTCTGTCATACCCCCCAAGAATGCCGTCGAACCATCGCTCCGATAGATCATAGATTCGCGTATGGCGCTCCGAATGTGCGGGACGGAGGAATCGGCTGCAGAGCATAGGGGTCAGGGTCAGCGAGACAACGCCGGAGATCAGGATGGCGATGCCGATCGTGACGGCAAACTCGTGGAGCAATCGCCCGATGATCCCGCCCATAAAGAGGACGGGGATGAAGACGGCAACCAAAGAAAGGGTCATGGAGATGATGGTAAAGCCGATCTCTTTTGACCCATTGAGACTGGCCTCTAAAATCCCTTCACCTTTCTCGATATGGCGGACGATATTTTCGAGCATAACGATGGCGTCATCGACCACAAACCCGACTGAAAGGGTCAAGGCCATGAGCGAGAGGTTATCGAGGCTGAAGTTTAAGAGATACATGGCCGAGAAGGTGCCCACGATGGAAAAAGGAAGCACCATGCTCGGGATGAGGGTGGAAAAGACGTTCCGGAGAAAGAGGAAGATGACCAGAACGACCAGGCAGAGTGCCAAAAACAGGGTGAACTTGACATCGTTCACGGAATCCCGGATCGATACGGAGCGGTCGTAGAGGGTGGTGAGGTTGATCGCTGCCGGCATCTGGGCCCGGAAGCTGGGAAGCAGTTTTTTGATCGAGTCGACGACCTGAACCGTGTTCGTTCCCGGCTGGCGCTGGATGGCCAGGACGATGGCGGGGATTTCATTATACCAATTGGCGGTCTTATTATTTTCCACACTATTGATGACCCTGCCGATCTGCTGGAGGCGCACCGGCGAGCCGTTCCTGTAAGCCACGATCAAAGGCCGGTAAGCTTCTGCCGCCATCAATTGACCATTGGCCTGCAAGGTGACTGCCTGATAGGGCCCCCATAAGGTGCCTGTGGGCAGGTTCACGTTCCCCTTTTGGACGGCATTCGCGGCTTCATCGATGCCGATGCCCCGCGTTGCCAGGGCCTGGGGATCAAGCTGGATACGGACGGCAAACTTCTGACTTCCATAGATGATCACCTGGGCAACCCCGCTGATCATCGAGATGCGGGGGGAGATGAAGGTGTCCGCATAGTCAGTCACCACCGAGAGGGGAAGGGTCGGCGAACTCAGGGCGAGAAAGAGGATTGGCGAGTCGGCAGGGTTGACCTTCTGATAGGAAGGAGGGGTCGGCAAGTCCGGAGGGAGCTGCCGCGAAGCCTTGGTGATCATCGCCTGAACATCCTGGGCAGCGGCATCGATGTCCCGGCTCAGGTTGAACTGGAGGGTGATCAGGGTCATTCCCAAGGCATTGGTGGACGTCATGGAGTCGAGACCCGCAATGGTGGAGAACTGTCTTTCCAGGGGGGTGGCAACGGAGGAGGCCATGGTCTCGGGGCTTGCACCCGGCAGGTTTACCGTCACCAGGATGGTCGGGAAATCGACGTTGGGGAGATCGCTCACCGGAAGCAGGCGGTATCCGATAAAGCCAAAAAAGAGGATGGCGAGCATGACGAGCGTTGTCGTGACCGGTCGCCGGATGCAGAATGCCGCGATGTTCATGAGCCCTTGTCCGAGCTGTTGAGGCTCCCCTTTATCTCTACCTTTGCGCCCGGGACGAGCTGGAGCTGTCCGTCCGTCACCACCCGCTCTCCGGCTTTGAGCCCCTGATCGATGATCGCGTCATTATTGATTGTCCGGTTCACAACCACAGGCCGGGCTTCCACCGTGAGATCGGGTTTGATCACGAAGACGAACTGGCCCTGCTGCCCGGTTTGGACGGCCTGGGAAGGGACAATGAGGGCATTGGGTTGTGTGGTTAAGGTCAAGATTACGTTTACAAACTGACCGGGCCACAGGCGTTTCTTTTTATTGGAAAAAGTTCCTTTGAGCAAGATGGTCCCCGTCGTTTTATCTACGGTGTTGTCGATGAAGGTCAGGACACCCTGCTCGGCACCCGTTGCATCATTTTGGAGGAATGCTTCAACCTTGAGGGATTTCCCGGCTGTCCTATACTTCTTGATCTCGGGCAGGTTCTGCTCGGGAACGGAAAAGGCGACGTAGATCGGCCTGATCTGGTTGATGGTGATCAAGGTAATATCGTTTGCCTTGATGATGTTCCCCCCGGTAACCAGGAGATTTCCGGTTCTGCCGTCTATGGGGGAACGGATAAAACAATAGCCCAGCAGAATCTTGGCGTTTTCCACGGCGGCCTCGTCTACACGGACCGTCGCTTCGAGTGCCTCTGCGTTTGTCCGGAACTGATCATACTGTTGTCTGGAGACGGCCTGTTTCGCGATGAGGACCTCATACCGTTGCGCATTTATCTTGGCATTTTCCGCCTGAACCCTATCCCTTTCGAGAGTCGCCTCCGCCTGCTTGAGAGCTGTTTGAAAGGGTCGAGGATCGATGGTAAAGAGAAGGTCTCCCTTCCCTACATCCTGCCCTTCGGTAAAATGAACCTGGCTGATTTCGCCCCCTACCATGGACTTCACCGCCACCGTGGAATAGGCTTGGCAATTTCCAATGGCGTGAATTGCCACGGGCACCGCTTTTTGAGCCACCGTATCCGCCATCACGGGTATCGCTCCGGGAGGACCTTGCCCCTTTTTGCTCCCACAGGCGCACGTTGCCATAAGGAGCGAGATCACTATCCATACTCCTAATTTTCCAGTGCCCTTCATATACTCTGCACCTCGTTACCGTGGATGGGCCGATCCTTCCCTGAGACCTGAGAGACGTCAGAATCGGACCAAACTATCTTAATCTGTCTCGTACAAATTGCAAGAGGAATTCTTGCTGAAGGCATCCAGAGGCACTGTGTCAAGCATACCCCGGCATGTACTGCGATCTGCCCGCGTCATCCTAGTTCCGGTTTCGTAAAAACCCTATTTTTAATATCAGCATCGACGTTCTAAGGCCTGGGCAAGCGCGCTGTTTCACCGCTTTTTTCTATTTCCGGGGTACCTTGATAAAACCCCTCTGTCCACTATGGTTAGTGAGTCTGCCTGGAGATGACTACTTCACAACAATCATCCCCCTGATTTAGATTTTTTGTATGATGGACTAACGCATCCATCTCTTTCCCAAACAAACCCCTTATAAGACCCTGATAGGATTGTACCGTCGCAATTCCGCAATCCGCTATGCCGGCCTTGGCAATTGCCCTTTGGGTTTCACAGTCCGTGACCCGAACCGTTATGGTATCCGATTCAACAGACACTGTGCGACCCTCCATTTTCATGATGGTACTGAGAATGCCCAAGGCATCCAGAAAACTGTCCGGCCATACCGGATGAGGGATAAAATCCTTTCTGATTTTTTTTCCGAAGACATAGGAGAATTGTTTCCACGCTTCAATATCCATTTCCCATGCCGTTTCTTTTCCAAACTTCCCGGCTAAGGCCAGGAACCAAGCGCCATCCATACGGACAACCGCGTATTGCGCGATTTCTAAGAGCTGTTCAGCGGATAATTTCATCTTTCACGCCTCTCTCCCAACAGGGAAGAGATAACACTACTTTACCGAAGCCCAATATTTTTATTGTCAGAGCAGTGCGTTCCTCAATTATTTTTTGTCAATAGCGCAGATCGGCTACCTGTGCCTCTTATCCAGCTTTTAATTCCGCCCAGATCATGTTCCGATTAAGCCTTTCCCGATGGTTTAAGCAAGGCTCCGGCCTTATCCCGCAAATCATTCAACTGCTGCTCCATCTCCTGGGTCAATTGCTGCGCAGTCTCCTGGCGAAGTTCGCGCGGAATGGACACGGCCTGGCCGAAGACGATCACAGCGCGGCTAAAAGGCTTTGGAATTTCGAACCGGTCCCAGCTGCGCAATTGCCAGATCCGGTCAACTGCGCATCCAAAAGGAACCACCGCATGTCCGGAAAGCGCGCCTAAAAATATTGCTCCGGGCTGCGCCTGATAAACCGGGCCGCGCGGCCCATCCGGAGTTATGGCAGCATGGTAGCCGGCTTCTAATTCCCGGACCAGGCCGCGCAAGGCATTGATCTTGCCGGTGCTTGTGGAAGATCGCACGGTGCCATATCCAAGATGTCCCAGAATGCCGGCAATATAATCTCCATCCTTGGATCTGGAAACCAGCACGCGGATGCCAAGATTGCGGAAAAAATAGGCAGCCAGGAGCTGCTGGTTGTGCCAGAATGCTAAAATGGCTGGTTTGGCTGATTTGTCAAAAGGGGAGGTGTGGTGCGGATCGATAAGCTTGATGCGCATGGTCAGGCCGAGCAAGCGGATCACTGCCACTAGAGGAGAAATCAAGGCGAGGATAAGGCGATGCTTAAAAGGGACTTTCGGTTTTTTAATATCCAAGATCAACTCCGATCTTTAGAGAGATCCTTCGAACGGTGATTGTGATAAGCATCAGCGACGAAGCAATCCCGGTGCTGATAGTCACGGGATTGCTTCGCTCCTTAGATTAGCGCTTTGGTATGCTGAAAAAACTTTAACCAAATGTGTTAATAAATGAAACTTCCTCGCAAGAATGAGACGAGAGATTGCCGTCTCTTCTCAGATCAATAGGGTTACATGCGGCATGAGAGGGCCACGAGGAATGTGGCAACGGGCTTGTCAGCCTTCGGCCTAACGCGGCTTAGAGGCTCCGCTTCTTGCCTCGGATGTTCCTCCGGCTGCCTTTTGGCTTTGACTTCTTGTATCCGCCGTACCTGGAAGGTGACTGTCCCCCCATGGCAGGCCGCGCGCGATCCTCGGCCTCTGTGACGCGAAGATTCCGGCCATTGAACTCGCGGCCATTGAACTTCTCGATGGCGTCTACAACAGCCGTCTCGTCCGCGAACGCGACGAAAGCGAACCCCCTCGGGCGACCGGTGATCCGGTCAACCGGCAGAAACACCTCGGTAACGTGTCCCACCTCCGCAAACAGGCTGGCGAGTTCGCTCTGGGTGGTGTCAAAACTGAGGTTTCCAACGAAGACTTTTGAGCTGATGATGTCCTCCTTTCAACGAATGGTATCCGTACGCGAGCCGTGCCGCTATCCGACACATTAATCTATGGCTATTCTTTTAATAGCATCAATGCAGCCGTTAGTCAATTTTAAAAGACAAGGGCCTGAAAATAATTATTCCCCTCCGGCGAGAGGGGAAAACCCTTGTTCTGGGGATAGTTGTTCATTGCTATGTCAGAACCAGTTCCTTTACCCTCCGCACTCGCCCGGATCGCCCTGGAGCTTGGCGATGGCGTGGGGTATGGCCGGCAGGATCACCTCCAGCCCCTCCCGCACCGCCTTGGGGCTGCCGGGGAGGTTGACGATAAGGGTCCTGCCCCTCACACCGCACAGGGCGCGGGAGATCATGGCGTGCGGGGTCTTCTTTAGCCCTTCCATCCGCATGGCCTCGGCAAAACCGGGGATCTCTTGCTCGATCACCTCCCTCGTAGCATCGGGGGTGACGTCGCGCGGGCTGACGCCCGTCCCTCCGGTCGTGACGATGAGGTCCAATCCCATCTCGTCCGCCCCCTGTATCAGCACCCGCTTGATCTCTTCCTGCTCATCCGGGACCACCGTGCTGAACGCCACCTCGCCGCCCAATCCCCGCACCATCTCCCGGATGACCTCGCCGCTCGCGTCCTCACGCTCACCCCGGTATCCCCGGTCGCTGACGGTGATCACCCCGACCTTCATCGTCTCGTTATCTCCTCTCCCGTCCTTAAGGAGTCATAGTCCTTACACCCTTTGATCCGGGTCTGCGATTCCACTTGCCTCATCCGCAGACAGCAACGCCGTTTCATCCCTTGATCACACCCAGGGGCTTCAACTGCGCCACTTTCTTGCCGATACCGGCGCCGTTGACTACATCAACCACATCGCTCACATCCTTGTAAGCCTCGGGGAGCTCCTCCGCGATGGTAGCATAGCTTGCCGCCCGCACATAGATCCCTTTAGCCTCCAGCTCCTTGGTTATCGACCGGCCCATTGCCCTCTTTTTTGCCTGGTGACGGCTCATGAGCCTCCCGGCACCATGGCAGGTGCTCCCGAAGGTCTCCTCATAGGCTTGCTGGGTGCCGACCAATACATAGGAGCACCTCCCCATGTCGCCGGGGATCAGGACGGGCTGCCCGGTTTCCTGATAGTCGGCGGGCACATCGGGGTGATGGGGTGGAAAGGCCCGGGTCGCACCCTTGCGGTGCACGCAGAGGCGTCGCTTCGCGCCGTCTACCGTATGGGCCTCCAGCTTGGCGATATTGTGGCAGACATCATAGATGAGGTCGAGTCTCAGGGTGCTGGGGCCCATCCGCAGGACCTGCTCAAAGGTCTCCCGCACCCAATGGGTGATGATCTGCCGGTTGGCAAAGGCGAAGTTGGCGGCGCAGGCCATGGCCGCGAGGTATTCCTTCCCCTCCTTCGACGCGAGAGGGGCGCAGCAGAGCTGTTTGTCGGGAAGCTCTATCCCGTATTTCTGCGCGGCGTGGAGCATCACCCGGATGAAGTCGTCGCAGACCTGGTGGCCCAGGCCCCGGGAGCCGGTGTGGACGATGATCGTCACCTGGTCCTTTGCCAACCCGAGATCCCCGGCTACCTTCTCGTCGTATATCTCAGCCACATACCCCACCTCGACAAAGTGGTTGCCCGAGCCCAGGGTCCCCAGCTGGGCCCTGCCCCTCTCGAGGGCTTTCGGCGAGACGAGATCGGGATCGGCGTTTGGGATGCGCCCTTTTTCCTCGATGTGCTCCAGATCATTCCAAAGGCCATAGCCCTGGTCCACGGCCCACTGGGCCCCCTTCTCGAGGACCTTGTGCTGCTGCCCTTTGTCGAGCTTCAGGTCCTTGCGGTGTGACCCTACCCCAGAGGGGATGTTGACCAGGAGGGTATCCACGATATCCCTGATCTGGCCTTGGATATCTTTGCGCTCCAGACCGGAGCGCATCAAGCGCACCCCGCAGTTGATATCGTAACCCACCCCTCCGGGTGATACTACCCCCTCTCCTTCGTCAAAGGCCGCGACCCCCCCGATGGGAAACCCATACCCCCAGTGGATGTCGGGCATGGCCATGGAGTAGCCGACGATGCCGGGCAGGAAGGCTACATTCCTCACCTGCAGGAGGCTCTGATCCTTTTTGATATCATCCATCATGCGTTCATCGGCGTAGACCATGCCATCGGTGCGCATGCCCCCTTCGCGAGGGACTAGCCAGCGATACGCGTCTATCTTCTTGAGTTGAATAGAAACTTGGTCTGCCATACTATTCTCTCCTCTAGATGTCAAAGATTATCCGGGCCTGCCAGCGCCCATCTTTTTCTTTTACCTCCAGCTGATGATAGGTCACGGCCTTTACCCCGGTTTTGATGAGATGGCGGCCCTCCTGGAACTTTTCCCCCATGGCCACCCCTTTAACGCTCCCTCCTTCGATCTCGGACAGCGCAAAATCGCAAAAGAGCAGCTCCTCCACCTCATGCAGATAGAGGAGCTCATTGAGCCAGGCCACCATCAACTCCTCTCGCCCCGACCCCTCCACCGCGACCTCCCTGCTCAGGTGTATCTCAACCTTCTTGCGGTCCGTGATGATGTCAAAGAGGGCACGGGCCGCCTCTTCAAAGAGCCCTTTTACATCATCGGCCCAGACCCGTATCCCGATATCGCCGGTATGATCTAAGAACGCATAACCCATTGTATCATGTTTCATGAGGGAGGCGTCATCCGTTAATCCCCCCCTATCTCTTTTTCAAAGGGGAATGGAGGGATTGGGTTGGTTTATTTTCTGAGCAATTCCCCATGGCGGCATCGCCGCTCATCGACGATGAAATCTCTTTTCTTTACCCTCGCCCCCAACAATTGGGGGAGAGGGTAGGGGTGAGGCCGAAGCCGAAGGTGACCCCTTGGCCAGTGGCCCTTTGGCCAGTGGATATAATTTTCCCCCTCACTGTGTCACCTTGCGACACCCCCCCCATCAAAATATCCGAACGGTAGGGGGCCGCTAGCGACAGAGCGGGACTTCATCCTCTCCCCTCAAGGGGAGAGGAATATAGTGGAGGCTTATTTTCGAGGCAATAGCACATAGTCACCCATGATCTACTTTGCCCGTTCGATATACTCCCCGGTCCTGGTGTCCACCTTGATCACATCACCCTCATTGATGAAGAGGGGTACCTGGATCACCGCCCCGGTCTCCACGGTGGCGGGCTTGGTTCCCCCGCGGGCTGAATCTCCCCGCACCCCCGGTTCCGTCCGCACGATGGTGAGCTGCACAAAAAAGGGGAGCTCCACGCCGAGGGGTTGCCCATTGTGAAAGACGATCCGCACCTTGACGTTCTCCTGCAAAAAGTTGCTGTCCTCACCCACTTGGTCGCCGGTCAGCGTTAACTGCTCGTAGGTATCGTTGTCCATGAAGTGGTACGCGTTACCCTCCCGGTAGAGGTACTGCATATTCTTCTCATCCAAAGCAGGGGTCTGCACCTTCTCTCCGGAGCGGAAGGTCCGATCGATAACATTGCCGGTGATCAGGCTCTTGAGCTTTGTCCTGACGAAGGCACCTCCCTTCCCGGGCTTTACGTGGAGGAAATCAGCGATTACATAAGGCTCCCCCTCCAGCTCGATCTTAAGTCCCTTGCGAAAATCCGCCGTTGAAGCTGTCATCTCTCCTCCTCTGTGTTGTTATTATACTATCATGAGGTCCTTGGAGATCGCCGTCAGGACCTCACATCCATCAGCCGTGACCAAAACCATGTCTTCAATCCGCACCCCTCCCCAGCCGGGGATATAGATACCCGGTTCGATGGTAAAGACCATCCCCTCTTCAGCCACATCCTGGGAGTCCTTACCCACCACAGGCCATTCATGCACGGCGAGGCCGACCCCGTGCCCGGTGCCGTGTCCGAAATGCTCTCCATGGCCGGCGTGATCGATATGTTCTCTGGCTGCTGCATCTATCGCCGCGAGCCTCACTCCCGGCTTGACCTGCGCTATGGCCCTGTCATGGGCATCCTTCACAATCCCATATATGCGCCTCTGCTCCTCAGTGGCTCGGCCTACGATCACGGTGCAGCTCTCATCGGAACAGTAACCCCGGTACCGGCAGCCGAAGTCAAAGAGGAGCATATCGCCCTTCTCGATTGGCCGCGGGGTTGGCTGCGCATGGGGGAGGGCTGAGCGGGGACCCGAGGCCACAATGATGTCAAAGGCCATTCTTTCGGCCCCCCCTTTCTTCATACGGTACTCAAGTTCTAGGGCGAGGTCGGCCTCCCGCGCCCCCGGCTTGACCAGGTCCAGGCATTCTTCCCATGCCGCTTCGGCAACCTGGATGGCCTTTTTTATCCCAGCGATCTCTTCGCCGCTCTTGGATCCCC
>MGQS01000011.1:0-3886 GCA_001797905.1 Deltaproteobacteria bacterium RBG_16_54_11 | reverse complement strand
GCTCCAACTCATCCTTTATCGGAATCAACTCCACTTTCCCCATTCCCTTTTGCAGCTGCTCGAAGCGGGCTACGGAGATCCCCTGGGCCTCAAAGCCCAGCCGCCTCAACCCGAGGGACGAAACCTGTGCCGCTACACTTGTAAGCCCCTTGTCCACCAAGGAGACGCGACACTCCCTCGTCTCCTCCTGGGCCTGGGTGATATACCGGGAGTCCACCAGGAGGAGATTCTCATCCTTCCCCACTAAGAGATAACCCTCACTCCCTGAAAATCCGGTGAGATATCGGATATTCTCCGGGCTGAAGAAGAGGATGCCCTCTACATCTTTTTTCTGCAAGAGCTCTCTTGGCATTTCTCCTCCCATCATCACCCTCCTGCGTGCCACACCAAGGCTAAGGGAAATGACGATAGATGTCAAGTTTGCGAAAGGCGTTGACAAAGAGGCAGTTACACGATATAAGAAATGGCAGACAAAGGGGAAAGGGCATGGCTGCCAAGACAAGGATCACAAAAAAGAGGCTGAAGAAACCAGACGAGTTTATCACCTGGGGTTCCAGGGCCATGGCCTATGCCCTAGCACACATCGCATATATCGTGCTGGGCCTTTTACTCGCGGCGGCAATCGTCGTGGCTTTTTTCTTATGGCGACAGCACGAGGCAGCCCGTGAGGAGATGGCCTTCACCCTCCTGGGCAAGGGGATAGCCCTGTATGAGCAGGAGGGAAAGCGTGAGCAAGCCCTCCCTGCTTTCTCGGAATTGATCAAAGACTATTCCAGAACAAGGCCCGGTAAAGTAGCCCTGCTCTACCGGGGAAGGGGCTATATGCTCCAACAAGACTATGATCATGCCATCGCGGACTTCGATCTCTTTTTAAAGAGATCGTCGGAACCGTTCCTGCGGACTATTGCCCTCAACGCCCTGGGAAACTCATATTGGGCAAAAGGGGACTATCGGAAGGCCATCGATCGCTTCCAGCAAGCTATCGCCTCGGGGGATGAATGGCTGAAGCCCTATGTCCTCTTGCAAATGGGTATGTGTTGGGAGAAGCTCGGAGAGAAGAAAAAAGCCATCGAGGCCTACCAAGAATCCTTCAAGCTATTACCGTCATCCCCCTGGGGGACAGTGGCAAAAACACGGTTAAATAAGCTGGGCGGGAAAGCAGAGTAACGATCCGAAGCCCCTTTTTTTTCAAGCTAGTTAACAATGTTTTAGCCCCCTTTATTCCGTAATAATTATCGGTTCTTTATATCATCATAAAATTTTGCAAAACTTACCTGCATATAAGGCATTAACCATAGAAATCCAATTCCTAAAGTAAGAATGCAAAGTAAAGCCCAACCTAAAAATCTTAATCCTAAACAGAAATATTTCCCTTTATATCCATCCATCATTTTTTTACTTCTCGTTATTGCATCCATTGCCCCGATAGAATCATCCTCTGCAATAATGTAAAACGTTTGTGAGTATGATATTGCAGCGATTATTCCAGGAATAATGAGAAGTAACATCCAAAGGAATATAAATAAAATCATTAGCAGATAAGCTCCTAATGAAGTTCCAAATTTATTAAACCCTTCAAATATTTGAGATAATCCAGCATCTTGATTTCTTGATAATGCTAATGAAAAAATAGCCAATCCAACAACCATCGGCCCTTCAATAATCAATGATGCAATTGCTCCTAAGATAGGTATAATCTGGATACCCGCAACTATTAAAAAGTAAACCAAAAAAGTCCCGATTGCTAATCCCCATTTCCCGGATAAAGCTTCTCGCGCTTGGCTCATTAATACTTTGTTTTCTGTTTTCATTATTTACTTTTTAAAAAAGTTGATATTAAGTTTAGTGTAATATTTTGTTAATTAAAAGCCTCGTTTTTTGATTGGCCATAACTCACTCGTAGCCTCACGTGGCGCAGAATATCCAGAACCCTTCCACCTAACAAATAAAAAACCTCCATTTCTTTTAAAAATGGGGGGGTAGTTTTATTTCTCACCTATATCTCCGCCCTCTGGATGTAAGGCTGTTAACGGATGATTTCGATTTTTGATAGAAAATTACTAAAGCATGGGGAAAAAGTCAACATATAAATTAGGATACGTGAAAAAGGGTATACACATAGTTGCAGGGGAAGAGGGCAGCGGGGTGCGGTAGGGTTAATGCCTTCAGCTGTCAGCGTTCTGTTTACCGACTACTGATGACTGTTCTCTGACTGTTTCCGGCGATGGACCATCGCCGTCTATGAGCCTCAGGTAAACCTTTTTGCGCCGCATGAGCTCGCGTTTGGCTGCGATGATTCGCCTTTTGCCGTGCAACACGCGGACATAAGCTTCTCCGCCTTTTTCTCGCCGCACTGAGGGCACTCTACATCCGCATCCTTCTCATGCGCTCCCCTGAGGGTCTCAAAGTTTTGGCCGCACCCTTGACATCGGTACTCATACAGAGGCATCTTTATCCTCCTTTTTTTCGCTGTTTCTTACTGCCATCCCGTTCCGTCATCAAGACGTATATCCCGCAACGTTCCCTCACATCACAGTAATCCTCCGGTCGTGTGCAGGCGGCATCTTGCGCCTCCACCCAGCAATCGAATTTATGACAGTGCAGTTTTCCCGTTTGCGCGGATGTAGCGGGCTCCCTCATGACCTCACGCTTTCCGGTTCTAAATCCTTTACTGCTGGCTTTTTTCGGATCGATCCTCGATCCGGCAGCTTCTGCTCAGTCACGTCTCCATTCCCAATTTAGGGAGGATATATTTATTTAAGACAAACCAGGCAGCTACGATCGCAACGATCCCGATAAGGGCCTTCATCAATTTCGCCTTTCATGCCACAAGAGAAGCATGATTAAAATATATATATCCATTCTTCTTTGTCAAGGGAGGGATAAGAATATACGTTAGACCTTATCTTCCAGCCCCTCTATGACGGCGGCGGCCAGCAGGGGAACCATGATCTCGTGGTGGCCGGTGAGGGCAAATCCCCGACCTCCTTTGGCCGTTGGCCTCCGGACCACATTCTGGGTAGGCCGGTAGTGCTGGATAAAGTCCATGTTGAGGGTAACGAAGTCCTCCACGCGGTGCCCCAGATTTCTTGCAGCGCTCAACGCCTTGAGGAAGACCTCGGGCATGATCACTGCGGATCCCGCATTGATATATATCCCACCTTCCAAAGATGCCACCAATGCAGCGAAGAGCCTAAAATCGCGATAGGACAACTCCCCGATAATCGCACCATCCGTGGAGGGATGGATATGGACGACGTCGGTGCCGATGGCGACATGAACAGTCAGGGGGATATCCAATCGGAAGGCTGCAGCAGAAATACTCATCTCCCGATAGGGGAATCCCTCTTCCTTCTGCAGGGCCCTCCCAATGGCCTCGCCGAAACCCAAGCCCGCTCTGTGACCATCCTGCAGGGCGCTGTTGATGAATTCCGCCGTCTCATTGGTCACCCCGAAGGCCCCCTTACCCAACCCTTGTTCCACCTCCTCGGAGGTCTTCCCTGCCATGGCGATCTCTACATCGTGCACTATGCCGGCACCGTTTACGGCCAACCCCCTGATAATCCCTCGCTGCATCAGATCGATGATGATGGGGTTCAGACCCACCTTGATGGGATGTGCCCCCATGCCCAGAAGGACCATCTTATCACCTCTGACAGCTGTAACGATGCGGGATACAACCTCCTTGAAATCCTCGGCCGCTAAGATCCGGGGCAGGGAATGAAGAAATTCCTTAAAGGATGAAGCGGGACGCAGGGGCGAGGCGAAGCTAGCGACCCCTACCTTGCTCTTTCTCTTCCGCAAAGAGGAGGTCTTGATGCCCTTAAGGTCCACCGGCCGCCACTCAGATCGCCGCTTCACCGACTGCCTCCCGAGGAAAAAAGCT
>MGQS01000010.1:25706-28957 GCA_001797905.1 Deltaproteobacteria bacterium RBG_16_54_11 | reverse complement strand
GGGGGCTACAGGGGGCGTTCATGCGGAGCGTGCCTAGCTGGTTTGAAATTGGAGAAACGTCAATTCCTGTTCCGATACCCGGGCTTTAATCCCCAAGAATTCGACGCCGACGACGCGACCTTCCTTATCAAAATCAAGGATTACGCCCGGCCGTATCTCTTCCGATTCGACTATCGCGCTCTCGTCCAATCGAAAGTAAAGCGCATCGCTCTCCTTGTCAACTTTAAGTCTCATTTTTTATCCCTCATCCTGCGATCAAAGAAGGCTGTCACTGCTTTGTTCGGTTGACTCCTCATATTAACCACTACCCTCAACCATCTATTTTCGTGTTCTTCTATTCTTCGCAGGAAATGTCGAGTGCCATCATCATGATCCTCGACCTTTTCCGGGGTAGTGATGGCCCTTTCAACCCATGAAGGATTGATTCCTCTTTCTTCGAGCATGTCTCGAAAATATTTTGTACCCTCCATGCATTAAAACAATATACCATTATTCTTTATAGAAAAACAAGCCTAGCCCAGCTTCTCCACCTTCACGGCGCACACCTTGTACTCGGGGATCTTGCCGATGGGGTCTAATACCGGATTGGTGAGCCGATTGGCAGCTGCCTCGAAGAAATGAAAAGGGATAAAAACCGTCCCCTGCGGCGATTTGGAGGTCACCATCACCGGTATCTCGATCCGCCCCCTGCGCGAAGCAACGCGCACCCTCTCCCCCTCCGCCACCCCCAGCTCCATGGCATCGACAGGGTGCACCTCCACATGCCCCTCAGGACAGCGGAAGTTGAGACCATCGTCGCGCCGCGTCATGCTGCCGGTGTGATAGTGATAGAGGACCCGGCCGGTAGTGAGGATCAGAGGATATTCCTTATCCGGCAGCTCTGCCGGCGGGATAAATTCAATAGCGTGGAAGAGTCCTTTGCCCCTGACGAACTTATCCTTGTGCAGATAGGGGGTGCCGGGATGTTTCGGGTTGGGGCATGGCCACTGGATGCCCCCTTCTTTCTCCAGCCTCTTATAGCTGATGCCGGCGTAGCTGGGGGTAAGCTCGCAGAACTCGGCAAAGATATCCTCAGCCGAACGGTACCGCATCCCATAGCCCAGGCGTGCCGCGAGGTCGGTGATGATCTCCCAGTCCGTCCGCGCCTGACCCGGGGGCTCCACCCCCTTGCGGACCCGCTGGACCCTGCGCTCGGTATTGGTAAAGGTCCCGTCCTTTTCGGCAAAGCAGGCGGCAGGCAGCACCACATCGGCCAATTGGGCCGTCTCCGTCAGGAAGATATCCTGGACCACGAGGAACGCGAGGTTTTTTAATCCCTCTT
This sequence comes from Deltaproteobacteria bacterium RBG_16_54_11, assembly GCA_001797905.1. GTDB lineage: Bacteria > Desulfobacterota > B13-G15 > B13-G15 > RBG-16-54-18 > RBG-16-54-11. The sequence continues at coordinate 27,636 of MGQS01000010.1, read as the reverse complement.
CCACGTGTTTGAGGTCTGCGTCGCTCATCAGGGGGTTTTCTCCCATGATATACAGGGCCTTGATATCACCCCTGGCAGCGGCCGGTATCATCTCCGTCACGGTGAGGCCGGGCCTGTCCGGCAACGCGCTCACCTTCCACGCCGCCTCAAACTTTTTGCGCGCGTCCGCGTTCGCTACCTGCTGGTAGGCGGGGAAGACATTGGGCAGGGCCCCCAGATCACAGGCCCCCTGCACGTTGTTCTGTCCCCTGAGGGGGTTCACCCCCCCTGACTCGATGCCCACATTGCCGCAGAGCATGGCCAGGTTGGCCAGGGATTTGACGTTGTCCGTGCCGGTAACGTGCTGGGTGATCCCCATGGCGTAAAAGATAGCAGCCCGTTGGGCCCCGGCATAGAGACGGGCCGCTTTGCGCAGGTCATCCTTGGGTACGCCGGCGATCCCCTCCACAAACTCCGGGGTATAGCGCTGCAGCACCTCTTTCATCTCCTCGAAGCCCTCGGTGCGATTCCTCACATATTCCTCATCGTAGAGCCCCTCCTCGATGATCACGTGCATCAGGCCGTTGATGAGGGCGACATCGGTCCCCGGGACATGGCGGAGCCAGATCTGGGCAAAACGGGTCATATCGATCGCGCGGGGGTCGGCCACGATCAGCTTGGCCGTTCCTTTGGTCACTGCCTGCTTCATCTTGATGGCGATTACCGGGTGGTTCTCCGTGGTGTTGGTGCCGGTGAGGAAGAGCACCTCGCTGTCGGCTATCTCCGCCAGGGAGTTGGTCATAGCACCACTGCCGAAGGCGGCGGCAAGACCTGCCACCGTCACGGAGTGTCAGAGACGCGCGCAGTGATCGATATTGTTGGTGCCGACCACCGCCCGCATGAATTTCTGCATCAGATAGTTCTCCTCATTGGTGCAGCGGGCCGAGCTAAGGCCCCCGATGGCATCCGGACCGTGCTTTTCCTTAATCTGGCCGAGCCTCTGGGCCGTGAGGTCCAACGCTTCATCCCACGTGGCCTCACGGAACCGACCATCCTCTTTGATCAGGGGTGTGGTCAATCTATCCTTATGGTGGATGAATTCATAGCCGAACCTCCCCTTGACGCAGAGGCTCCCCTGGTTCGTGACACCCCCCTCGTTGCCGGTGATCTTGACCACCCTGCCATCGATGATATTGAGGTCGATGGTGCATCCCGTCCCGCAGTAGGTGCAGGTGGTGGGGACCTTTTTGATTGCCCAGGGCCTGCCGGCAAACCGGGCCTTGTTCTCCACCAGCGCCCCGACCGGGCAGAGCTGCACGCATTCGCCGCAAAAGACGCAGTTGGAATCACCGTAACTCCGGTCCTCCGCAGTGACGATCTTGGTCCTGCCGCCCCGGTAGCCGAAGTCGATCACCTGGTTGACCTGGACCTCATTGCATCCCCGGACGCAGCGCCCGCACAGGATGCATTTGTTCAAGTCCCGATAGATCATGGGATTGGAATGATCCAGGGCGTGGCCAGGGGAAGCGGCGGGAAAGCGGGGGCGCTCTATCTTGAGCTCGTAAACAAGGTCCTGGAGCTCGCAATGCCCGTTGGACTCACACAACAGACAGTTGTGGTCGCCGCTCGCCAGGAGCAACTCCACAACCAGACGTCGGGCCTGCAAAACTCGCTCGGTATCGGTCTTGATCACCATCCCCTCCTGCTCTATGGGAAAGACGCAGGAGGCCACCAGGGTCCGTGCCCCTTCCACCTCTACCGCGCAGACCCGGCACGCCCCGGCCAGGGGCAGCCGGGGGTGATAGCAGAGGGTGGGGATCCGGATCCCCTGCCGGGAGGCAAGCTCCAATATGGTCTCACCCTTCACGGCCTTGACCGCTCTCCCATCGATGGTGACGTTCACGGTATCGTTCATCTCAACCTCCCTCAACAAGACACTATGGCACCCCTA
>MGQS01000010.1:25546-25625 GCA_001797905.1 Deltaproteobacteria bacterium RBG_16_54_11 | reverse complement strand
GGAACCGAGCCGCTCCCTCCCCTCCTTCTCGGACATCCTGGTCTGAGGTTGCTCCTGAACCTCTTCGTCCATAACCTGG
>MGQS01000010.1:22848-24773 GCA_001797905.1 Deltaproteobacteria bacterium RBG_16_54_11 | reverse complement strand
GGTCCTGAACTGGACCCCGAGAGCCCGGATATCGTCGATCTCCCGCTCCAGGACATCTCTGGGAAGCCGATATTCGGGTATCCCGTATCGCAGCATCCCCCCCAGGTGGGGGAGCTCCTCAAATACCGTCACGCCGTATCCCCTGCAAGCGAGCTCTCTGGCTGCGGTAAGGCCCGCAGGCCCCCCTCCCACTACCGCAATCCGTTCCTTTCTAGCGACGGGCACCGGTTCAACCTTCGGTCTCTGGGCGCTGTCGGCGATGAACCGCTTGAGGAATTTGATGGCTATCGGTTCATCCAGCTGCCCCCGGCGGCACTTGGTCTGACACTGATGGTCGCACACCCTCCCGCAGATGCTGGGAAAGGGATTGGTCTTGAGCAGCACCTTGTAGGCATCTGCCAGGCGGTTCGCCCTGATGAGGGCGATGTAGGCCGGGGCATCCATCCCCACCGGGCAGGTGTTCTGACAGGGGGATTTGAACAAGGCCGAGCATACCGAGGCCGGACATCTCTTATCCCTGATATGGGCCTCATACTCATGCCGGAAATAACGAATAGTCGAGAGGACGGGGTTGGGAGCGGTCTGACCCAATCCGCACAAGGCCGAGTCCTTGATGGTGGCCGCCAGCTCCTCCAAGAGCTCGATATCTCCCTCTTTGCCCCTGCCCTCGCAGATAGCGGTGAGGATATCCAGCATCTTTTTCGTCCCCACGCGGCAGGGGACGCACTTTCCGCAGGACTCATCCTGGCAGAATTCCATAAAGAAGCGGGCCACGTCCACCATACAGGCGTCCTCATTCATGCAGATGAGCCCCCCGGATCCCATGATGGCCCCGACCCGGGTAATGGCCTCGTAATCGGTGGGGGTATTGAGGTGCTGTACCGGTATGCACCCCCCCGACGGCCCCCCGAGCTGAGCAGCCTTGAACCGCTTCCCTTTCGGGATGCCGCCGCCGATATCGAAGATGATGGTGCCGATGGTCGTCCCCATGGGGACCTCCACCAGCCCGATGTTGTTGACGTCTCCGGTGAGGGCAAAGACCTTGGTCCCCTTGCTACCCTCGGTCCCGATGCCGGCGTACCACTCCCCGCCTCTGATGATGATCTGGGGGATATTGGCGAAGGTCTCCACATTATTAAGAATGGTCGGCTTTTTCCAGAGGCCTTGCTGGGCCGGAAACGGCGGGCGCGGGCGCGGCATGCCGCGTCGCCCCTCAATAGAGGCCATCAGCGCCGTCTCCTCGCCGCAGACAAATGCCCCTGCCCCCTGATAGACCTCCAGATCGAAGGAGAAACCGGAACCGAGGATGTCATCGCCGAGCAGGCCGTACTCCCGCGCCTGATTGATGGCGATGTTGAGCCGATGGACCGCCAGGGGATATTCGGCGCGGCAGTAGATGTACCCCTGATGGGCCCCGATGGCCTTGGCCGCGATGATCATCCCTTCCAGGACGGCATGGGGATCGGCCTCGAGCACACTCCGATCCATGAAGGCCCCGGGGTCCCCTTCATCGGCGTTGCACAGGACATATTTCACCTCCCCCTGCGATCGGTAGGCAAACTGCCACTTCATGCCCGTGGGGAATCCGCCGCCTCCTCTGCCACGCAGGCCCGACTTTTTCACCTCCTCGATGATCCCCTCGGAGGTCATCTCCAGCAGGGCCTTGGCAGCCGCGAGGTATCCGTCCCGGGCGATATATTCCTCGATCCGCTCCGCATCGATCAAACCCCGGTTGCGCAGCACCCGCAGCTCCTGGAGACCGAAGAAGGGTATATCTTTCATGTAGGGGATAATCTCTTCGGTGACGGGCTCCCGGTAAAAGAGGCGCTCCACCGGCCTCCCCTTGAGGATGTGTTCCTCGATGACCTCAGCGGCATCCTCAGGGGAGACCTGCATGTAGATGATCCCCTCGGGGTAGGTCACCA
>MGQS01000010.1:22643-22758 GCA_001797905.1 Deltaproteobacteria bacterium RBG_16_54_11 | reverse complement strand
AGGCCTTCCGCACCTCCGCGCTTCCCGAGGAGTGACAACCGGTGCCGCCGCATACCAAGATATGCGAGCGAAATATCTTCATGCGGTTCCTTCCTCCCTCTGCTCCATCTTATTC
>MGQS01000010.1:7547-22598 GCA_001797905.1 Deltaproteobacteria bacterium RBG_16_54_11 | reverse complement strand
GATATGCCGCTTAAAGACCTGCCGCATCTTGTTTTCATCCATCGACTGATAGGTGATGGGCTCCTCCCCCAACACCTCCACGGTTACAAGGGGCTCTTTGCTGCAGATCCCGATGCACCCCGAGGTGGTCACCATGACGTCCTGGACCCCTTCCTCCTCGATGGCGCTGATCAGGGTGTTGAGGACCTTCCGGGCCCCTGAGGCGATCCCGCAGGTCCCCATGTGGATAGTTGTCTTCACCCGCTTCCCCCCCTCTCGCAGGGAGGTGGCCTTCTGCACCTCTTCTTTTATCCTCTTAAGATCCTCAACCTTTATCTTCGGCATTGCTCCCTCCTTGCATGCACAGGCGATGGCCTACTCATATCGTTCCACCATCTCACGCACCTTACGCTCCTTTACCTGCTTATAGGTATCCTCGTCCACCACGATCACCGGGGCGAGGCCGCAGGCCCCTAAACAGCGGATGGTCTCGAGGGAAAACCTGCGATCCGGGGTGGTCGCACCGGCCTCGATGCCCAGGTCCTGCACCAAGCGGTCGAGATTCTTCTTCCCCCCCCGCACGTAACAGGCGGTCCCCAGGCAAACGCGAATGATGTGCCTCCCGCGGGGCACCATGGTAAAAAAAGAGTAAAAGGTCACCACGCCGAAGACCTGGCTCTGGGGAAGGTTGAGCCCTTCGGCAATGCGGTGCTGGACATCGTGGGGGAGGTATCCCAACACTCCCTGAACCTCCGCCAATACGGGGATGAGCGAACCGGGTTTCCCGTGATATTTTTCTATGATGGCGTCTACCTGCTGGAGCTGCTCCTGGGAAAACTCCTTGAGCAGTTCATCCGAGACCGTTGCCTGGTGAACACCCATTGCCTTCCTCCTTCGACTTAGTATGCTGCTTGAAATCTACTGAGCAGAGATGGCGAGGAGTCCGCGGTGAACGCAACACGAGGCCGACCCCGCTCTTTTCCGCCCCTCTTTATTTGCTTATAACTCCTTACAAAAAAATACTATGTATCCCATTGGTACGACAAAATCAAGGTACAATAAGTGGAAGGGGATATCATAATTTTTCGCGCCACTGCCGCTCTTAAAAATGGTAACCCAGTTCCTCCAGCCCCCTTCTTGTCTCATCCCTGATAAGCTGAACCACCTTGGGATGATCTATGGGGACATCCTCCAACTCCCGCTTGATCTCCACGGTATCTAAGCAAAAGGCCTTATCCCCTTTGCTGTGCACATACCGAAAGTCCATAGAGGGATTCCCCACGATGAGGGCCACCAGGGTGCTGGCGATATCCCCCAAGGGTTTGCAATCTATATGGTGATAGCGGAAGGTCGCCCGCACCAGGGTCCCCTTCCCCTGCCTGGATCGGACCTTAAGATCCCCCTCGCACGCCCGGGCTGCCTGTTGCAGCAGGGACAACCCGAGGCCGACCCTGCGGGTGGAGCGGGTGGTAAAAAAGGGATCGACCACCCGCTCCACGAGATCCGGGGAAATCCCCGCCCCATTATCCTCAATCTCCAAGGTCATCCACTCCTTTTCCAGGTCCTCGGTAATACGTATCGCCACCTGCGAGGCCTTTGAGGCGACGGAGTTCTCCACGATATCGAGTATATGCAAGGAGAGGTCCTGCATACAAAACTACGCGAATCCCTTTACCCGGCGGCCTCCCTCACCCCGAAGCCCTTGGTGGATCTCCTCAAGCGTAGGGGCCTCCAGCAGGAAGAGGGTCCTCCTCTGCCCGATTGCACGCAGCGCATGGGCGTCAGAGGCAATCACCACCTCATAACCCTCCGGCGCCTCGCCCTGCCCGCCGGCGATCTCCACGGCTGCTATGGGCAGGCCCGGGGGGATATACCCCAGTTGATGGATGATGCTGAAGGCCTCCCTGTCCACATGGGCGGGGATACAGATTCCTTCCCGATCCCTGACACCCTTCACGATCTCCTCCAGGGAGAGGTCGAGGGAGCTGATCAATAATCGCTCTTCAAAACGCAGAACATACCCCTCCTTATCAACAATCGGTTGATGGCCGAAGATTTCAGGGTCGTTGCGCACCTCGGGGAGGTATGGGTAGATATAGGCATCCCACTCCTCAAGGGCCTTAAGGCTTCCAAAGAGAGAGAGGAGGTGGACCTCCTCCCTGCTCTGGACCTCCATCCCTGGGATGACGGTGAGCGGAAGATCAGCGGCCGCCTCGATGACCGCCCGCGCATTCTTGCCCGAATTGTGATCTGTCACCGCGATGATATCCAGCGCTGCCTCCATTGCCGTGCGCGCGATGTTGCCCGGTGACATCTCGACCTCCGCACAGGGCGAAAGACAGGTGTGGATATGGAGATCTGAGGCATAAACCCTCGCCATCAATCTTGGCCATGGATACCCAGGCGATAGAGTCTGCCCACGATTTCGTAGGTCGGCAGGGGGGTACACAGGATAGGAACCCCTTCCTCCTCGGCCCGCTGTACCGTCTCAGCATCGGGCTGCCGGCCATTGGCCAGGATGATCCCCGCCAAATCACGCAGCGTCGCTACGGCCACGACATTCGGATGTCCCTGGATAGTCACCCAGATATCCCCCTCCTTGCTATGAGCCATGACATCGCTGAGCAGATCGCTCGCGTATCCCCCTTTCACCTCTCTGTCGAGCCCCTTGTCGGCTGACCGGACAGTCAAGGCGAGTTCCCTTATAAGCTCTGTAAGCTTCATCTCCCCCTCTTGGGCAGGGAATGGGGGCGTTTCTCCGCCAACTGCATGACCTCTCGGGCCAGGTCCTTGACCCCTTCCCGCCACTTAAAGATACAGTCGGTTACCTCCGCCCTCCCCTGCACCACGTCATCGGCAAAGGCGCGGCAGTTGGGGGCGCCGCAGGCCCCGCAATCCAGACCGGGGAGGGAGGCGTGGATCTCATCCCGCACCTTCATCTTCTCCACGGCCTTGAGCGGATCGGCATCCAGGCGGCCGGCAAAGGGCCGCGGCTTCAACCCCTTCTCGAAGAAGTAGTACCCCTTTTTGAAGCGTTTCACCACCTCTGCCCGGGTTACCGCCGATGCCTTCTCATTACTGAGCATCAGCTTCCTGATCCTTCCCCTGGACACATAACGGTCAGCCACTGTCAGGGCCCCGCCCACGCACCCCTCGGGACAGGCCCTGGCCTCGATGAATTCGACGTTGCGCAGCTTGCCGTTCTCTATCTCATCGAGGACATTGATGGCGTTCTTGATCCCGTCCACCACAATGCTCTCCTTGTCGCCCCGCAGGGATTGTTGCCGCTCCAGCTCCCTGATCTCACCCCCCTTGACCGCCCATCCGATCCCGGCCCCGCTCGCCTGCTGCAGATTCTCCTCTTTCCTCACCTCCCGCAAGGCCGCCAGCAACTGCCCATAGATGTCTGCGATAGAGATCACCCTATCTATATTCGATCGCTCCTTGGTCTCCGTCTTCGTGATCGCCACCATCGTGGCCGGGCACGGTACCAGATAGAAGATGCCCAACTCTTCTTCCTTGATCCCCAGCTCCCGAGCCTTCGCCTTTCTGATATCCTTGGCCGCGATCTCCGCCGGGAGATCAATGGGGTTGATCTGATCGACGAAATGGGGAAACCTGATCTGGATCAACCTGATGATGGCCGGGCAGAGGGAAGAGATGAGGGGATAAGGACCTTGATACGCCTTGAGGTACTCCTGGGTGGCGATACTCGCCACCTCCGCTCCGATCGCCTCCTCATAGACGTAGTCAAAACCGAGGGACTTGAGGGCGCAGAGGATCCTGTTGGGCGCGCCCTCCCCGGGGAATTGGGCATAGATGGTGGAGCTCGGAATGCAAATGGTGTATTTAAAATCTTTTAGATCAGCCAGGCCATGGGTCCGGGAGGTAATGGCATTTTCCGGGCAATCGCGAAAGCACTTGCCGCAGTAGATGCATCGAGCGGCGACGATCCGGGCCTTGCCCTCGAATATCCTGACGGCCTCGGTGCGGCAGGACATAATACAGTTGACGCATCCTTGGCATTTGTCCTCATCGATGGTAATGATCCCATACGATCGCTTCATCCTGATCATTCTCTGGGGAGGGGGGGCCTGATGACCATCTCCACCACCGTCCCCTTGCCCACCGTGGAGGCGATGTTCAATTCATCGGTGTTCTTCTTCATGTTGGGCAGCCCCATCCCCGCCCCGAATCCCATCTCCCTGATCTCGGCAGGGGCGGTGGAGTATCCCTCCTGCATGGCCAATGCGATATCGGGTATGCCGGGCCCCTGGTCCTCTACCACGATTTTCAGCGCCTCCGGAAGGATGGCGAAGTGCAACGTCCCCTTCTCCGCATGGCAGACCACATTCATCTCCGCCTCATAGGAGGCGATGGCCACCCCCCTCACGAATGCAGGATCGAACCCGAGTTCCTTCAAGATCTCCTTAACCTTGCTCGAGACCTTCCCCGCGTTCCTGAAGTCCTTCCCCTCTATCTCATATGCCCACTCCAGCGCCTTTCCCTGCATCAACACGTACTCACCAGATGGTCCCCGAGCTCCCGGTCAGCCCTCTCATGGCCAGCCTGGCGCAGGCCTCAAAAAGAAAGAGCCTCGTGGTCAATAAGGGAATGCCTTTTATCCTGGCCAATTCGATGGTTTTCTCATCAGGCCTCTTGCCATGGACGAAGGCGATGGCCTTGATATCGACCATCTCCGCCGTCCTGATCACCTGGGAGTTGACCAAACCCGTAAGCAGGAGTTCCCCGCCCATGCTTTGGCTCAAGACATCGCTCATCAGATCCGCGGCCTGAGCGATCTCGATCTCGAGTTGAAGATCGACAGGCTCCCACAACACTTCAGCCTCTAATATGCCTTTGACCTCCCAGAACTGCATAACACCAGAGCTCAGCCTTAGCGCAACAAGCGTGACGCTTCAGCACTGTCAGCTTCAGCGATAGGCGATATTTTGTAGTGTATCTTGGTGCCTAAGGTTAGAAACGGTTGCCCCGGCCCCTGCCTCCTCCACCTCCTCCACCTCCTCCACCGCGAGGTCTTTCCGTGCGAGGACGCGCCTCATTGACGTTCAGCGTCTTTCCCTTTAATTCCTTGCCATTAAGGCCGGTGATGGCGGCTTTGGCTTCATCCGCCGAGGGCATCTCCACGAACCCGAATCCTCTCGATTCTCCGCTGTACTTGTCCTTAATGATCTTAGCGGATTCAACCTGCCCAAAAGGCTCAAAAGCCCCCCGCACATCTTCCTCAGTGATGTCCGACGACAAATTGCCCACGTAGATGTTCACTGTCCCCTCCTTTTTCGTGAATGGTTGATTTTTTATCGCCTATCCATACGGTATAGACTACTCCACTCTTCGCTCTTCTGTCAACGAGATGGAAATAGCTCTGTAACGGTTTTTCCTCATGATAGGAAGGGAAGGTAGGTGGAGGATCCCCGGCTCACAACAGGAACTGGATGGATTGCCGGGCCAGGGCCAGAAATGCCGAAGGCAAGATCCCCATCTGCAACACCCCCCAAACCGATATAATGATGGCCAGGACGGCAGCGGGTGAGAAGCCACCGATAGCCTGCTCCCGCTCCGGCTCCCGGAAGTACATGTAGATCAGCACCCTCAGGTAGTAATAGGCGGCGACGGCGCTGTTCAAGACCCCGATGACGGCCAGCCAGTAGTAGTCGGCCTTCACCGCCGCGCTGAAGACATAGAATTTGGCCATGAAACCGGCCGTGGGGGGCACCCCGGCCAGGGAGAACATGAAGACGGCCATGGCGAGGGCCAAGAGGGGGTGGTGATAGCCGATACCCGCGTAATCGCCGATCAGGGTATTCTCCTCCCCCTTCTTCCCCAGCAGGATCACCACCGTAAAGGCCCCGATGTTCATAAAGACATAGGCCAGGAGGTAGAAGAGGATGCCCGATATGCCCAGTTCGTTGCCGGCCACAAAGGCTACCAGGATGTAGCCTGCATGGGCAATGCTGGAGTAGGCGAGCATTCTCTTGATATTGCTTTGGGAAAGGGCGATGATATTCCCCACCGTCATCGTGGCCACCGCCAAGATCCACATGATCTGCGTCCAGTGGGCCTGCAAAGACGGCAGGGCATAGAAGAAGACCCTGACAAAGGCAGCGAACCCCGCGGCCTTGACCCCCGTGGCCATAAAGGCGGTGATGGAGGTGGGGGCCCCCTCATAGACGTCGGGCGTCCACATGTGAAAGGGGACCAGGGCGAGCTTAAAGCCGAATCCCACCGTGAGCAGCGCGACTCCGGTGATGAGGATGGGGCGGCCGCTGATCCACGATTGTTCGGCGAGAACCCGTCCGATTCCGGCAAGATCGAGGGTGCCGGTGGAAGCGTAGATCAGGGCGATACCATACAACAGAAAAGCCGAGGCAAAGGCCCCCAGCAAAAAGTACTTAAAGGCCGCCTCCACCGATCTCGTATCATCCCGCATGATGCCGGCCAAGATATAAATAGAAATGGACATAACCTCCAGCCCCAGAAAGATGATCAGGAGGTTGACCCCGGAGGCCATCAACATCATCCCCACGGCGGCGAACAAGATCAAGACATAATATTCGCCGAACCCTATCCCCTCCCGCTTGGCATAGCCCAGGGAGACCAAGACGATCAGCAGGCAGATGAGCAATATCATCGCCTTGAAGAAGAAGGAGAGGGGATCGATCCTCACCATGCCGCCGAAGGCGCTCGCCTCCACCCCGATCCCCCAGTACAGGGAGACCATGGCCGCTACGACGCCGAGCAGGGCCGTGTAGCCGAGGAATCCCCTCCGCTCCGGGCGGGCAAAGGCGCTCATGAGCAAGATCACCAAGGCGAAGCCCGTCAGCGCCAACTCCGGGGCGATCACCAGAAGGTCTGTCATTGTAACCTGAACTTGAAAGAGCTCCATCTCCCTCCTACTCCTTTACGCCGATCGTGGAATCCACCTTCGAACCGGGGACTTCCTCAGTCGCAGGTGATGCCCCTTGCCCTGCGCCGGATGGGGCCGTTGCGGACTCATACCTGGCCTTCACATCGTAGAGGAAGTTTTGCACCGAGAGGTCCATCTTCTTGAAGAAGAACTTGGGGAAGACCCCCATCCAGATGATCAGGACGATGATGGGTATCAAGGTCACGATCTCCCTGAGGTTGAGGTCCTTGAGCGCCCGGTTCTCCTCATGCGTGATGGCGCCGAACATTACCCGTTGGAACATCCAGAGCATATAGGCCGCCGCCAAGATCACACCGGTGGCTCCGAGGATCCCGTACACGGGATTGGCTTTAAAGGCCCCCAACAGGATGAGGAATTCTCCCACAAAGCCGTTGGTCCCCGGCAGGGCAATGGATGAGAGGGCCACGATCATGAAGAAGGTGGCAAAGACCGGCATCACGCGGGCGAGGCCTCCGAAATCGGCGATCAGTCTCGTGTGCCTGCGCTCGTAGACCATACCGACGATCAAAAAGAGGGCCCCCGTGCTCACCCCGTGATTGAGCATCTGATAGATGCTCCCCTGCACCCCCTGCACGTTGAAGGCGAACATCCCCAGCATGACGAAGCCGAGGTGGCTCACACTGGAGAAGGCCACCAGCTTCTTGAGGTCTTCCTGCATCATCGACACGAGGGCGCCGTAGATGATCCCGATGAGGGCCAAGACGGAGATGATGGGGATCGCCTTGAAGGCGGCAACGGGAAAGAGCGGTATGGCGAAGCGGATGAACCCGTAGGTCCCGAGCTTCAGGAGGATGCCGGCCAGGATCACCGAGCCGGCAGTAGGGGCCTCCACGTGGGCATCGGGCAGCCACGTGTGGAAGGGGAACATGGGCACTTTGATGGCAAAGGCCAGGGCAAAGGCAGCAAACATGAGATACTGGGTCGTGGCAGGCAGGCCGGCCTGGTAGAGCTTGAGCAGGTCGAAGGTGTACTCGCCCGTTGCCTTCCCGTTTAAGAAGTACAGGGCGAGGATGGCCACCAGCATCAAGACGCTCCCTGCCATCGTATAGAGGAAGAACTTGATGGCGGCGTAGATCCTCCGCGGACCGCCCCAGACCCCGATGATGAGGTACATGGGGATCAAGGTGACCTCCCAGAAGACATAGAACAGGATGAGATCCAGGGAGACCAGGACCCCGATCATCCCCGTCTCCAGAATGAGGAAGGCGATCAGGTATTCCTTTACCATCCGCTCCACCGCCCGCCAGGAGCTGAGGATGCACAACACCGTCAGGAAGGTGGTCAGGAGGACCAAGAGGAGGCTGATGCCGTCGATCCCGATGCTATAGGATACCCCCCACTCGGAGATCCACGGGACCCGCTCCGCGAACTGCATCCCGGCCGCCCCCTCATCGAACCAGATGAAGAGGGGAAGCGAGATGACGAATTCCACGAGCGAGATGACCAAGGCGGCACGCTTGAGAGATTCCTCCTTGGCCCTGGGTAAAAAGAGGAGCATGACGGCCCCTGCCAGGGGGAAGAAGGTAACTGCGGTCAAGAGGGGAAAGCCCACAGGGTTCATGCAAGACTCCTCACCTGATCAAGAATATGATGATGATCACGGCGCCCAGGATGATGCCGAGGGCGTAACTCTGTACGTAGCCTGTCTGGATCCTGCGCAGCACGCTCCCCAGCCAGGCCATCAACTCAGCCACCAGGTTCACGCTCCGATCCACGACCCCGTCATCGAACCTCCGCCATAAGAAGGTACCGAGCTTCTTGGTGCTGTTGACAAAGCAGACCTCATAGATCTCATCCACGTAGTACTTATTGAAGACGATGGTATAGATGGTCTTAAACCGCTCCCCCAATCGCTTGGGGACCTCGGTCTTCCAGATATAGAGATAAAAGGCGATGCATATCCCGATGATGGCGACGGCCACGGAGACGCCCATGAGGAGGAGCTCCATGTTGACGCCTTCACCCACTGCTGCCCCCCCGCTGGCAAAGACGGGCCTGACCAAGGAAAAGGCGGCATGTTCTGTCCCCTGAGGAGCTCCCCCCAGCACCGGGGCGAGAAACTCATGGAAGAAATTCCTCCCCCCGAGGATGTGGGGTATCCCCACGTATCCGCCGATGACCGAGAGCAGGGCCAAGACCATGAGGGGGATGGTCATGATGGGAGGGGACTCATGGATGTGCTTCTTCACTTCCTCGGAGGCCCGGCATGGCCCCAAAAAGGTGACGAAGAGCAGCCGGAACATGTAGAAGGCGGTCATCCCTGCGGCAACGGCCCCCACAACCCAGAGATACAGGTGGCCGTGGTTGCTGCTGAAGGCCTGCCAGAGGATCTCGTCCTTGCTGAAGAACCCCGAGAAACCGGGGATACCCGCAATGGCCAGGGTCGCCACCAAGAAGGTCAAGAAGGTGATGGGGACGCGCTTCCAGATGCCGCCCATCTTTCTCATGTCCAACTCCCCGCTCATGGCGTGCATCACGCTCCCTGCCCCCAGAAAGAGGAGTCCCTTAAAAAAGGCGTGGGTCATGAGGTGAAAGATCCCTGCACTAAAGGCCCCCACCCCGACCGCCAGGAACATATACCCAAGCTGGCTGATGGTGGAGTAGGCCAGCACCCGCTTGATATCGAACTGCAGAAGCCCCATGCTGGCGGCATAGAGGGCCGTGGCTGCTCCGACAATGGCCACGACGGCCATAGAGATCGGGGCCATGCTGTACAGGAGATGGCAGCGGGCGATCATATAGACACCCGAGGTGACCATGGTGGCGGCATGGATCAAGGAGCTGACCGGGGTGGGACCCTCCATGGCGTCGGGGAGCCATACATAGAGGGGGATCTGCGCCGACTTGCCGGCAGCCCCTACAAAGAGCATCAGCGTAATGAGAGTCACGGTCGCCGTATCGAGGGATGGGGCCTTGGCAAAGACCTCGTTGAACCCCACCGTCCCCAGATGGGCAAAGATCAGGAAGATACCCAGCAAGAAGCCGAAATCCCCTACCCTGTTGACCACAAAGGCCTTCTTGCCGGCATTCGCCGGCGCATCCCGCTCGAACCAAAAGCCGATGAGGAGATACGAGCAGAGCCCCACCCCCTCCCATCCGACGAACATGAGGAGGAAGTTGTTGGCCAAAACCAGGGTGAGCATCATGAAGACGAAGAGATTGAGATAGGCGAAGTACCGGGTGAAGCCCGGATCATCGTGCATGTAGCCCACGGAATAGACGTGGATGAAAAAGCTCACCCCGCTGACCACGAGGGCCATGACGATGGAGAGGGGGTCGACCTTGTACCCGATCACTGTCTTGAAATCTCCCGAGACGATCCAGTCGAAGAGGACCTTGTCGGGCACGGCGGCCCTGGCCTCCGGGGGGAGCTTGAGCAGGCTGAAAAAGATCAGGATGGAGAAGAGGAATGACAGCCCGAGGGCGGTGCACGCCACCGAGCCGACGACCCGCTTGTCGAGGTCCAGCCACTTTCCGATCAGGCCGTTAAAGAGAAACCCGACGGCAGGAAAGAGGGGTATCAGCCACACCAGATCGATCATAGAATGCTTCCTTCCATCTCACCACTTCAAGAGATTGATCTCATCCACCCTGATGGTCTTGCGCCCCCGGAAGAGGAGGACGAAGATGCCCAGGCCGACAGCCGCCTCAGCCGCCGCCACCGTCATCACGAAGAAGACCATCAGGACGCCGTCCAGGGAATTGAGATAGTGCGCGGCGGCTATAAAAGTGAGGTTGACGGCGCTCAGCATCATCTCGATGCACATGAAGACGACGATGGCATTCCGCCTGATCAAGACCCCCGCCGCGCCGATGGCGAAGATCAGGGCGCTCACAACAAAAAAATAGAGAGGCGTCACACTTGCCGGCATCGCTGCTAACGCTCCTTTTTGCTCAGGATCACCGCCCCGATGATCCCCACCAAGAGGATGATGGAGGCCACCTCAAAGGGGAAGAGGAATTTTGTAAAGAGGAGACCCGCTATTGTCTTGACATCACCGAGCTCGGCTATCCGCTCGGGGCTGAACTCGCCTTGCTCCCCCGGCAAGACCTTAACAACCACCCCAAAGATGAGCTGCGCAAACAGAATAAAGACCAAAACCATGCCGAGCATCTGAGCGAGCGGGACCGGGATCTTGCGCCTCCGCTCCTCTTCCTCCACGCTCAGCAGCATGATGACGAAGATGACCAACATCATGATGGCACCGGCATAGATCATTACCTGGATGATCGCGATAAACTGCGCGTTCAACAGCAGGTAAAGGACGGCGATGCAGAGGAAGTTGAGGACTAAAAACATGGCCGAGTGGATGGGGTTACGCCGGGTGATCACCATCACGGCGGCAAAGACCGCCGCGAGGGCAGTCACAACGAAGGCGATCCAGTAAAAGATGCTCCCCGTCATCACCTATACCCCCTCCGGCCTATTGGCCAGGAGCCTCTCCTTATCGAGGACGAGGTTCTCGCGCCGGTAATCGACAAATTCGTAGTTCCGCCCCAGCTTGATGGCATTTACCGGGCAGGCCTCCGCGCACATGCCGCAGTAGATGCACCTGACGGAGTTGATCTCATAGATCTCCGGATATCGCTCTCCATTATCCAGCTCCACCGCCACCAAACGGATGCACTGGGAGGGGCAGATGGCTACACAGAGCCCACAGGCCACGCAGCGGGTATCGCCTCGCTCGTTGCGCTCGAAGTAGTGGACCCCCCGCCACCGGGGGGAGACCTCCCGTTTCCTCTCTGGATATTGAATGGTTATCGGGCGTGAGAAAAACATGGCAAGGGTCAGCCGTAATCCCTTTAAGAGGGCAAAGACCGTCGTAAAGAGCAGCCCGATTCCCCTTAGCAGTGGCATAGCCATCGCGCTTACATCCCCCTCAAGACCATATACAACCCCGTGCCCACTATATTGGCCAGGGTCAAGGGCAGCAGGAACTTCCACCCGAACCGCATGATCTGATCATACCGCAGCCGTGGAAAGGTCCCCCGCTCCCAGATGAAGAAATAGACGAGGATGCCTGTCTTGGCCACAAACCAGATCCACGACAGGGCAGGCGGCAGGTTAAACGGACCGTCCCACCCCCCGAGAAAGAGCGTGGTGGCGATGGCACAGACCGCTACCAGATGGGCGTACTCCGCCATAAAGAAGAGGGCGAACTTCATGCTGCTGTACTCGATGTTAAAGCCGCAGGCCAGCTCCGCCTCGGCCTCAGGCATATCAAAGGGGGTGCGGTTGATCTCGGCGAGCGCGCAGACGAGGTAAAAAATAAAGGCAAAGGGTTGATACAGGATGTTCCAGTGCCACCCGGCCTGCTGCCGCACGATCTCGACCAGGTTGAGGGTCCCCGCGATCATCAAGACCCCCATCACCGAGAGGGCCAGGGCCACCTCATAGCTGATCATCTGGGCTGCCGCCCGTAAAGCGCCCATGAGGCCGTATTTGTTATAACCGGACCAGCCGCCCAGGACGATCCCGTACTCCCCCAGGGAGGCAACGGCAAAGACATAAAGCAGCCCGATATCGAGACTGGCGATGGTGAGGGATATCCTCCTGCCGAAGAGCTCTATCTGCTCCCCGAAGGGGATCACGGCAAAGAGCGATATGGCTGCCGTGATGCTGATCATGGGGGCGATGACGAAGAGGGTCTTATCGGCCCGCGCCGGGACTAAGTCTTCCTTGAAGAAGGCCTTGATCCCGTCGGCGATGGGCTGGAACAGGCCGAAGGGACCCACCCGATTGGGCCCGTACCGCACCTGGATGCGCCCCAATATCTTCCGCTCGGCCAGGGTGAGATAGGCCACAACCAGCATCAGGACGGCGAAGACCGCCACCACCTTGACGACAGTCTCTATCAGGAAATAGGCCAGCTCCATCTGCTCTCCTTACGCCTTTTCCACCCTCGCGGGCATACGCCCGTAAGCAGGCACGTGTGATTGGGGGTCGGTATCGGGACCCACCAGTTGCGCGGCATCCACATCATAAAAGGAGAAAAAGAGGTAGAGGCAATCCCGCCTCATCTCCTCCGAACACTGTACCGCCGCCACGGCCTCACCCCACGGGGTGAGGATTCGTACGCCATCGCCGTCTGCGACGCCTATCCGCTTGGCCTCCTCGGCGTTCATCTCCAGAAAGCAACGGGAGACCTGAGCCAGCCCCTGGGCCCTCTTCTGATGGCCGGTGCCGATGAGGTGGTTTTCGAAGATACCTTCTATGGAGAGGGAAAAGGGATACCCTTTGTCTCCCGGCGAAGGTTGCGATTGGACGGCCCCGAAAGCCGCCTTCTGCAACACTGCACCCCCGATGCCATCCCTGTGCTGGGGGGCGTGCGCATCAAAGACCATACCCTTATATAATGGATTGATCTTTGCCATCTCTGCAAAGACCCGTGCCGGGGAGGCGACGGGCATCTCTTTGCCCATGAAGGAGGCAACATCCGATAAGATCTCCCCTGTCCATAGCAGGCCCTCGGGGGGCTCTAAGGCCCGGCGCAGCTGTTGGACCCGCCCCTCGCAGTTGGTGAAGGTGCCCACTGACTCCGCAAAGGAAAGCGCCGGAAGAAAGACGTGTGCTTGCTCGGCTGTCTCCGAGAGGAACATATCCTGGACCACCAAAAACTCCAGGGCCTCAATCCCCTCCTCCACCACGGCCCTGGGGAGGGTAATGAGGGGGTTTTCCCCGATGACGAACAAGGCCTTGAGCCTGCCCTTGGCAGCTGCCTGAAACTGCTCCACAGCCGAAAGCCCCTTTTTGCTGCTTGGACCATAGCCGGGGAGGAGTGCGGGCGCGGCCCCCATCTCGACGACGCCGACCATGTTGCTCTGGGGTCCCACAAAGTGAAACCCTCCCCCGTCGGCAAAGGCCCCGCACAGCAAGGCCAGGTTGACCAACGCCTTGATCTGATCCACCCCATCGAGCCCCTGCCCGAGCGGCGGAGAACAGAGGAAGGCCGGCCGTTTCGCCTGCGCCAGGTATTCAGCCGCCTCCTGGAGGAGGTCAGCCGAAACGCCGATCTCCTTCGCCACGGCCGCGGGGGTGAATCCTTTGGCCGCCTCTTTGAGTTCCTTGAATCCCTTTATCTTATCCCCTGCCGATCCCCCGGCCTCTTGCTGTTTCAGGAGGAGGTGGATCATCCCCTGTGCCCAGACCGCCTCTGCACCCGGCCGCAGGGCAAACCAGCAATCCGCCTCCTCAGCCAATCTGCCTTGCCGGGGATGGAGCACGATGAGGCGCGCCCCCCGGCGCCACAGGGCCTCACGGACACGATTGGCGGCGATGATGTTGTTGTTCGCATCCAGATCGCCTCCGGCGACGACGATACAGTCGCTGTGGACGATATCATCGAGGGTGTAGGGGAGACAATCCCTCCCCAGTACCTCTTGTATAGCCAAGCGGTACGGCTCCAGACAGAGCCGACCGGTGCTATCGATATTATGCGTCCCCACCACCTCCCGCATGAATCGCTGAAAGAGGTAGGCCTCTTCGTTGGTTGAGCGCGGGGAGATCAATCCCCCCACCGCCTCAGGGCCGCTGCCCAGAATGACCTTGTTGATCATGGCCGCGGTGTAGGAGAGGGCCTCCTCCCAGGGGACCTCCTTCCAGGAGCCGCCCTGCTTGATCATGGGTGCCGTGATCCGCTGGGGGTGGTGGAGGAAGTCATAGCCGAAGATCCCCCGAAGGCAGAGGCTCCCCCTGTTGCTCCCGACACCGGTCGGCGCCGTCACGCCGATGACCCGGTTCTCGAAGCAGGTGAGCTCCAGCTGGCACCCCAGGGAGCAGTAGGGACAGGTGGTAAGGACCTTCTGAGACTGCCAGGGGCGGGCCTTGATGCGGCTGACCCGCTCGGTGAGGGCACCGACCGGGCAGACCTGCAGGCACTCCCCGCAGGAGATACAGGCATCTGCATTCGTTACCCCCACCTGGGCCTCGTTCCCCGTGCCTACGAGGTCGATGGCATGGGTGCGGACGATCTCATGGTCGGCCCTGATGCAGCGCAGGCACATGACGCACCGATCACCCCACTGTCTGATGAGGGGGGTGGCGAACTCCCGCATCCCCTGGGTGGTCCTGGTCGCCTGATACTCCTGGTGATCGATGCCGAAGGCGAAGACCAGATCCTGCA
>MGQS01000010.1:6476-7252 GCA_001797905.1 Deltaproteobacteria bacterium RBG_16_54_11 | reverse complement strand
TCTGCCATCAATGGTTATGGTGACCATCGCCTCCCCCATCCTATTTCCCTATCGCCACGAGGCCCACGCGATAACACCTGAGACACCTCGCAGCCTCCCGCATGGCGGCATCAACGGGAAACCCCTTCTCGGCCTCTGCAAAGGTCCTCTTGCGGGAATCCGGGGGCAACATCTCCAGCTGCTCCCGCTTCATCCCGGGGATGATCCCGATTGCCTCCTCGGGGTCGTAGACCCCGATCTCGGCCATCAACCGCTCCAGTTGCTCGTCATCGCTCGTCTCCACCTGCTTCCCCTGGAGGTAGAGGTCGATCATCTCCGCAGCCAGGCGGGCATTGCCTGCCGCCCGCACGAGGACATCGGGGCCGGTCACGCAGTCCCCGGCGGAGAAGATCCCGCGCTGAGAGGTTTGGAAGGTCTCATCGTCCGCAGCCACCGTGGACCACTTGGTGGCTTTAATACCATCCTTTTCTTGTATAAATGAGAGGTCCACACGCTGTCCGATGGCCGGGATCAGGATATCGGTATCGACGACAAACTCCGATCCTTTTATAGGCACCGGCCGGCGTCTGCCTGATTCATCCGGCTCCCCGAGCTCCATCCGGATGCACTCCACACCCTTCACGCGACCCTTGTCCTCGATGATCTTGGCGGGGGCGCAGAGATACTCGAACCGCACCTCCTCCTCTTCGGCGTCATGGATCTCCACCGCATCGGCAGGCATCTCCTTGCGGGTACGACGGTAGAGGAGGTTGACATCCGCCTTTCCGACTCTCAAG
>MGQS01000010.1:349-6403 GCA_001797905.1 Deltaproteobacteria bacterium RBG_16_54_11 | reverse complement strand
CGCACCCTTGTTGATGCTGTAGAGGTACTGGACCCCGGGGATAAAACCCTCATATCCGGCGTCCTCTCCCTTGACCCCCATGGGCATGGAGTCCTGGGCCCCCACGCCGATGAAGATGGCTGCGTATTCCTTTTTTATATCGCCGAGGGCGATTGCCTTGCCCACCTCGGTCTTATATCTGATCTCGACCCCCAACGAGGTGACGATCGCCGCCTCCTGGCGTAGGATGGGGCGCGGGAGCCGATAGTCGGGGATACCCACGGCAGCCATCCCCCCTGGCTCGTCCCCTTGCTCGAAGATGGTAACGGGATATCCCTTAAGGGCCAGGTAGTAGGCGCAGGAGAGCCCTGCCGGTCCCGCCCCGATGATAGCCACGCGCTTGTCTTTTTTTGCCCGAGGGGCCGGGACGAGCGGCTTCCTCTTCTTTTCCAGCTCATAATCGGCCACGAATCGCTTGAGGTGCCTGATGTCGAGGGCTTCCTCCACATTGAGCCTGCGGCAGTTGGACTCGCAGGGGCGCACGCAGATCCTCCCCAGCGTTCCTGCCAGGCAGGTCCGCTCCCTGATGACCCGCAGGGAATCGACGAAGTTTCCTTCGGCGATCCGCTCTATGTAGGTGGGGATGTCCAGGTGGGCCGGGCAGACATTCATGCAGGGGGCGGTGAGCTTTATCCGGTACTTACCGCGCGGGACCTTTTTCTTGTTTGCAATGACTGCTTCAAATTCAGCGCGATAGTGCTCGAGCGCCGCCAGCAGCGGCACAGGGCCGGTTTGCCCGATCTGGCACTTGGAGCCCTCCAGGATGGAGCGGCCGAGGGCATTCATCTGGTCCAGATCCTTCATCCTCCCCTTGCCCTCGGTGATACGTTCGAGAATCTCGGCTATCACCTTGGTGCCGACCCGGCAGGGAAAACACTTGCCGCAGGAGACCGCCTGCACCGCCTCCATGTAGGCCCGGCACATGTCGACGACGCTTGTCTTCTTTGCACGGATGGCGAAGCCGTTCCATCCCATAAAGGCCTGGATCGGGACGCCGGGCTTGAACTCGGCGGGCAGCTTCAAGTGCGCCGGCAGTGCAACCTTCCTCCCGGTCTTCCTCCGGTTATCGACTACCTCGCCTTTCCAAGAGCTGAAGATTACGTTTCCCATCTTCACCTATCTATCTCCCCCAATACGATATCAATGCTCCCGATGACGGCCACCACATCGGCCACCAGAAGCCCCTTAATCATCTCCGGCAAGACCGCCACGTTCACAAAGCTGGGGGTGTGGATCCTATACCGATAAGGCCGGTTCGTCCCATCGCTCACCAGATACCACCCGAGCTCCCCCTTGGGGTTCTCGACGCTGCAGTAGACCTCTCCCGGGGGCGGTGATATCCCCTCGGACATGAGCTTGAAGTGGCGGATCACGGCGTTAATCTCTTTCCCCAACTCCTCCTTTGCCGGCGGCGTCACGCGGGGATCAGCAACGCGGACCTTGCCCTTGGGGAGCCCCTGCAGGGCCTGCCGGACGATCCGGGCGGACTGCCTCATCTCCTCCAGGCGCACGAGGTAGCGGTCGTAGACGTCGCCATGCTCCCCGATGGGGATCTCAAAGGCGAACTCATCATAGCTCGAATAGGGAAAGGCCTTGCGGATGTCCCAGTTGACCCCTGAACCCCTGATGACCGGGCCGGTGAGACCCCAATTGATGGCCTTCTCGGGGCTGATGACCCCCACGTCCTTGGTCCTCTTCAGCCAAATGATATTCTTGGTAAGAAGCGTCTCATATTCGCGCATGCGGCGGGGGAAGTCATCGAGAAAGGCCTTGATCTTCGCCTCGACGCCGTCGGGGAGATCGGCAGCCAGGCCCCCGATGCGCAGAAAGCTGGGGGTCAACCTCGCCCCGGTGATATCCTCGAGGATGTCGATGACCGTTTCCCGCTCTCGAAAGCAATAGAACAGGACGGTCATGGCCCCCATGTCCAGGGCATGGGTGGCGAGCCACAGCAGGTGGGCTGCGATGCGCTGCAACTCAGCCATCATCACCCGGATGTACTGGGCCCGTTTGGGGGCCTCGATACCCAGGAGCTTCTCAACGGTCAGGACATACGACAGGTTATTGCATATGCCTGCGGTGTAGTCCAGACGGTCGGTAAGGGTGATGGCCTGCGTATAGGTCATCTGCTCCGCCAGCTTCTCCACGCCCCGGTGCAGGTGCCCCACGTAGGGCACCGCATCGCGGATTATCTCGCCATCCAGCTTCAGGACCACCCGCAACACCCCGTGGGTGGCCGGGTGTTGGGGACCCATGTTCAAAATCATCTCCCGCTCGCCCCCAGCCTCCTCCGGCATCGTGGAAAAGGCGTCCGGCGGCATTGCCGGGACCTCATAGTGCTCGAAATCCTCGCCCTTAACGGGGAAGTCCTTGCGCAGGGGATGACCCTTGTATCCATCCCAGGTCAATAGCCGGCGCAGGTCATGGTGCCCCTCAAAGGTGAGGCCGAACATATCGTAGGCCTCTCGCTCAAACCAGGTAGCAGCCTTCCAGACCGACTCCACCGTAGAGAGGGCCTCCCCCTCACCCACTGCGGTCTTGAGACGCAACCTCGTGTTGCGCCCCATGGAGTAGAGGTGATAGACCAGCTCAAATCGCTTCTCTCTGTCCGGATAATCGACGCCGCAGATATCGGTGAGGAAATCATACGAGAGGGCAGGCTCTTGGGCGAGGAAGCGGCAGATGGGGAGGATTGCCTCCTTCTTGACCACCACCGTCTCCTCCTCCCGGAATGAAAGGGTATCGAGAATAGCGTCAGGGAACTTTTCTTTCAGCTTCCGAGGGGTGATCTGCGCATTCCGCATACGATCTCTCCTACCGGATCTCCTCAACCCTCAGGGGGCGAATCTCGTCCTTTCGGTCCAGGAGGCTCTCCGTAGAGATCTTCTCCTGCAGCTTGATCAGGGCCGTCAGGAGGGCCTCAGGTCTGGGGGGGCACCCCGGCACATAGACGTCGACGGGGATGATCTGGTCCACCCCCTGCACGACGTTGTAGGTCTGGAAGATCCCCCCTGAGCAGGCGCAGGCGCCGTAGGCAATCACCCACTTGGGCTCGGGCATCTGCTCGTAGATCCTCTTGACCATGGGGGCCATCTTCTTAGTGACCGTCCCCGACACGATCATGAGGTCGGACTGCCTGGGGGAGGGCCGAAACACCTCGGCACCAAACCGGGCGATGTCGTAGGTTGCAGAACTGGTGACCATCATCTCCAGGGCGCAGCAGGCCAGGCCGAAGGTTACCGGCCAGATGGAGTTCTTGCGCGCCCAGTTGACCAGTTTGCTGAGGGAGGCCGTAACGATGTTATCACCGAGCTTGACCTCTATTCCCATTCTAGGGCTCCTTTTTTCCAAACATAGATGAAACCGATAAGGAGGATGAAGACGAAGATCATCATCTCCACAAAACCGAATACCCCGAGCTTACGGAAGACTATTGCCCAGGGGTAGAGGAAGACCACCTCCAAATCGAAGACGAGGAAGAGCATGGCGATGATGTAGTACTTGATGGGGACGGCCTGATGGGTGGGCCCGAGGGTGATCATCCCGCATTCATAGGGTGAGGCCTTGACCGGATTAACCCTTCGGGGCCCTAAGAGGTGCGAGACACCGACGGCAAAGACAGCAAAGAAAACGGCGAGTCCGATTAAAAACAAGACAGGCACGTATGTGTTGAGCATCAGTTCTCCCCTATGGTATAGGAATTTGAGGATGACGACGCCACGCCCGGGGCGTGTTTACAACGCCTGTTCTCATATCCTATCGATCCACAATTGTCAAGGGGAAATCGTAATTTTGGGGAGTAATTTCGGGTAACTTTGTGAACGTAAACTACCCCGCCAAGGGCGGGACTTTATCCCGCCTTTGACTGGATTTTGAAACAAAGATCGCACCAAAGGCGAGTTTTTTGCTTCCTGAATGGGATAGTACTATACCCCGAACCCCTGGACTCAACAGCTCAAAGGCTGTGAGATTCGGGTGGGTTGGCGCCCCCAGCCCAGGAACGCAGTTAGTGCCCACAAAAACAACGCCGGTAACAACGCCCCCTTAATAATCCTCATCTGCAACGCACTAAGCGTCTGTTGAAGGCAAAGCCGGCTGCACCCCCGCACTAAAAAATTCAGAGAACGCCGTCCAATTCATCGGCTACTGGTTTGTTGCATGCCCTGCAGCGTTGCGCCCCTCTGAAAAGCGGTTTGCCGCAGGTCGGACAATGATAGCGGGCACATTCTGCCCGGGCCCATTCTACGCTGCCCTTCTCATCACCATGCTCGGCTACTTTAGCTCGCCATAGAGGAATCGTGCTTTTCATTACTCTGACGCCGGTGGCAAAGCCGAAATTCTCTATCATGGTGCATGGCCAGTCCCCGCACTGATGGCACGAATAAAACCCCTTTGATTTTACGCAGCTCCTTATCGGGCATTGCCTGCAAAAACCATAGATCTTCCGCGGCGGATCGATCTGCATACACCCCAAACATGCCGTCTCTTCGGGTTTCGTTCCATAGAGGTTCCCCATGATAGCCCTGAATTTCGCATTTCCGTCCCTCGTGGCTATGTAAACCCCGCATGCACCACAGTATAGGCCGCATGGCGCCATTAACTCCTTGTTCCTAATCTCTTCTTCGGTCCATCCTTCCATATGTATGCCTCCTTAAAAAATCATAGTCTCCGGCAAAGCTAGACGTCGTCACCGCAAAGTTTGCCTGGGACCTCATTCAAAGCTCGTTTTAACCCTACCAATCCACTCCGATTTTTTCAATCGCTTTATCTCGCTGATCCAACTGAGGAACAATACGAGCACAGTACATCTTCCCTCGCTATGCCGTTCGATTGAAGAGGGAACAAATAATATCTTTTGCGCTCAATCTCTTGAAAAACATCCCTCAGACCGGGGAACTGCAAGAACAAATAGATCCTCTGAGAAAAATCAGCTTTCGCGTATTGTATCAATATTTCTCTCACGCGCTCCATGTTCTTCCACCTCTTTTCTCTCCCTCTTTTTATTTATCCGGATTCTTGCGGTCCTCTACCCGTAATTCCATAACGATACGGCCCCAACCGCCACATTGCACCCCCACGTCGAAGCATCCTACCCTCTTGAACCGCATATCATTAGGGTCGATACCCGCATAGAAGAGCTCATGAGCCATAGAAATCAATGGCGACATTGAATGCAATGCCCCGAAACAGATCCTTTTAGGGCAGAGCTTGGTCAATAGATTGCCTGACCCATCGAAATAGAATTTATCACCCGCCTTATGCTGACTATTACACCCATGGGAATCCATGATCTCTACCACAATCGTCTTATTCATCAACGCGGGCGCCTTGGAAATGACATCTATATTTCTCGGATTTTCCATGAATCTTTTTATCTCGTCATCTGTGTAGCCTAAATGCTTCTGATAGAAATTCCATACCTCTTCGTTAATTTTCATTTTATTTCCTCCTTAAGTCTATTTATGGTTGCAATGTATGAGAACCCAAATATGGGCGTTCGAACCCATCCTTATTTTCGCTTTTCATCAGGCACCTTTCGATCCTCAACCTTAACTTCCATGACGATATGTCCCCAACCGCCGCACCGTACGCCAACATCAACGCAACCGAACCTTTTGAACCTCATCGTATTGGGATCAACACCGGCATACATAAGCTCGGCAAGTGCCGGCATGGCCAGAGCAACCGAATGCAAGGCGAAAATACAAACCCTGCTCGGTCCTAATTTTGCTAAAAGGCTGACACCGCGGCCGTCAAAATAAAACTTGTCACCGATTTTATGCCCGCTGTCGCAACCATGTGATTCTATAACTTCCGCAACGATCGTTTTATTCAGCATGAAAGCCGTTTTAGACAAAACATCTTCGTTCCTGGGGTTGGCCCGGAATATCTGCATTTCCTCATCGCTATAACCCAGGTGCTTCTGCACCATTTTCCATGTATCTTCCATGGTCATTCCCTCCTTGTCAGGTTTATTTTTCAAAGAAAAACCTGTAATCCCGAAAGCATGTGCCG
>MGQS01000010.1:0-329 GCA_001797905.1 Deltaproteobacteria bacterium RBG_16_54_11 | reverse complement strand
TGCCACTTTGGGCTCCACTTCATATTTGATGCCCAGCGTGTCGAGCCAGGTATCGATCCGCAGCATGATGCCGCACTCGTAGCGATCGATGACTCCCAACGCTTTTACCCCATCGTAAGCAAAGCATGATTTCCACTCGCTATGTATGATGTTGCTTGCAGGCGTGCTATAGGCATATTTCATAAATTCGCCGGTTGCGATCTCCATTGCCATATCGAAAAAACGTTTAAACTCGTCAAACGTATCAAGTCGCCCCGCTCCCGCGGCCTTTTGGATGCGTTTGATCTCTATCGCCGACATGGCCCTTATCGCAGCCTTGTTTATCCTGT
>MGQS01000009.1:21673-21897 GCA_001797905.1 Deltaproteobacteria bacterium RBG_16_54_11 | reverse complement strand
AGGAAGAGGCCGACGGCGCGTCCGTGAGGGGTATGCAAGATTGCCCCGAGGGCGTGCCCGGTGCTATGGGCCAGTCCTGCCATGGAGTTGCCGAAGGACATGCCGGCCAGGGTAGCTGCGTACATCATCTCCCTGCGCGCCTCGAGGTCGTTTCCGTTTTTATACGCCTTGAGCAGATACGCGAAGGCCTGCCGCGCCGCAATCAATCCCGGTCCGGCGGTCAT
>MGQS01000009.1:14385-21574 GCA_001797905.1 Deltaproteobacteria bacterium RBG_16_54_11 | reverse complement strand
CATAACAGGGTCGAGTATGGCGACATCCGGCATATCTTCCGTAGTGCCCAGACCGAGTTTGCGGTTGTCTTTTGTGTCGGTCAGCACCACCGCCCAGGTAGCTTCCGAGCCCGTGCCGCTGGTGGTGGGGATGGCCATGAGCCTGGCCTTTTCCCTGAAATTGAACGTTTCGATTACGGATACGGCATCGGGTTCGAGATCAGGGCGGGCCAGCAGGCAGATAATGGCCTTGGCGGCATCCAGACAGGAACCGCCGCCTATGCCGATGACCCAATCGGGCTGGTATTTGCCCACCGCTATTTTACCTTTATTGATCGTGTTAAGCGAGGGCTCGGGTTCTATCGCATCGAAGATTTCCCATGCGATGTTTACTGCGTCCAAGTGGTCGGTAACCAGCTTTACCAAACCGAGTTTTACGATGTTCTTGTCGGTGACGATGAAGGCCTTTTTACCCTTGACCTGCGCAAGATATTCCAGGGCATTATCGCCGTACACAATCAACGGACAGGAAAAATTCCACATGGTAACCTCCTCCGTCAGAACAAAGTGGAATCCTTATTACTCAGTCCAGCCATTCCGTGGGTATTCGTGCCGTGATGTTGGTAAGCTCATTAGCCGCCTTGGTGTAGCGCATGATCTTGGCCATGGTGCCCCTGCTGCCAGTCATGAGCCTGGATTGCTTGGTGATCAGCGCCTGCGTGGAATCGAGCTGCTTCAGGCATATCCTCTTCCAGATAGGATAGGGAGCTGAAATTATGAATTCAGGGTTATATTTCTTGCGGTCGGTAACGATCTCCGCCTTTCGGCATTTGCCGTGCCAAAGATCCACGTACCCGTAAATTTGCTCTTTGACCGGGCCGCCCTTTTCTACGATAAAATATAAATCACCTTCCCAGGTTTTGGCCGCCTCCTCGTAAGCCGTGCTCTTATTGATCTCCTCCATGTAGACATCGTACCACTCTTGTGTCCCGAATTTAGGCATGCTAGCAAACCTCCTTTTTATTTCGTATGTATTGCGCCAGAACTCATCATCAACCGATCATACTGTTGCTTTACGCATACTGCTTTTTAGGAGCCGACCTGTTTGTCGCAAGCTCGCTAAAAGGCCTGTTTGTAAATCTCCAGGACCTCTGTCGGATCATTGACAGGACGCCCATTGAATAGGACGGCTGTATCAGCAATGGCGTGAAATGCGCATATCGGCAGGTTCTCTTCCTGAACGCCGACGTCGCGCAGCCTTGTCGGATGGCCCACCTTTTTCAGCAGGGCTTCTACGGCGTCCGCTGCCGCCAGGGCTGCCTCGCGCTCGTTCATGCCGGCGGTGTCGACCCCCAGGACTTGCGCTACCAGAGCCAGCTTGTCAGCGGCATGATCGACGTTATACCGCATCACCTTGGGTAATACGATGCCGCAGGCTGCTCCGTGGGGGACATGGTGCAGCGTCCCTATCGTGTGGGCCATACCATGCGCCAGGCCGACCTGGGCGATGGTGAATGCCCACCCCGCCAGGGTGGCGGCTATCTGCAGATTGAGCCGGGCCTTCTCATTCTTGCCGTCGGCGACGACGAGCGGCAGGTTCTCGTTGATCAGACGTATCGCCTGCAATGCCTGGCCGTCGCAGATCTTGTTTGCCATGGTACTTGTCATGGCCTCGATGGCATGGGTCAGGGCATCCATGGCGGTGGAGACGGACAACTCCTTGGGCAGGGTCATGGTAAAGCGTGGATCCAGTATGGCGGTATTCGGCATGATGTGTGTGTCGGCAATAAATAGTTTGCGCCCCGCCCCCGTGCTGGTGAGTACAGCCACATTGGTTACCTCGCTGCCGGTCCCCGCCGTCGTCGGAATGGCGATGTGCGGGGTCTGCGGCTCGGTAAGTGCCAGCAGGTTAAGGTGATCATTGGCCTTGCCGCCGTTTTTTAAGGTCACGCAGACCCCTTTGGCCGTGTCGATGACGCTCCCGCCTCCCACGCTGACGATGCAATCCGCCGTGAGCTTGCGGGCAGCTTCGACTGCGGCATCAACCGATGCAAGGTCCGGATCAGCCGGGATCTTGTCATAGATGCCGACGCAGAAATCAACCAGCGCATCCTTGACAAGATCTGCGAGCCCGGCTTTCCTGACACCGGGATCGGTCAGAATCAGCGCCCTGCGGCAGCCGAGATCCACCAGTGACTTGTATATTGCGCTCAGGGCTCCATGGCCGGCGATCACGGCAGTCGGGCAATTATATGAAAAACCATCGACCTTTTTATAGTCCGACATCAGCTGGAAGGTCATATTCGCCTTATGATCGGCAATGGCGGCCACATGTATTCTCTTGACCTGGGTATATTCATGCAAGCCGGGAAGGCCCAGTTCGCGTCCCAAGCCGGACTGCTTATACCCGCCAAAGGGGCAGAAATCGGCGAAGATATGGTAATTGTTGATCCACATGGTACCGGTGCGTACTTCGCGGGCCACGCGCTCGGCCCTGGCGGTGTTGCTGGAAAAGACCCCGCCTCCCAGGCCGTAGATGGAATCGTTGGCAATGGCAATCGCCTCTTCGTCGCCGGCGAATTTTATGACGCAGACGACCGGACCGAAGATCTCCTCCTGCGCGATGCGCATCTTGTTGTTCACGTCGGCAAAGATGGTGGGGGCATAGTAGTATCCGCCCTTGATCCCCTGAACCTCGACGCGCTTGCCGCCGGTGATCAGTTTCGCCCCCTCTTCCTTGCCGATTTTGACATACCGCTCAACCGTAGCCAGTTGCTGCTTGCTCACCAGGGGTCCCATATGGGAGTTCGGATCCATCTGGTATCCGATGCGGAGGGCCTCCGTCCGCTTTTTCATCTTGTCGAGGAACTCATCATAGATCTTTGCCGAGACCAAAACGCGCGTGCCTGATTCGCATATCTGCCCCTGGTGGAAGAAGGTGCCGAAGCAGGCGCCTTCCACGGCCAGGTCCATATCCGCATCGTCGAGGATGATGTTGGCAGACTTGCCGCCGAGCTCGAGCGTCACCTTTTTGATTGTCTCGGACGCCATTCTCATGATCTCGCGCCCCACTTCCGTGCTGCCGGTAAAGGCTATCTTGTCCACGTCGGGATGGGTGCAGAGGGTCTTGCCCAGCTCTCCGCCTGGTCCGGCTATGACATTTACTACGCCGTCGGGGATGCCGGCCGCCTTTGAAGCCTCGGCTATGATGAGTGCGCTCAACGGGGTATATGAAGCCGGTTTTAAAACGACGGTATTGCCCATGGTAAGGGCAGGGGCGATCTTCCAGAAGGCCATGGTCATGGGGAAGTTCCAGGGGATAATCCCCACGCATACGCCGATCGGCTCCCTGCGAATAAAATCACGGCCCGGCGCGAAGACGTTGCCGGAGATCGGTATCTCCTCCTCCCAGGGGAACTTTGTGGCCGCTGCCAGACTCAGATTGCGCAAAAATCCGATGCCGAGCAAGGGCCCGAACTTGGCGAGTCCAATGATCTGGCCCGAGTCCATGCATTCCGTTGCCGCCAGACGCAGACCCTGCTGGGCGATCTGATCCGCGAAATCCTGCATCTTGGCCATCCGCGCAACGGGAGTAAGATTGCTCCATACCCCGCTGTCGAAGGCCTTGCGTGCGGCGGCAATGGCCGCCTCTGCATCGGCCTTTCCTGCCTGCGCCACCGTGGCGATAGGGGTTTCCGTACCGGGATCGATCGATTCGAAGGTCTTGCCGTCTGCGGCATTGACAAACTCACCATTTATAAAGAGTTTATAGTGTTCCATATCAATTCCTTCTTCCTTAGATGCTTCCGTAAAACAGAGGGTTGTCCCGAAAGATTCCTCTTGTTATTTCCGTGGGTTACCAACCCTTCGCCATCTATAACGTGGGGATGCTCAGGTTTTTCTGATCCGTCTCATTGGCTCTTTGTCGGCTATTTTCTTGACAAGTAAGGCTTTGCCTTCATTATTACTCTGTGTTAAAATAACTGTCAATGCTTTTCGGTGTTTCATGGAAATTCCTGTTTTACTGCGAAACAGGCCATTGTTTTTTTGTGTATTGCATCTTCGTAAGGCACGTAATGTGCCTGGAGCGGCATCCTTCTATGCATCCTTAAATGAGGAATGAAAATATGAGCAAACAGGACAAAAAAAAATCGGCTCTTTTGGCTGTTTTCCCGACCCTCGAACAATATACTCAATTTTCCGGAAACAGCGGGAATGTGAGGATTGTCCGATCATTTATCGAGTACGCCGTCAGAAACGCCATCATCGATACCGGCGACGAAAATAAGCTGAGGGATTTTATCCGTAACAATGCGCGGGGCCAGGAAGACCGTACACCGCCGACTCATCTCAATTTTGAAGAACTCTTTGAAAAGAAGGATGATCTGCTCGGACTTACTCTGTCGACACGGGCTCTGACCGACCGCATCAATGCCTTGCTCGCCGAACACAAAATCGACCTGCCCAAGGTGAGCAACTCGATGCTGACCAGATTAAAAAAAGAGCCGGCTGATACGCCCCATAAACAGAATGTGCTGAGAAGTCTGGCATTCTGGCTCGGTTACGAACGGGCACAGATGGGCCCGAAGTGGAATTTTGAGACCTTGCTGAAACTCTGCCGCGAAGGCAAACAGTCGGTAAATTATACAGAAGGAGTCAGAATAGGCTTTGCCCTGTACGGCCGCGGAGATATCATCGGCCATGAAGTCGTAACCTGGCTTAAGAAAGATCTCAAGGATTACATCGAACAATCACTGGGCCGTTTTGTGTACGGCCGGTGGGGCAAGGTGAGATCACACGATATCACCACGTTGTATGTCGATTTTCCAAAAGAAGAGGAAGTGAGCAATCCGGCGTCGTATCGGCAGTGCCTCAGAAGCGCCGTTTCACTGGCTCATCAGATGGCCATTCGCTGGGCGTTATCCAAATACTTCACCAAAAACAGATTTCTATCCATCGGGATTGCCGCCGGGGATTATGCCAGCGTGGACAACTATTTGCTTCCTCTTTTAAATGCAAAACTACCCGGTGATCCGGTGATCCGCATGATGGACTATGCCCGGCAATGTCTTTTAACAAATGATATTCGGGCGTTATTATGCAGCCGCCCGAATGAAATGACCTTATTCAACGGAGAAACCCTCACCATCTGGTGGGTGGTCGGGTTTTGGAGTGAAATGTACTTTGATTTTGTCCCCGGTTTGCTGAGAGACAAGATACTGCAAAACGATCCATCATCCGTTGAAGCGCTGGCCCGGCTCATTTGGTCTCCCGCGGAAATCGAGCTACAACCCGCCGCCAGCGATGAATCCAATGCCATTATGACGTTCTATAAATTCCCGCACAATTCGCTGCTCGGCATTGAAATTGCGAAAACTTTTTATTACCGGCGACGATTTTGGGAAGCTATCGAGATCCTTCGCATCTGCCTCAGTATCGATCCGACACATTTGAACGCCAGGACCCTCCGGATGCTGCTGTTCCGCAATCTGGCGCTCGACGCCCCGTCTTATCCCGTTGCTGAAAGCCTCTTTAAACAGGCGGAACAAGAGGCCCTCTATATCCAGGAGAACTGTGCCTTTCCCACGGAGGATTTTTACTGTGAACATGCGGTGGTTTACCTGGCACGGGCCATGTCGACGCTGAGATACATCCGGGAAGGAAACGGATTTTTTCACGGGAGAGCGGATGTCCGGCGTTTTACAAGGATGGTCTTTGCATGGTTCAACATGGCGGAAACGCTTTTTGAAAAGGGAATAACGGTTTCACCATCCGCCATCCGGTCCGCCTACCTGCTCAATAGCGTGAGGGTGCTGCAAGCGATTTTACACAATGATGAAGAGATCTTTGTCAATCCTGAGAAGCCCATCGATGGGAAACCCGACATTGTGAAACAGCCATCCAGCAATCTTCAATGGCAACTTGGTTATCTGAGAGAAGATCTTCCCCAAGAACATCAATACGATTTCATGGAACGGATGCTCATGAAGTCGTTTAGAGTCCACGATGACTCGGTTTCACTCCAAGCCTACCGGGCAACCACCCACTTCTGCACCGCCGTTATGTGGTGGGATTTTTTCCCCGTGCGGACGATCGGGGTTACCAAAAAAGCCCTGCAGCTGTTACATGACGCCCTTGGCATGGCCAAGGCTGCGGAGAAAGATGGTGTCTGCATATATTCTTTTACCAGGACCTATGGTGAAATGATGCCGGCTGCTGAGTTTATCCGGCATATGGAGAGATCGATCCGGATGATTGAGACAAAGGCCGGGGACCTGTCCAAGCGAGACGATCGAGAAGTCATCGAGCCGGATGAAGATCTTTCATCCAGCCTGATGACGCTCAACTTCTAAGTAAAAAAACTGCGCGTCGCTCCGTAATACCGCTGCGGCGTGAAAAAACTGCAATCCCCCCATCCCCCCTTTATAAAAGGGGGGATGGGGGGGGATTTTTGAAGTCTATTTTCTAGGCAATAGTTAAGGGATAAGGCATGAAAAAGTAGCCTATCCCCTTTTTTGCTTAGCGGAAAACCGGCGGCAGGAGCTGCAGATAGTCCTTGCCGGTTATGGCGCCGGCGCAGATAAACGCGGAGTGGGCAGCGCCCTCGATGCCCCCTTCGTTGAGGCGCTTGCCATAGGTATCGCCGGCAAAATACAACCCCTCGATAGTCGGGCATTTAATATCTACCCATTCATCCTCCGGATGCCGCCACAGTATGCAGGTATCCCCGACGGTAAAGAACATGAACTCCAGCGATCCGCGCCAGCCGGGGAAGGCGGTATCGGCAAACTGCAACATCCTGTCGATCACCATATCGACCTTCTTCTTGTCATGCGCTTCTTCAGCCAGGATGCTGCTCGCCATACCCGCCAGGTGCTTGCCCTCGGGGGCAGTGGTGGGCGCCATGGCGGACATAGCCACGACGTCGAGCGGGACATTGCCCCTGAACAGCCCTTCGCTCTCGGGGATCAACACGGAGGTGTGGTAGAAAGACCTGGGGTCCACCTCGAGCTTGCAGAAATGGCTCAACGGCTTGGTCATGCCGAACTGGCCGGCAACCATGGAGGTATGGATTATCTTTTTCGTTAATCCGACAAATTCTGCCGGTAGCAATCGCTCAGGTATGAGTTTTAGCAAGGCCTTGGGCGGGAGAGTGCAGACTATGATGGGGGATTTAATCTCCCTGGTTTTGCCCTCGATCTCGGCTGCG
>MGQS01000009.1:14102-14286 GCA_001797905.1 Deltaproteobacteria bacterium RBG_16_54_11 | reverse complement strand
GATAAAACGGTGCCCGGGCGCCCCGGCAAAGGCCCAGGAACCGTTGGTTATATGCACGCCGGTCTCCAGGACCTGCAGGAATACCTTCAGGTTCTCTCCGGCAGCGTTGAGCGCCGGGTCGTTGATGATCGTTTGAAAAGTGCCCATGGAATAGTGGAATTCCTGCGCCAGGTCACTTTGAGTT
>MGQS01000009.1:11192-13923 GCA_001797905.1 Deltaproteobacteria bacterium RBG_16_54_11 | reverse complement strand
ACAAAACCCACATTGGGATAGAAGATCGAGGGCTTGTTGAACAAGGCCAGGGAATGGCTCACGCGTCCGCGGTTGGTGTACCAGGCGCCCCTGCCGCCGGCTTCGAAGCAATATCCATGCAGCATCTTTTTCTGTATCAGTGTGGGCAGATCGGGCGCGGTCCTCTCACTGACCCAGGAGTGAGCAGACGCAGCCAGCGTTTTACGGAACTCGCCGGCATCGGTAATGCCTTCTCCGCGGAAGGATGTAGCGCGCCCTCCTATCTGGGACGAGGCCTCAAGGATCAAGACCTTCTTGCGTTCCTTGTTGGCTAATAGAGCACCGATTAGCGACCCGGCTATGCCGCAGCCGACAACGATGGCATCGTAGCTGTTCGAGATTTTTGCAGGCATGTTTCCTCCTTGAGAAAAGGGGACAGACTACTTTTTGAAAAATAGTTAAGGGATAAAGAATGAAAAAGTAGCCTATCCCCTTTTTTATTTATCCAGCAAAATTAATATTGAATCGGGCAATATTTGGGGATGATCTTCCTTAAGTATACTGTATGACCTGTTATAGGTAACTTTAAAAAACCAACACGTGGAGTGCTCATTGCTGCATTGTTCCTGAACCTCTGCATATTTAAATATCAAAAACAAGCCATAATTTTTTAAAGATATACAAAATAATATAATTATATTTTCTATTATGTATAATTTTTAATATCTATATGGTTCAATATGGGGCGTGCGATAGAATCAATAATAGGGATATATGCTCTCACCCCCCCATCAGGGGGGGGAAAATATAAACCGAATCACCCTCATTCAAGACATGGGCATCATCAGCCTTTCGCCCGTTAATGATGATGATTTTAATCTCCTTGTCCGGGATCTTTAATTTCTTACCCAGCTCACGTGCCGTTATACCTTCAGGTATCTCCCACCTGTTATCTCCCACCAGCATATCTGAACCGGCAACATAGCGTTTTAAGGTTGAAAAGACCTTTATCTCAACAATCATGACAGGTTCTTAAACGCCCAGCTTGGCTCGGAAGTCCTTCATGTGCGCCCGGTAGTTTTTCACCTCATCGGCGGTCATCTGGTCGGGAAACTTGATCTCCACCTGCGTCATGGCATCCACCAGCGTGTTTGAATGGGGGGCAATGCCCAGGATGCCCACCTTGCTCCCGTGATCAAGCTTGATTTTCCCGAGCATGAAATCGGTGACAAACTTCCTCTTTTTCGTGAGGATAGTCTTCCATTCCATCGGTGTCGCTGAAAGAATAAAGTCACCGACTTTCTTTGCGTTCTCAGCAGTGATGAATTCAACCCTTTCGAGCCTGCCGGATACGAGGGCTGCCCCGAAGAGGATATCCTGATCGATCCCCCACGTCGGCTCGGCCAGGACTCTGAAATAAACCGTAGAGGTCAGTTTTTTAAGTTGTTTCTCAAACCTCGGGTTAGCCCTGTACGCCTGTGCAAAGGCCTCGAGCCATTCCGGTGTGCAGTATGGTACGAACATATATCAAGCCTCCTCTCTATTTATTGAGCCGATCGTTATGCTTTCTTGCCGAGAATTTCCTTGAACTCCTCGCGGAGTTCCTTCTTCCACAGTTTTCCGGTCACGGTCATGGGGAGATCATTCTTGAAGACCACGATTTTAGGAACTTCGTAGGGAGCAAGCTTTTCCCTGCAGAGATTGATGATTTCGTCTGCGGAAACTTTTCCGGAAAACTCCTCTTTAGTTCTTACGATGGCGACGACGCGCTCGCTCCCCTCGCGCTCCGGGTCCGGAACCCCGATGGTCACCACCATCTGAACCCCCTGGTGCCGGAAAATCACGTCATCCACCTTGGTGGAGTAGACCTTCAGTCCGGACACATTGATCATGTCCTTGATCCGGTCGGTCACATAAAAGAAGCCCTCGTTGTCCATGTAGCCAAGGTCTCCCGTATGGAACCACCCGTCCTGCGTGAGCCCCGACGCATCGGGCCAGTACCCCTTCATGACCTGCGGACCCCTGATGATGATCTCGCCGGTTTCCCCGAAGGGCACATCTTCGCCCGTAGCGGTATCGACGACCCTGAAATCCGTATCAGGAACAGGGACACCGAGCCCGCGCTTCTCCTTGGACATGAACCCGGTGATCTTGGAAAACGCCGACGGGTTGAGGGTCGCAACGGGGGCCGTTTCCGTGAGCCCGTATCCCTCGCCGATGGGGTTGCCCATGTCCTTCATAACAGCCTCGCGCACCGATTCAGGAAGGGGCGCCGAGCCGGAAAAAAAAAGAGAGTTCACTCTACCTATTTTGTATTTCTCAATCTTCATGAGCTGTGTAGGGATGGTGGGAATGAGAAACGGGCGGTGCTCCTTGATGGTATTCACGATGTTTTCGATATCGCGCGGGTCCGGGGCGATGATCACCCGCAGGCTCCAGTAGGCGGCCATGTGCACCAGCGCATGCCCGTAGGAATGGAACAGGGGTATCGTGATGTAAACCGATGATTTGCCGATGATCCCCCTGGAGAGCGGTTCCAGAAGCCAGCCAAGCCCATGGACCAGGTTTGCATACCGGTTGAAGTGGGTGATCATAACGCCTTTGGGTAAACCTGTGGCGCCTCCTGTGAACGAAAGCTCGCAGAGGTCGTTCATCGGATCGATTTCCACCGACGCCGATTTTCCCAGATTTTCCTCGACAAGCTTTTTGAATTCCGAGACCCCTGCCGGGAGGGTTGCGGTTTTCAGTCCCT
>MGQS01000009.1:4509-11159 GCA_001797905.1 Deltaproteobacteria bacterium RBG_16_54_11 | reverse complement strand
GCCGTTTTAGACTTCAGAGCCATGACGCGCTGCAGATCAGCTTCACAGCAAATGACGGCCCGGGCGCCGGACTGCGCCAGTTCATGGAGGAGGCCTTCATCCGTTCTCATCGTGCTCGTGGGCACCGTGGCGCCCCCTGATTTAATGATGCCCCAGTCGCCGATGACAAACTCAATGCAGTTGGGGAGAAAGAGGCACACCCGGTCGCCGCGCCGGATGCCCATGCCGGCCAGTACAAAGGCCAGGGCATCTGCCTGCTCCCGCAGTTCTTTGTATGACACCTGCCTCTCCCCCAGCTGAACGGCGGTCTTCCGGCCGCCGGCTTCCGCGGCGTTGTCCAGGACTTTCCAGAGCGGCTCTACCGGATAGGGCTTGCAGGTCGCTTTCAGCTTGTACGGCCCCAGCTTGTAGCTCTTCAGCCAGGGCTTATCGGAATAGTTCACACCGCTCCTCCTCCATCCATTACATTTTTTTTACATCCTCAATGAGCTCATCCAGGCCCAGTTCCTGAAGCTTGGCCACGGAAGGCACCCCGTCTTTCAGATTCCAGCCCCGGTACTGATAGTATGCATCCTTGAGCGTCTCCAGAATATCCGTTTCTACCGTCATCCCCTCTGCAGGCCCGTCCGGCAGCGGCTCTTTCATGAGCCTATCCGGAAGCACATCGTCCTTTCTCCGGATGCCTTCCCGGTTGCAGTATACCCTGCCGAGATTGTAGATCCTCTCGCCGCTCTTCCTGAAATCATCAACAGTGAAGTCCCATCCCGTAGCGCTCTTTATAAGCTCCACAAGGTCCTCAGCCTTTAGGAGAGCCCCCATGAACTTGCAGCCCCCAAGGGCGTCCAGGGACGTAAGGGCATCCTCCATCTCCACAAGGATTTTGGCTTCTTCGGGTTTTGCATTTAAGGGGTCATCTATACTGCTCTCCTCGACAATGAGTATCGGGGCGTCGATAAAAGTGGGGGCTTCGATAAAACCTGTTATATGGTCGCCGCCGCGGTTTGCCGTTACGTATCCCAGCCCGCAGATATTGGCTGCACGAGGGTCATAGGCCGGGAGTTCCAGCCCCTTTACATTCATGGCAAAAGCGGAAGAACCCCTGCCAAGCCTTTCAGCCATGACCTTTGTCCCTTCAGCCAGGAGGTCGCCTACCCCCTCCCTCTTCGCGATCTTTTCCACCAGCTCCACAATGATATCGCTATCCCCGAAATTTATATCCCTGTTGCCGGTCATCTCCCTCGTCAGTATCCCCTTTTCAAAACATTCCATGGCAAAGGCTATTGATGATCCCGCTGATATGGTATCGATGCCGTATTCGTTGCATAGATAGTTGGCCATGGTTACCGCGTTCATGTCTGCAATGCCGCAACAAGCCCCGAACATGTTGGTGGTTTCGTATTCCGGCCCCTCGCCGCTCCTTCCGGCCCACTTGCCTTCCTTAATCGCTGTTCCGCGCCCGCAGGCGATGGGGCACCCAAAGCACGACAGTTCCTTGACCAGCACCTTGTCGGTCATGGCCTGGCCGTTCATCTCCTCGATCTGATCGAAAAGGCCGCTCTGCCAGTTTCGGGTGGGATAGCCGCCCCGCGCATTGACCATGTCCGCGACCAGATTGGTCCCAAATGCTTCAAAGCCCACCTTGAGCACGGACTCATTCAGGTAACCGATCTGTTTTTTCGAAACCCGTTTGAACATCTCCGGATCATGGAGTTCGATCCGCGCCTTCCCTGAACAGACAATAGCCTTTAGCCTCTTGGAACCCATCACAGCTCCGAGACCGCAGCGCCCCACGGCGCGGTGACGGTTGTTCATGATGGCCGCGTATCGGACGAGGTTTTCGCCCCCCTGGCCGATGGATGCAAGAACAGGCTTCTGGCCGGCCCCTTGCTGGATGATGTTCTCGGTCTCATTGACGCTTTTCCCCCAGAGATGGGCCGCATCTTTGAGAGCTGCTTTCCCGTCAATGATCTCCAAGCACACCGGTTTCGGCGATACCCCTTCAATGATGATTCCGTCGTAGCCGCTTCGCTTCAGCATGGGGCCGAAGTTTCCGCCGGAGTTGCCGTGCCCCCAGATCCCCGTCAGGGGCGACTTTGCAACAACGGAGTACCTGGAGGCGCTGGCCGAGGCTGTCCCGGTCAGGAGACCTGTCATGAATATTAGCTTATTCTCTGCGCCCAGGGGGTCCACCCCTGCGGGGACTTCGTCATAGAGATAACTTGTAGCAATGCCCACACCCCCCAGATATTTCCTCATTTTATCGTCCTGGAGAACCTCTTCCGATATTGATCCCGCTGTCAAATTGATCCTTAATATGCTGCCCATAAAACCGTTTGCCATAATTCTACCTCCCGTGGTGTGCTAACTTATGATTTAGAGCGGTTACCCTTATAATTAATGTTATCCTAAATGTTAATTTGTGGTAACCATTATGCATTCTAACTAAATTAGGGACATGCTTGGGGGCGCATTGCAACACAACACTCGAGCATTAGATGAATCTATTTCTTAACCGGTATCTTGTCCATCTAAAAAAGCATTCCTTATTTTACAAAAAAAGTGCTTGCCAGTACCTTAAAATTTACAACATCCTGTTCGTCGGGATCCTCGGTGTTAGCAATCTCTTTTTTCACAAGAGATTGCTTAACAACCGGATTATCCACAGAAAAGTTGCCTATAATCAAGTTTGAAAGTAATCTGCTGAATTATAAAAGCTATTAAAACGATTACTCAATTTTTTTATGCTTTGATTTCTTTAGCAGGTATTCCTTTACACCCCACTCCTCTTCAGCCTTCAGATACCTGATCTTTCCACTCTTTGGTTGGATATATGACATAGCCCGTTCAGTAAATGCTAAAATAGATAATGCGGGATTGACGCCCAAGTTTTCAGGCATTTGTGAAGCGTCACAGACGAGCATGTTATGATAGCCCTTGATCCAATTTTCCTCGTCAATAACCCCATTGTCAGGGTCTTGTCCTATAGTACAGCCACCCATAATATGTGCGGTAATAGGCGCGTCCATCAAGTTCTCAGTAGTAACATTACAAGGTATACCATTCATTCTTTTTGCCAAACGTCTGCCAAAATCATAGCCAATGGGTATCCACGTGGGATTCTTTTTTTCCGTTCCGTATGATGAAGTCAATGCCGGGGAAAAAGGCCACAAAAGCCTTCTTTTCCTTTTTATATTAATATAATTATCAAGGGTCTGCATTACCAGAAGAATAATTGAACGCTGAGCAAAGCCGATAGGATTTAATATTCTCAAAAAAGTGATCGGATGGAAGAGAACATTAAAAAACGCCTTAACCTGGCGTGGTATAACTCCTCCACCTTCAGTCATAATCCCCGTTAACAGTCCCATGAAATCATGGCCCTTCCCATAGCGAACCGGTTCAATATGAGTATTCTCATCAGGATGAACGCTTGAGGTAATGGCAATACCTTTGCTATAATCATCCTTTCTTGATTTTGATTTTACCCCTATGATTGACTCACTGTTGGTACGAGAAAACTCGCCAAGATGATCGGAAAGCAGCGGCAGGTGTTTGTTTTGCTTCAGTTTCATGAGAAGAGCCAGCGTACCAATAACACCGCCACAGAGAACAATACCTTTTGTTTTGAATGTTTTTCCATTTACACGGCCAAATATGCTGGTTGTCTTTTTAGATTTTACTATATAGCCTTTATCACCGTTCTGTGTGAGTGGGATAATGTCATATACCTTCTGCTCAGCAAAAATTTGTGTTCCGAACTTCTCAGCAAAATAGAGATAATTTTTATCAAGAGTATTCTTTGCGTTCTTCTTGCATCCAGTCATGCATTCACCGCAGAGTTCGCACCCGATACGGTCCGGTCCCTCTCCGTAGAAATAGGGATCTTCTGAAAGCATTTTTTCTTCACCAAAAAAAACAGCGACATCTGTTGGCATAAATGTCTGATCCCTCCCAATTTCTGCGGCCGTATCTTTTAAAAGTTGATCCTGAATGGTAGGCTTAGGATTAGCAACAACTCCAAGCATCTTTTTTGCAATATCGAAGTAAGGCAACAATTCCTTTTTCCCTCCCAGTCGCTTTACTGTTTCATGTTCAAAAAAGACTTGAGAAGGAGTATACATGGTATTTGCATAATTAAGGCTTCCTCCGCCCACTCCAGCAGCTGCTAACACAAACACATCTTTCAAAAGATGCATCCGCTGAATACCATAGCAGCCGACTGTAGGAAACCATAAAAACTTTTTAATGTTCCAGTTACTCTTTGGAAATTCATCAGCATTCCATCTTTTTCCAGCCTCAATAACTCCAACTTTGTATCCTTTCTGGGAAAGACGCATTGCTGCTACACTGCCGCTGAATCCGGATCCAATAACAATATAATCAAAATCACTCTGGCTTAAATTTGCACTCATTGGGGCTCCTCCTCATAATAAAGAAACTGCGGTCATTATGATAAAATTTATGTCAGACTGAAGCGCAAAGTCTCTCAGAAAGATATACCAAGCACGCCGTGTCACTCAACTTATTTTACCATTGTTCTGGCCGATTTGTCAAAGACTTTTAGGATTAATTTGTAATGTTCATTTAACGTTTCAATGAAAGGAGGTCATGGGGTCGGACCTGGGTAACTATTGGAGATAAAAGGGAAAAGTGTTTAATTAAGGGGCTAATTAGGGTCTTAGAAGGGTATTTTCGGGGATGAAAAAGGGGACAGGCTATTTTTTCATACCTAGAATGGACGTAGGAGTTGTTGTTTCTGAGTTGACTTTAAAAAAGACGGGCTGAGTGGTATAAGGGATTTATGAAAAAGATTTTCAAAATCTTCAAATACTTGCTTTTGGCTATTTTGGCGCTCGTTATCTTTTTTTGTGCGCTCAACTATCGAGCTGATGTGCCTGTTGCCGCATTGAAAGCCAAATACGCCGCTGCTGAATCGCAGTTTATGGACCTGGAGGGAATGGCGGTACATTACCGCGACGAAGGAAACCCCGCAGATAAAACCCCTATCGTCCTTTTGCATGGCACTGCTGCCAGCTTGCTGACCTGGAACGGCTGGACGGACGCGCTGAAAACCGAGCATCGCATTATCCGGCTTGATTTACCCGGCTACGGCCTGACCGGACCGAGTCCCGCCCAGGATTACTCAATGAATTTTTACTGCCGATTCTTGCATGATTTTCTGGGAAAATTAGGTGTCAACCGGTTTTATCTGGCGGGCAATTCGCTCGGCGGTAAAATAGCCTGGGAATACGCTCTGGCTTACCCCGCCGACATCAAGAAGCTGATTCTCATTGACGCAGCGGGTTATCCCCTCTCGCGAGGTAAGCCCCTTCCTATCCGATTGGCTTCGACCCCCGTTTTGAAAAACATCCTTCTGTACGTTACGCCGAAATTTCTCGTTGAAAAGAGTTTGAAAGAAGTCTATGTTGACGATTGCAAGGTGACCGAGCAACTGGTCGAGCAATATTATGATATGGCGTGCCGCGAAGGTAATCGCTCGGCGTTTGTCGTCAGGGCCGGCATGGTGGACGATGATGATTACCTGAAAATCAATCACATACAAACTCCGACTCTCATTCTTTGGGGAGAAGCGGACGTCTGGATTCCCGTGGAAAACGCCTACAAATTCGAGAAAGACATGCCGAATAATAGGGTGGTCATTTTTAAAAACTTAGGGCACATTCCACAGGAAGAAAATCCGTCTGAAACAATCAAAGAGGTGTTGGTGTTTGTAAAATAAGGCGGTTTGTTTCTAAACTGCGCCTCCCAACTAGTCGCGCAGCGGATAGCGGCTGGTTGCCAGCAGGCGAATCTACTTTTCAAGTGTTTCACGCCTGCGCCGCGGCTGCCGTTGAGCTCTGCCGTTGGCCAGCCCGTGCTGGCCAACCCCGCCTGTGCGCCAATCCCGGCAGAGCTGCGGGGCCCGGATGATGTAATTCCGGGTATCCGCGGGGTCGATCACGTCATGGATATAATGCATGCCTGCTTGTCGGATCCGGGGCGTTCTCTTTGATCTGCTCCTGGAGCGAAAAAGTAGCCTGCCCCTTTTTTTGCCTTAATAACTTGACAAACGGTCCGTATTTGGTATCATATATGGACCGGAGGTAATAAACATGAATATTACACGTGACATAAAGCCAGTTACATATTTAAAATCCAAGGCAGCGGATTTGCTCAATCAAATAAACGAAACACGCCGCCCTGTGATAATCACACAAAATGGAGAGCCACGGGCGGTACTTCAAGACCCTAAAAGCTATGAAAATATGCGCAATGCAATTGGCATCTTAAAACTGATTTCTCAGGGTGAGGCTGACATTAGGAATGGGAAAGCTAAAATCCAGGAGGACGTGTTCAAAGACATCGAGGCTGCACTGAAAGAAAAAGTGTAAATGAGCCAGACGTATCAAATAGTATGGGCCAGTGTCGCTGAGAATGACCTCAGAGAAATTATTGAATATATAGCGATCGATAATCCGACTAATGCATTAAAGACACTTCAAAAAATCAAACAAAGGGTATTAAGACTTTGTACTCTTCCTGAGCGCGGCCGCGTCGTACCAGAGCTTCAAGATCAAGACATCCTTATATATCGCGAATTAGTCGTCCCGCCGTGGAGAATAATATACAGAATCTCGGACAATGAGGTG
>MGQS01000009.1:1310-4500 GCA_001797905.1 Deltaproteobacteria bacterium RBG_16_54_11 | reverse complement strand
TCAGTTTTAGATGCAAGGAGAAATGTAGAAGATATCCTCTTGAAACGATTGGTAGATTATAAATAATGCTCAATGCCGACCTTGGTCTTCAGCGGACGCGGTTCCCTCGCCGCTGACACCAGACGTTACCAATAATTTAAAATTTCGTCGGCCAGTTGGCCGGCCGGTGCTTGCCGGATTATTTTTTGATCCTGTCGGGATAGAACTGGGCGAGGATGGGGGTCGGGTCGGCCAATCCTCCGATGAAAGGGATCGGGTACTTGAACCCTATCTTTGCCAGCTTCTTCATCCCCGAGAGAGCGCGCCCGAGCTCCCCCGGCGGCAGGGCGATAACGATCTCGTCGTCCGCTACCTGTCCCATCGTCCTCTCACCGTAGCAGGGGATCGCCAGGGCGGGCTTGCCGGTGACATAGCACTGGGCCAGCGAGTCGGCGCAGGCGCCCTCGCCGATAAAGAAGAACTGAAAGCGCTCATAGCGCTCTTTCTGCATGCCGCACAGGATCATCATGATCTGGGCGGGGTTGCCATAGATCAATACCACCTCGGGTTCGAACTTCTCCTTGCCCAGGGGAGCGGCTACGATAGCCTCTCCCACGGGGATGCGCGGTGTTTCGCGCTGCTGTTGCAGGGCCTCTTCCGGGGAGGCGAACCAGGTGGTAGAGAGCATCGCGGCCTCAGCTTCCATGCTTTTTTCGGTTGCCGGCCTGAGCCCGTGAAGCCGGGTGCAACGGGCGCCGATCGGATCCGCCTTGGTAATGCCCACCGTCTGCCCCAATACCCTCACGAGGAAAGGAACCTGGCAAAAGGTAAAGCCCCGCTGCAGCCGGACTACATGCGCGATCTTGTCCAGGTCTTCGGCC
This sequence comes from Deltaproteobacteria bacterium RBG_16_54_11, assembly GCA_001797905.1. GTDB lineage: Bacteria > Desulfobacterota > B13-G15 > B13-G15 > RBG-16-54-18 > RBG-16-54-11. The sequence goes on along the minus strand of MGQS01000009.1, from coordinate 3,640 downwards.
TTTTCCAGCCGGCGGAAGGCAACCGGCTCGGTCCTCAGCCGCAATAACCTCTTGAGGTCTTCGTTTATCTCCGCCCAGATTGCCATCTTTTTTCCTCCCCTTAAAATTTCGTCGGCCAGTTGGCCAGCCGGTGCCGGCCGACACCGCCTGTGCGCCGGTCTTGGCAGATCTCCAGGGCCCGGAGGATGTAATTCCGGGTATCCGCGGGTTCGATCACGTCATGGATATAATGCATGCCTGCTGCCGGATACGGGGCGCTGTCCTGGATCATCTCCTGGATCAGCTTTTCCCGCTGGGCAGCGAGCTCCGGCGAATCTTTTACCTTACCGGCGAATACGACATTGGCGGCGATCTCCGGAGCCACGAAGCTCATCTCGGCGGTGGGCCAGGCCACAAGAAAATCCGTCGCGCACCCCGAGCCGGCCATGTTCCAGAAGGCCATGCCGTACGATTTTCGGCAGATGACGGTGATCTTAGGGACGGTGATCTGTCCCAGGGCGTTCATGAAATTCATCACCCGCGCGGCGACCCGGTTGCGCTCCGCCTCTTTGCCCACGAGGAATCCGGGGGTGTCATGGAAAAAGAGCAGGGGAATGTTGAAGGAATCGCAGAGCACCAGAAAGCTGATCACCTTGTCGATCCCGTTCGTGTCCATGGCCCCTGCGTTGAAATAGGGCTGGCTCGCCACGATGCCCACGACCTCACCGCCGATGCGCGCCAGGGAGGTGATGACACTCTTGCCGAAGGCAGGCTTCAAGGGGAAGAGCACACCCCCATCCACGATCGTTTGCAGGATTTTATTCATGTCGTACACCCGGTTTCGCTTTTCCGGGAGCAGTTCCAGGATACGGTCCATGCCGCTTCCGGACCCTTCGGGAACCGGTCTGATCGGCGGCAGCTCATCGCAATGCGAGGGCATGTAGGAGAGGAATTCGCGGATGAGGGAAAAACAGTCTTCGTCGTTTTCCGCCACCCGGTCGGAGTTGCCGGTGATCTCCGCATGCACCTTCCAGCCGCCGAGTTCCTCGTCCGTGATGTGTTCACTGATGGCCAGCTCGAGCACCCGGGGGCCCGAGACGCCCATGGCGCTTCCCTTCACCTGAACGACGAAATCAGCCAGACAGGCCATCCACGTCGGCATGCCGTAGCATTCACCCATGACGGCGGCTGCCATAGGAGACTGGCGCACCCGGCTCATCATCTGCAGAAAGGTGTCGTATCCTCCGCCGCCGATAGAGGCCAGACCCTTGGAGCCCATGATGTCGGGCATGCGCGCCCCGCCGGCCTCTCCCAGATAAACGAGCGGAAATCCTTTGTGCACGGCGTGGAGCTTGATATCCCCTTCCTTGCGCCCCGCCACCCTGCTGGAGGTGCCTGCCAGGACGGTGAAGTCATTGGCTACGACTGCCACGGTCCGGCCGTCGATTGTTCCATAGCCGCCGATCTTGCTGTCAGCCGGCGTCTTCTCCTCCATGCCGGGGACATCCGAGCAATTGAACATGCCCACTTCCAAAAAGGTATCCGGGTCGAGGAGACGGGCGATCCGTTCCCGGGCCGTCAGCCGGCCTTGATCATGCTGGCGCTTTACCTTTTCCGGCCCGCCCATTTGCAGGGCCTTCTCTCTCCGGCGTTTTAATTCGCTTAGCTCTTTTTCAAACGGCATCCTGACTACTCCCAATCATCTCCTGATAAGGCAAGGGCTTTGCACGCAGGCCGTCAACCCGGAACGCAAACTCTGAAACACATCTCCAGTGCGCTATATCGTGACCCCGCCGTCGATGGCGATGACCTGCCCTGTTACATAACTCGACGCATCCGAGGCCAGATAGATGATGGCCCCCACCATCTCTTCGGGTTCGGCAGGCCGCGCCATCGGGGTTCTGCTCATCGCCATTTTAAGGATATCATCGTTTTTCCACAGGGCCTCGCTGAAGCGGGTTTTGGTCAAGCCCGGGGCGATGGAGTTCACCCTGATATTGTAGTGGGCCCATTGCTGAGCCATCACCTTGGTGGCCATAATCACGCCGGCCTTGCTGATGGAGTAAACGGGCAATATGTCGGGGGTAATGCCCGCGATGGAGGCGACATTGATGATCTTGCCCCCGCCTTTTTCCTTCATTACCCTGGCTACTGCCTGACTCAAGAAGAACAGACCCTTGAGATTCAGGTTCATAATGGAATCCCAGGCGCGCTCGTCTATGTCCAGGGCCGAAGCCATCGTGGGATTCGTGGCGGCATTGTTCACCAGGACGTCGATCCTGCCGAACTCCTCCATGACCTTCTTAACAAGCGAGTTGATCTCCTCTATCTTGCCGGTATGGGCCGCTATC
>MGQS01000009.1:0-1261 GCA_001797905.1 Deltaproteobacteria bacterium RBG_16_54_11 | reverse complement strand
GGTCGGGGAGCTTCCGGCTGGCAATGGCGAGGTCGGCGCCGGCCTGGGCCAACCCTATCGCAGCTGCTTGACCGATCCCCCGGCTGGCCCCGGTGATGAGGACAACCTTATTCTTTAAAGAAAATTCCATTGTTTGTTACCTCCTGTGAGTTATAAGATTTTTCGCGTCTCAACATCTTGGTACTTATAAGATTGTACGCGTCTCATGCTGAGAATTTTTTTATGACAGGAACCCGCGTTGATGGATTTGAATATAAGAAAAACGCAGTTTCATGTCAATGGCAATCCTCATGCATACGTGATCTTGGGCGGCTTGCGCTCAGGGAGACGCTGGTATTTTACCTTGGGGTATCCCAGCATGATCGGATAGTGGTGCGGGTGCCCTGCCGGCACGCCTAAGGCCTCTTTGATTGATGGAGAAACACGCAGCGCGCGCTGAAGCATCCCTGCCCAGCACGTGCCGAGACCCAACGTAGGAGCCATGAGATCCAGATAGCAAAGGGCCAGGGTCACATCTATCATGCCGTTGAACGCCTCCGCGGGGGCCGAGGCCACGATCAGGGCAGGGGCATTCCTTAAAACCGCATCATAGCCCGCTTCCCAGGCGGCCACGGCTCGCGGCAACGCAGCGTATGCCATCGCCTGAGGCTCTTCTTTGAGAAGGCGGCGAAAATAGTCGATGGTCAGACCGGCGAGGCTCTTGATCTTGGATTTGTCATCGACGACAATCCATTCCACCAATTGGGTATTGCCGCCGGTGGGCGCGTACCGGGCGATCTCGATGAGCCTCTGGATCGTCTCCCTTTCCACGGGCATATCCTGATAGAGGCGAACGGAACGGCGCGACCGCAGGAACTGCACTGCCTGCCGTTCATGGAGCACGAGCTTTTTATTTATGGGCGGGCATTCTTCGCGTGTGCAGTGTTTATGACTGAGCGCGCCCTCGGGGCAGACGGCCACGCAATGCCCGCACAGGAGACATAAAGCCTCACCCCCGGGAACCATCTCCGGAAAGCCGTCCCCTTGAAGCCGGATGATGGCTGCCGGGCACTCAATTGCGCACAACCCATCCTTTTTGCATCGCTGCTCGTCAATGACTATAAATCCCATTGTTGTTTTCCTCCTTCCCCTCTCTAGGGGCTATGGCATGAAAAAGGCCGTCAAAAAAATTCCCTCCTCTTTCTTTCGACTCAAAGGTCTACCTCCTGTAGGTCCTCTACCGCCGGAACCACCCGCCATTCCTGCTCAGCGAAATTAAAGT
>MGQS01000008.1:10936-18781 GCA_001797905.1 Deltaproteobacteria bacterium RBG_16_54_11 | reverse complement strand
TGCGGCTTCGTCCGCACAAACTTCGGCTTCGACATCAGAGAACCTCCTTCGTGTAGTAACGGTACAACGTTTTTCTCTGGAGCCCACGATCGGGATTGAACCGATGACCTCTTCCTTACCAAGGAAGCGCTCCACCCCTGAGCTACGTGGGCCCAAAACGTCTCAATCTGGAGCGAGCTTAATTTCTGATTCGCACAATCTGCTTTGCCGCTTGTTGGAGCGGGAAACGGGATTCGAACCCGCGACCCTCAGCTTGGAAGGCTGACGCTCTAGCCATCTGAGCTATTCCCGCCCTCCATTCCTCGCAGGCTGGTGGAGAGGGGAGGATTCGAACCTCCGAAGGCTACGCCAACAGATTTACAGTCTGCCCCCTTTGGCCGCTCGGGAACCTCTCCTTTGGACAAAAAATGGAGCTGGTGATGGGACTTGAACCCGCAACCTGCTGATTACAAATCAGCTGCTCTACCGATTGAGCTACACCAGCACAATTTTACAAGTAAAGCGCGAAATGACCCAAAAATCAACGACGAAAAGAAGGCCTCAAAGGAATTTTTCCCCATCTTTTTGGCCTTCCTACCCTTCTTTCTTCTATCAGTTTAAATATTAAACGATATTTCCCCTTTTTTCAAGTATAAAATTGCCTTTGCCGGCAAGAATCTACCAAAAAATCCCCTCAGTGTCAATATATTCTGTTCGTTTGTTGGCTTTATTTTATTGACAACCCCCCTTTTATCTGTTATGCTCCGCGGCGTTTGGTACCGGGAGATCTATTGAGGGAGGGCGGAAAAAGGCCTTAAGGGGGGTCCTGCAAAGGTTTTTTTTCGCTCCCAAGGGATCTTACGTATCAAAGAGAGGGCTGCGCTGGGCAGAACCTCAGAGATTTCAATTTCTTGTTTGAAGGAGGAGCAATAGGTATGCCTAAAGGACGGGTAAAATGGTTTAACGACAAGAAAGGGTACGGATTCCTCGAGAGAGATGAAGGGGATGATGTCTTTGTCCACTACTCGGCTATCGAGGGGGAAGGTTTCAGGACCCTTTACGAAGGACAAGAAGTGGAGTTCGAGATCACGGAAGGGCCTAAAGGACCCCAGGCCTCCAAGGTATCTCTAGTTTGATCCCTTTCGGTCCTTCAAGGGGACCCTCCCCGAGGGTCCCCTTTTTTATTGTCATGAGCATTGCATTGACTGAGCAGGAAGGGGGCGAGACGAGCGATTTGCCAAGAAGACCTATAGGCCTTTGATCCTGTCGATATCGAATTTTTGCAAGATGCTTGCCCCACCCTCCTTCATTTCCTCCAAGGCCGCGCGCGAGGTGTCCGGGGCGACTCCTCGACACAATTCCTCGATTACGATCACCTGAAAGCCCGCTCGCAGTGCATCGACAACGGTGGCCCTTACACAGTAGTCGGTCGCGATCCCGTAGAGCACGACCTTTTCTATCCCCGTGCGCCTCAGAATGGGCTCCATCTCCGTCTTGTGCCCCCCATCGTCCTGAAAAGCCGAATAGCTGTCGTAGCGTCTATCCCTTCCCTTCTGAACGATGGCCAGGAACAGGTTATTGTCAACCACTATCCTGGCGTTTTCGGTTCCTTGCACACAATGAGGGGGCCAGAGGACCTGACGCCTTCCGTCAATCTCGATGGCCTCAAAGGGTTTCTTGCCGGGGTGGCTGGTATAGAAGGATATGTGATCTGCCGGATGCCAGTCTTGGGAGCCGAGGACAGGAAGCCCTGATGTATGCACTATGGCTGTTGCCTCTCCCACTTTTTTGATAAAATCACCACCCGAGCCGGGAACGGCAAGGGAGCCCGCTCTCCACTCAGTAAAATCACCCTGGAGATCTACCACAATGATCCCTGTTTTTTCTCCCATGCAGATCCCTCCCTCCTGAGCAAAGAGGACAATAAACCAACACCTCCGCCCCTGAAAAGGCCTTTTCCTGCTTTTCCCCTCCGGCGCGAATATGTGAAAAATCATCGTAATAGACGCGCTGACCATCTATTAGTACCATGGAAGGGATCATATATCAACAGTTTTGCTGCCGGTGAAAATATAGATATCGTTCATGAGGGATCATATCATCATGCAAGCACAAAAAATGGGATGGATAGGCCCCCGGCTGGCAGCCCCCGGACATGCCCCCAAAAACAAATTTCTAATCATTAAAAGGTGTTGACAATCGTTTAATTATTTAGTATAAGATCTTTTTGTCGCCGTGATGATTTAAGGGAACCGTCAAACCGTTTTGGAGGGGGAGTGGACTATGAAAAAGGAAGGAACTTGTACGATATGGATATTCCGATCCGGGCCTTTTAAGCCTTTCAAGATCAAACTTACCGAGCGGAATGCCAAAATCCTCTTAGGGGTCGTTCTTGCCATTCTCGTATCTTTCCCGTTTATTACCATAAACTACATCTCCCAGAGTTTTCAAATGGCCCGGCTGGAAAAGGAGACAACGCACATCGCTTCTTTAAACAACAAGGTAGAAGAATTTCAACAACAGGTTCAGCGGTTGAAGGAGTTCGACGTCAAACTGCGCATCATCGCCAATCTCGAGAATGCGCAAGAGACCGGCTCCTTTCTCGCGGTGGGAGGAATTACCCCCCCCTCTCGTGAGCCGTTGCAGGGGGTAGAGGCAGATACCCGGAGGATGAAGACGGAACTAGACCGTCTCAGTACGGAAGCGGAATTCCGGGAAAAGAGCTTTCAAGAGCTGTACTCCTTCTTAGAGGGCAAGAAGAGACAATTGTCATCCACCCCCGCTATCTGGCCTGTCCGAGGGTGGCTGACCTCGGGCTTCGGATATCGTATTGACCCCTTTACCGGGTTGCGGCAGTTTCACGATGGTCTCGATATCGCCAACAGATTAGGGACACCCATTGTTGCACCCGCCGATGGGATCGTTTCCCGTGTTGCCAATAGCGTCGGCTACGGCTTAACGGTGGAAATCAACCATGGGTACGGCATCAAGACCATCTATGGCCATCTCTCCAAGGCATACGTAACGGTTGGGCACAGTGTCAGGAGGGGTGAGCGAATTGCCGCCATGGGCAGCTCCGGCAGGGCTACCGGACCCCACGTACACTACGAAGTCAGGTTAAACGACGTCTCCATGAGCCCGATGAACTATATCTTGAACTAAGGTCCTTCCTTTTTTTCCGTTTTAGCGTTAGAATAATCTTATACACTAAACTGTCCTTCGAGAGGGGATTGCCCCTCCAGGGCAGTTGTGCGGAAGAAGGTCGCAATGCTGGGTAATGTCGTCAAAAAGGTTGTAGGGAGCAAAAACGAGCGGGAACTCAGAAGGATCCAACCCCTTGTCGAGCGGATAGGCGCCCTCGAGCCCCGGATCCACCCCCTCACGGACGACCGCCTGGCAGCCAAGACCGGTGAATTTAAGGAGCGATTGGAAAGAGGGGAGCCCCTCGATGACCTCTTGCCCGAGGCCTTTGCCGCGGCCAGGGAGGCGGCGAGGCGCACCCTGGGGGAGCGCCCATTTGATGTCCAGCTCATCGGGGGGGTCGTCCTGCACGAAGGGACGATAGCTGAGATGGCTACCGGCGAGGGGAAGACGCTGGTGTCCACGCTGCCGGCCTTCCTCAACGCCCTGTCCGGCAAGGGGGTGCATATAGTCACCGTCAATGACTATCTGGCCAAGCGGGACAGCGAGTGGATGGGGGTCATCTACCGGTTTTTGGGGCTCTCGGTGGGTGTGATCGTGCACGATTTGGATGATTCAGCCAGGAGAGAGGCCTATAGCGCCGACATCACCTATGGGACCAATAATGAGTTCGGCTTCGACTACCTGCGCGACAACATGAAGTTCAGCCTGGACGATTGTGTCCAGCGAGAGCTCCACTATGCCATCGTGGATGAGGTGGACAGCATCCTCATCGATGAGGCCAGGACCCCTCTGATCATCTCCGGCCCTTCGGAGGAATCCACGGACAAATACTATAAGATCAACCGTTTCATCCCCCAACTGAAAAAAGAACGGGATTTTACCATTGAAGAGAAGAGCCATACGGCGGCCCTCTCTGAGGATGGGGTGGCCCGAGTGGAGAGGCTCTTGAATGTGGAGAACCTCTACGACCCCATGCAAATTGATACCCTCCATCATGTCAACCAGGCGCTGCGGGCTCATACCCTCTTCAAGAGGGATGTGGACTACGTGGTGAAGGACGGCCAGGTGATCATCGTCGATGAGTTCACCGGCAGGCTCATGCCCGGCCGGCGCTGGAGCGACGGCCTGCACCAGGCTGTGGAGGCCAAGGAGGGGGTCAGGATAGAGAGCGAGAATCAAACCTTGGCCACCATCACCTTCCAGAACTACTTCAGGATGTACGAGAAATTGGCGGGGATGACGGGGACCGCCGACACCGAGGCCGCGGAGTTCAAAAAGACATATAACCTCGACGTGATGGTGATCCCCACCAACCGGCCCCTGATCAGGACCAACTATTCGGACATGATCTATAAGACGGAGGAGGAGAAGTTCAAGGCGGTGGCCAGGGAGATAGAGGAGCTCTATCAGACAGGGCGTCCTGTGTTGGTGGGAACCATCTCCACCAATATGGCCGGCCGCGGAACCGACATCCTCTTGGGGGGAAACCCTAAGATGATCGCCATCCACCAGGCGGGCAAGGAGGCGGATGAAGCCGGGCTGGAGGTCGCCCATCACGATGCCTTGGCCATTACCTCCCATGAGAAAGAGGAAGTGATCAAGTTGGGAGGGTTGCATGTCCTCGGCACGGAGCGACATGAAAGCCGGCGGATCGACAATCAATTGCGCGGGCGGGCAGGCAGGCAGGGGGACCCGGGCTCATCCCGCTTCTACTTATCCCTGCAAGATGACCTGTTGAGGATCTTCGGCGGCGAACGAATAGCGGGTATCATGGATAGGCTGGGCGTCGAGGAGGACCAGCCCATCGAACACGCCCTCGTCACCAAGGCCATCGAGAACGCGCAGAGGAGAGTGGAGGGCCACAACTTCGAGATGAGAAAACACCTGCTGGAATATGACGACGTGATGAATCAACAGAGAGAGGTGGTCTACTCCCAGCGCAAGGAGATTTTGGAGGGCGGGCGTTTAAAGGAGATGGTGCTCGACATGATAGAAGAGGTAGGGGAAGGGATCGTCGCACAATACACCGATCAGAAGCGTTACTCGGACCAATGGGATCTGCCAGGGTTGCGAGAGGCCTTCCAGCAATCCTTCTCTTTTCCCTTGGAGCACGACAAAGAAACGCTCGAGGGTATGAAACAGGAAGAGCTGCAGGCCGCCGTCATAGAAAAGTCCCGGGCCTACTATGAGGAAAAGGAGCGGGACTTTGGTGAGGATGTGATGAGGGACCTCGAGCGTTTCATACTCTTGCAGACCCTTGATAGCCTTTGGAAGGATCACCTCTTGAACATCGATCACCTCAAGGAGGGCATCGGCCTGCGGGGCTATGCTCAGAAAAACCCCCTCTTGGAGTACAAAAAAGAAGGTTTTGAACTGTTCGTCGATATGCTGGCCGGCGTGCGGGAAGATGCCGTGCGCAAACTCTTCGCTGTGCAGCTTGCCGAGCAAAAAGCAGTGCCGACGCTACAACATGCCCCGGGGCCGAGGATGTTCTTGGTCAGGGGCGGGCACGAGGCTCCGCCGCTACCTCCGCTGGCACCGACGCCCCCGGAGATGGAGATGCGGGCTGAAGCGTCGCGCCCGATGCCGGCGCGACGAGAAGGTCAGAAGGTCGGTCGCAATGACCCCTGCCCCTGCGGCAGCGGGAAGAAATACAAAAAGTGCTGTGGAGGGTAGCAGACTGGGACCGAAGGGTTTTCAGGCAGCGGGCATCGCCTGCGGCATAAAGGCGACAGAGGGGGCCAAGGATCTGGCCCTCATTTATTCGCAAGCCCCGGCAACGGTAGCGGGTCTTTTTACCACCAATAGGGTCAAGGCCGCGCCCGTCCTTGCTACCAGGCGGAAGGTGCGCCGGGGTATCTGTCAAGCATTGATCGTCAACAGCGGCAACGCCAATGCCTGCACCGGCGAGCAGGGCCTCCAGGACGCCGAGGCCATGGCGCACTTGACAGCGGGTGCCCTTCACCTCCCCCCTCAGCACGTTCTGGTCTCATCTACCGGGGTGATCGGCCACCCCCTGCCCATGGAGCGGATCGAGCAGGGCATCCCATCCTTGGTTGCCCGGCTCTCCCCCCTGGGATTTCCGGACGCCGCCGAGGCCATCATGACGACCGATACCCGCCCCAAGATAATAACCGAGAAGGTGGCGGTTGATGGTGACGAGATCACCATCCTCGGTATGGCCAAGGGGGCCGGGATGATTCGTCCGCAGCTTGCCACCATGTTGGCCTTTCTCCTGACCGACGCGCAGATAGAAGCAAAGGTATTGGCCGACCTTCTGCACGAGGGGGCCCGCTCCACCTTCCACAGGATCACCATCGATGGGGATACCAGCACCAACGACATGCTCCTGCTGATGGCCAATGGTGAGGCGAGTAAGAGGGCCTTGCATGCTCAGGACAGACGATTTCGCCCCTTCCAAGAGGCCCTGTTCAAGGTTATGGATCACTTGGCGCTGGCCATTGTCAGGGACGGGGAAGGCAGAACAAAGGTGGTGAAGATCTGCGTGCGGGGCGGCAAAAACAGCAGGGCGGCCGAGCGGCTGGCCTTCAGGGTCGCCCATTCCCCCCTGGTGAAGACCGCCTTTTTCGGCCAAGATCCCAACTGGGGCAGGATCATGGCGGCTATGGGAGCCGCAGGAATCGCCTTTGATCCCCGGAAGGTATCTATTTTTTTTGATGATATTATGGTTGTAGAGCATGGGGTCCATGCCCCGGGTGCCGGCGAGGCACAGCAGCGAAGGGTGTTACAACAAGAGGAGTTCACGGTTACTATCGATCTGCATGCGGGCAGTGCCGAGGCATCTATCCTTACAACCGATCTCTCCACCGACTACGTCAGGATAAACGCCTCATACCGAACCTAAGTCCCGCTCTGTGTCGCTCCCGCTCTCCATTATAGAAATAAGAATGTCGGGATCCCGAAGCGGGAAAAGCGACACGGGGCAGATTATTCTTTCCCATCCCCCCTCAGGACCCTGTCATCACCCACCCGAACGGTAACCTTGATGGCGTCGAAGTACTCTGCCAGCGGTATAGTGTACTTCCTGGAGGCATGGGTGAGGGACTTGAAGTCTTGGGTGGATATCTTTCCCTTCTCCTTGAGCAAGGCTATGAGCTGCCCCCTGAGCTCATGCAAGGGCTCTTGATGGAAGTACACCCCCTCTTTCAGTTTGACCACCCTCCCCTCATTGGCCAGCAAGGAGAGTATCTCCTGAACCTCTTTTTCACCGGTTCTGAGTTGTTCGCCCAACTCCTTTGTCGAAGGAGGGGTGAGGCCGCTGCGGCGCATGATCCCCTCGATCTCTTGCTCCAACGCCCGTTGTTCCCCTTTGAGGGCGATGTGATGGCCTGCCAGCCGTACCTTGTCTTTTTCCGGGACAACGGCTTCGCTTCCCGTAAGGTCTGACAAGAGGGTGTTGAAGAGTTTACCATCCACCTCCGAGGGGAGTTTGGATTTGAGTTCCTCTTTGGGCATGCCCGGTTTGAGGGGATTTTCGATATGGTACTTCTCCAGGGCATTGACCAGCTCCTCCTTGAGGTGATTATAGAGTTCCCCCTCGATGATTCGTTCGGCCTCCCGGTCAAATTTTATTACCCTTTTTCGCGAGAGGAGCTCATTCATAGTCGCCGTTAAGACGGCTGGAGGGATATTAGTGTACCCGGCGAGCTTCCTCAGCTCCAGCCCACGATTACCGCCCTTTCTGATATGAAAGCCGAGGAT
>MGQS01000008.1:10603-10815 GCA_001797905.1 Deltaproteobacteria bacterium RBG_16_54_11 | reverse complement strand
CCCACGGTCTGTATGAGGGAGGAGCCGCGCAGCACGAAACGATCGTTCGGGAAGGCTGCCGCGGGATCCTTTAATCTTATTTGGGCGTATCCCCTCTCCCCTGGTTTCAGCTCATTGGCCCCCAACAGGAATATCTTGGCCGTCTGCAGGGAGGTCCCCGTATGGAAACGGAGCATGACACCGTTCCTGAGGGGACGGGGGGCATGGGAGAG
>MGQS01000008.1:6572-10593 GCA_001797905.1 Deltaproteobacteria bacterium RBG_16_54_11 | reverse complement strand
GAGATTTGTGGGCTCCGCAATGCCCGGGTGAAGGAGCACCTCTCCCCTCTGAACCGAGGACTTCTCCACCCCCTGCAGATTGACGGCAATCCGTTGTCCTGCTATCGCCTGCTCGACCTTTTCGTTGTGTACCTGGAGCCCCCTGACCTTTGCCAGAATCCCTCCGGGGAGGATCTCAACGGCATCCCCTGTCTTCACCCGGCCCGAGACGAGGGTACCGGTAATCACCGTGCCGAATCCTTTCATAGTGAAGACCCTGTCGATGGGAAGCCGCAAGAGACCGTCGGAAGCCCTCTCCGCGACCTCATCGACCAATCGCTCCAGGGCCTTGATGAGATCCCCTATGCCCTCACCGGTGATAGCCGAGACAGGGATGATCGGGGCCTTTTCGAGGAAGGTCCCGGCGGTGAAATCCTGTATGTCCTCAATGGCCAGTTCCCTGAGGTCTTGGTCCACCAGGTCGATCTTGGTCAAGACAACCAGTCCTCTTTCGACCCCCAACAGGGTACAGATGTCCAGGTGTTCCCTGGTCTGAGGCATGACACCTTCGTCTGCCGCGATGATGAGGGCCACGATATCGATTCCGCCTGCCCCCGCCACCATATGTTTGACGAATCTCTCATGACCCGGCACATCCACGATCCCGATCCTGCCGCCGCTCGGCAGATCGAGGTAGGCAAAACCCAGCTCGATGGTGATGCCGCGCTCCTTTTCCTCCTTTAATCTATCGGTATCTATCCCGGTGAGGGCTCGCACCAAGGCCGTCTTCCCGTGATCGATATGGCCGGCTGTACCCAGGATGATTTGCTTCATTGCCTGCCTCCTCGTGCAAAAGTGTATTGCAGTCACCTCGGTTATGTCAAGCGAAGTGAAACTGTTAAAGCTAAAAAGGGATGCGTTCGGAGGCTCGACGTGGGTCAACCAGGGGGGCATCCTGATGACCCTCGCCCGAGTAGCAACGAACCTATGGATTCCTCAAGATGTGCATGGTTTACTTCCCCTTTCATTTCAAAAGGTTACATATCTCAGAAAAAAAAAGGGAAACTCCGGCAACCCCGTGCCCTTGCGTTCCGCTGATCGTAAAAGGAAGATAAGAAGGTTAAACGGACGATAATTGACCATTTTTTATCCGCATTGGGTGAAAAAACGTCACTTCCGCCACAAGGCACCTCTTTTTTTTATTTTTTTTCTTTAACTTTAAGGGGTTGCCAGGATACTAATTTTGGTATATAAATTGCTTAAATATGGGTGTCGAATGGGCTGAACATGACTAACCGGGAGGATATCGAGCGATGGCTCATGGCCATGACTTGAGATGAGTGTGCATTGAGGGAAGCGGTTAGGAAGCATGCAAAGCAGGCTTACCGAGATGCCGGGATATGCAGGGATTTCTCATTAAGGAGGCGTTACCATGATAAGCGTACGTTGTGAGCAATGTGGAAAAAGATACCAGATAGACCCGGCGCAAATCGAGGGGAAAGAGGCCGGGTTTAGGTGCACGTCCTGTAATAGTCTTATCACGGTCGCAAAGCCGGAGGGCAACCCTGCGGAGCTGCTTGCCGAGCCCGAGCCTAAAAAGAAGAAGAAAGCGCCGGAAGAGGTCGGCCGCAAATCGAAAGGATTGGGCATACGGGGTAAGATGTTAATTGTGCTCTTTCTTATTCCCATTGTCATGTTGGTTATCGCCGTGCCGTTTGCCATCAGGTATATTACGAAAGCCGTCGACGGGATCATCCAAGAGACCGTACAAGCCGAGGTTGAGGGGGCCAAGAACCAGGCCAACCAATTTGCAAGCGCAATCGCGAAACAAGTAGAGTCTTATCTTATAACCCACCCGGAATTAAAGATGGAGGATTTTTCTAAAGATCCCAATTTAAGAGAAATAGTCACCCAGCGGCAATTGATGTCCGGTGAAGCAAGCCTCTACCTCAGATTAGATCCTGAAAAGCCGGGTACCATCCTCATAACAAAAAACCAGGGTTTGGAAGGTCAACCCCTGGAAAGTCTCATGATCAAGGGCGAACTGGGCAAGGATAAGTATGACGAATTCGGAAAAATCACCATTATCGGCTCAGAGCCGGAAGAGCATCGAGAGGCATCGGATTTTTTTCTCTCGAAGGATGAAGACGGTATTTTAAAGGAAAGAATGGCGGCCTTCGCGCCGGTAGCACGAACGCCTTACGGCATTATCTATACGGCCCTGACTGCAGATTTTATGTCGCCGGCAAAGATAGTCGAAGACCGTGTAAAAAATCTGATTTTGGAAACGCGGACCATTGTTATCGGAATATTCGGGGGTACACTCTTACTGATTGGTATAATCATGTTGTTGTATCTTCAAAGGCTAACGAAGAGAATCAAATCTCTGACTGAGATAACAAACCGTATAAGCGTCGGTGAACTTGAGGCTCGAGTTGAAATCAAATCGGGGGATGAAATCGGGGCATTGGCCGAGGCAATCTCCCGTATGCAGGACAGTATTCGTCTTGCCATAGAAAGGCTGCGCCGCAGAACCTAGGCCTTGCCGGCATCTATAGCTGAGAGCTCCCGGCTGTGGAACTCAATAAGGGGCCATCCAGGAAAGGCCCCTTACCTATACACACGAGAAGCACCACAAATAAGGCGCATCGAGTTTTCTGTAGCAGACCGGCCTGCTACTCCCCCCTGAAAACCGGCTGGCGCTTTTCCAGAAATGCCGTGAAACCTTCGATGCAATCTTTTGTTTCACGCACGCGAGCGGAGCCCTCCTCCTCCACCCTCAGCCCTTGCTCCAGCCCCTCATAGACCCCCGCAGCCATTGCCTTCAGCACGCAACTGAGCGCGATGGGGGGCCGTTCTGCCAGTTTTTGCGCGAAGGCGAGGGCATCTTCCACCACGTTGCCCGGCGCGGAAATCTGGTTGATCAGCCCGATCTTCATGGCCTCCTGCGCACCTATCCTTTTGCTGAACAGGATCATGTCCAAGGCCTTTGACCGGCCTACCAGCAGGGGTAGACGTTGCGTCCCTCCCCACCCGGGGATGATGCCGAGGTTGAGCTCGGTCAAACCCACCAGGACCTTGGGATGGTCCACCATGATCCTGAAATGGCAGGCCATGGCAAGCTCGAGGCCCCCTCCGAAGGCAAACCCGTTGATGGCGGCAATGATCGGCTTGGAAAATCGATCGATCCTCGTCCAGAGGGCCCTGCCTTTGGGGCTTGTTTTCGAGGCGTTTGCCGCATCACTGACATCAAAGCCCGCTGAAAAACTCTTCTCCCCCGCACCGGTGATGATAATGACCCTCGTCTCCTTGTCCTGCTCCACGGCGTCAATAACCCGCTCAAACTCCTCCATGGTGGCGAGATTCCAGGCGTTGGCAGGGGGGTGGGAAATGGTGACGATGCTGACGTTTCCTCTCTTCTCCAGGATGATATTCTCGTAGTTCATGGCGCGGCTCCTTTGATAATAACTATGTTCTTCCTTGGTATAGGGTTCGCGTGGCGGACGGCTGCCTTACATCTTTTCAAAGACGGCGGCGATGCCGAGTCCGCCGCCGCCGCAAATGGTTTCCAGACCGAGCCGGGCGCCCCGCCGCTTCATTTCATGGAGCAGGGTAACCAGAACGCGCGTGCCTGTACAGGCGATGGGGTGACCGAGCGAGATCCCCGACCCGTTCACGTTGATCCGCGCGTAGTCCTGCTCCCCAAGGTCCATCTCCTTGATGTCGGCGAGCACCTGAGCGGCAAAGGCCTCCTGTATCTCAAGCAGATCGATCTGTTCGATGGTCAGCTTGGCACGCTCCAGGGCCTTCTGCACCGCCTTGGGAACCGTCCGGTAGGTGCGGCGAGGATCGTCTCCCGCCACCGCCGCGGACTTGATCGTCGCCAGCGGTTCCATGCCCAGCTCGGCGGCCTTTTCCCGGGAGGTAACCAGCACGGCTGCGGCCCCGTCGTTCTCGGTCGAAGAATTTCCGGCAGTGCAGACCCCGCCCAGGACCGGTTTGAGCTGCGCCAGCTTCTCGAGCGTGGTGTCGGCCCTTGGGT
>MGQS01000008.1:0-6493 GCA_001797905.1 Deltaproteobacteria bacterium RBG_16_54_11 | reverse complement strand
CGCCTCGATGGCGGCACAGGCCTTCCGATGGCTCTCGAAGGACCAACGATCGCAGGCCTCGCGGGTAATGCCTTCCTCCTCGGCCGCGGTCTCGGCCCAGGACATCATGGCCGGCAGGATCCCGTACCGTTCTTCCGGTTGCGACATGACCCGCGCCCTTTGGATGCGATCGTAGAAGCGCATACCCCAAATGGAGAGATCGCCGTGCCCCCGGGGCATGGAGCCCTTGCCGCCGACACCCCACTTGATCTCCCCGGGCAGATAGAATTCGGCGGTGCTCATGCTCTCCGCCCCGCCGGCCACGACCATCGCAGCCTGTCCCGACTGGATCATCATGGCGGCCATGCGTACCGTATCCAGGCCGGTGCAGCAGCGGCAATCCAGGGTGACCCCGGGGATGCCTTCCGGCCAGCCGGCCTTGAGCAGCGCCATCCGCGCTATATTCACATATTCGCCGCTCTGGTAAGACTGCCCGAAGATCACCTCATCGACAGCCTCGGCCCTGGCCCCGCAGCGCTTGAGCACCTCGTTCAGGACCAGGGCCGCCAGATCATAAGCCGGGATGTCGCGCAGGGCCCCCAGGTATCTGCCCACCGGCGTCCTCACGGCGCTGACAATCACCGCTTCCCTCATGCAATTTCCCTTCCGTGCGACGTTCCCCTCTTCGGGAGCACGGGATCATCCGTATGAGGCTAGAAGGCCTCCTCCGGCATCTCGACGATCTCGCGCCCTTCGCGCACACAACTCTCCAGCCGCGCAACGGCGAGCGGCAGGGTGGCTCCTGTGAAGTAGAGGGCCTGCGAGACCTTACCCTGGTAGAACGGAGTATTCTTTCCGCCATCGATGGCCTTCTGGGCGGCCAGGGCCATGTCCAAAAGCCGCCAGCACATGCAGGCATCCCCGAAACTCAAGAGGGCGGGGTAGGTATTGGAGGCCCATTGGGGTAGATCCGACATAGCCAGCATCCCCATCTTGGTGGACACCTCCATCAGCTTATCCACCATCCGGCCCAGCTCTTTCACCGAGCCCCCGAGGCGGGGATGGTTCTGGTTCGTTTTGCAAAAGGAGCCGATCTCCTCCATGAAGGCGCGGACCGGGGCGCCATCGTTGATCCGCATCTTGCGGCCCATGAGATCCAAGGCCATCATGCCGTTGGTGCCCTCGTACAGCGACAGGATCTTGGTGTCCCTGAGATACTGCTCGATGGGATAGTCACTGCAGAATCCGTACCCGCCGTAACACTGCATGGCGGTCTCGCACACCCTGAATCCCATCTCGGAGCAGTAGGCCTTGATAATGGGGGTCATAAAGTCCACCAGGGCCGCGTAATGGGCTTTCTTGTCCGCGTCGGTCGTCTCCAAGGACAGGTCCAACCAGAGCGCGCCGGTATAGGCCATCGAACGCATCCCCTCCACCATGGCCTTCATCCAGAGCAGCATGCGGCGCACGTCGGGGTGGTTGATGATAGGCACCTGCCCCTTCTTCTGTCCGGTGATATCGGACCCCTGGATCCTCTCTTTGGTGTACGCCACGGCGTTCTGGTAGGCGGTGCTGGCTATGGCCATGCCGCCCACGCCGGTGCCGATGCGGGCGGCATTCATCATCTGGAACATATGCGACAAGCCCTTGTTCTCTTGCCCGCACAGGTAACCGATGCATCCGTCATGGGATCCGAAGCTTAATTCGCAGGTGGGTGAGGCATGAATGCCCAACTTCTCTTCCACCTTTTCGCAGACGACGTCGTTGGCCTCCCCCAGGGAACCGTCCGGCTTGACCCGGATCTTGGGGACGATGAAGAGAGAGATGCCGCGCGTCCCTGCGGGCGCCCCTTCGATCTTGGCTAAAACTAGGTGGATGATATTGTCCGCCAGGTCATGATCTCCCCAGGAGATGAAGATCTTGGTTCCCTTGATCTTGAAATGGTCCCCCGCACGAAAGGCCGTGGTCTGGATGTCGGACAGGTCCGAGCCGGAGTTCGGCTCGGTCAGGGCCATGGTGCCGCCCCACTCCCCCTTGAGCATCCGGGGGACATAGCGTTCCTTGAACTCGTCCGTGGCAAAGGTCTCGATCAGATGGGCGGCGCCGAGGGTCAGCCCCGGGCACATGGCAAAGGACTGGCAGGCCCCGTACATAAAGTCATGCGTCACGATATCCATCATACGCGGAAATTCCTGGCCCCCGTAGTGGGCATCGTTGGCAAGGGCGATCCATCCGTTCTCCCCGAACTGCTTGAATGCCTCCCTAAACTCGGGGGCACAGGAGACCTTGCCGTCCTTCATCTGTACCCCCCATTTCTCGCCGATCGCTTGGAGGGGATCCAGCACCTCTTGGGCAAACTTGATCGCCTCCGAGACCACCATGTCCAACGCCTTTTCGTTCAGATCTTTATAGCGGTCCAACGAGCACAGGGATCCATAGTTTAACTGTTCCTTCAGGATAAAGAGGATGTCTTTTGAGTTTACTCTGTAATGTTCCATTGCTTTACTGTAGCTCCTTTCTTTTTATTTGACTTTATTCCCTCCGCATGGCGGCTCCGCAGCCGGCACGCTCTTCTCACCCCTTCCGGCTTCCGTCTTTGTTGTATTCGTACCAACCCTTGCCCGTCTTTCTTCCCAGCTGCCCGGCCTTGACCTTACGTCGCAGGAGCAGGGGGGGATACCAGCGGGAATCGCCGGTCTCCTGATACATGGCCATCATGGCGCCGTAGGTCACGTCGAGCCCGACCATGTCGCCGGTCTCGAAGATCCCCATGCGGCGTCCCGAAGCCAGCCTGAGCCCTTTGTCGATATCCTCCACCGTGGCGATCCCGGCCTCCACGAGGCGCATGGCCTCGATGGTCGAAGGGAAGTTGATCCTGTTGATCACGAATCCGGCCACGTCCCGATTGACCATGATCGGCTCCTTCCCGATGGCAAGCACGAACTCACGACCGATCTCGGCGGTTTTGTCGCTCGTGGCCAGGCCTTTGATGACCTCCACGGCCTGCATCATCGGGGCCGGGCTGAAGAAGTGCAGCCCCAACACCTGCTCGGGCCGCTTGGTCACCGCCGCCAGCTCCGTGATCGGAATGGCCGAGGTATTGCTCGCAAGCAGGGCCGCCGGTTTGGCCGCCTGATCGACCTGGCGGAAGATCTCCTGTTTGACGTCCAGCCGCTCAAAGACCGCTTCGATGACCAGCTCGGCCTCGGAGGCGGCCGCGATGTTCGAAGAGGTGCTGATGCGGCCCGTAACGGTCTTCAGGTCCTCCTTCACCGTACCCTTCTCGACGAATTTGCCCACAGACCAGCTAATGTCCTTGATGGCCTTGTCCAGGGCATCTTGGCTGATGTCGTAGAGACAGGCCTTAATACCCGCCTGGGCGCATACCTGGGCGATACCGCTGCCCATCAAGCCGGAGCCGATCACGAACACACTTTTAATCTGCATGCATCAAACCTCCTTCTGCGTAATCCGCAGGTCTCGTTGCCGAGCCCCGGCACCTATCAGCGAGCGCCTTTGAGCCTCGCGAGGGTCTCACAAACGGTTTTGTAGTGCTCCGCCGTTCTCGTGCAATACTGAAAGACCAGGCTCTCATAAGGCAGGGCCTGATCCAGCGTGGACTGGCTGCCGTGTCGCAACACGCGCTTGGCCATCATGACTGCCTCGTGCGGCAGGGCGGCGATCTCGTTCGCTAACGCCTCGCTGGCAACCATCAGTTCCTCAGGCGGCACCACCCGATTGACCAGGCCGAGCCGATACGCCTCCTGAGCGTCGATGTCTTTGGCGGTAAAGGCCAGTTCGGCAGCCCGCGCATAGCCCATCACTTTGGGCAGGAAGTAGGAACTGCCGAATTCCGGGGTGACGCCGATCCGGGCGAAGGCGCAGCTGAACAGGGCGTTCGAGGCGGCAATACGGATATCGCAAATCAACGATACGGTCAGACCGAAGCCGAAAGCGGCGCCGTTGATGGCGGCGATGAACGGCTTGGGGAAGTCGATGAAGGCGCGGGGAAGATTCGTTCCTCCCAAGCCGCTGTCCGACCCGTCTCGCTGGTAGGCCTCGTAGGCCTGCTTGAACATGTTGAGGTCCCCGCCGGCGCTGAAGGCCCTGCCCCTGCCGGTAAGGATGAGCACTCGCAGAGAGTCATCTGCACGCGCCGCCTGCATGAAATGAAGCAACTCGCGCTGCATCTCTTCGGAAAGGGCGTTGAGCACCTTGGGGCGGTCCAGATAGAGGATACCTACTTGTCCTTTTCGCTCGCTGCTTATAGTCTTGTATTGCATCGAGTTTGTCTCCCTTTCTGCCTGCTCGCATCCATCATCACTGCGCGATCAGTCCTTCGTCAATTCCCGTGCGATCACCAATCGCTGGATCTCGCTTGTCCCTTCATAGAGCCTATAAAGACGGAGATCCCGGTAAAACCTTTCAACGGGAAAATCCTTCATATAACCCATGCCCCCGAAGATCTGCACGGCGCTATCAACGACCCGGCACGCCATCTCGGTACAGAAAAGCTTGACCATAGAGGCTTCTCGTATCACTTTTTTGTCCTGATCCCTCAGCCAGGCGGCGTGATAGAGCATCTGACGCGCCGCATAGATCTCGGTAGCCATATCTGCCAGCATGTTCCCCACCGATTGAAACTGGGCAATGGGCTTCCCGAATTGGACCCGCTGCTTGGCATACTCTATACTAAGATCGAGCAGTTTTTGCGCTGCTCCAAGGGCAGACGCACCCAAGGTGAGGCGGCCTTTATCAAGAACGCTCATAGCCGTTTTGAACCCTTGCCCGATCAAAGGTGCGCCGCCAATCACCTGTTCCACCGCAACCCGGCAGTTATCGAAGATCAGCTCACAGGTGTGGCTCCCCCGCAAGCCCATCTTTCGCTCAATCGTCCCTACGGAAAACCCGGGGGTCCCCTTCTCCACAACAAAAGCGGTGATACCCCCCCGTGTTTTCTTTTCCTTATCAGTTAAGGCGATCACGGTGGCTATGTCGGCCACGTCCCCGTTCGTAATAAAATGCTTCAATCCGTTTAAGACGAAAGAATCGCCGTCGCGGTCGGCCGTCATTTTGATATTGCCCGCATCCGAGCCGGCTTCGGGCTCGGATAAGGCAAAGCAGGAGGTCCATTCACCGCTTGCAATCCTGGGGAGGTACTTTTGCTTTTGTTCCTCGGTGCCGTCAAACAGGATCCCCATGGATCCGATACCGTTGCTCGTGCCGATGCGCGACCGAAAAGCGGCGTTCGTCTTTGACAACTCCTCATACACCAGACACTCCCCAAGGGTCCCTATTCCCAAACCGCCATACTCTTCGGGGATAGAAAGACCGAAAAGCCCCAGCTCCCGCATCTGCTGGACGATTTCTTCGGGCATATGATCTTCTTCCTCGACCTTCTGGGAGATGGGTTCGAGGTCCTGGTTGACAAAACGACGTATAGTGTCCTGCATTATGCGCAGATTTTCCGGTATCTCGAAATCCATATAAAAACCTCCTTATCTGTATTCGGCCGACTCTCTCACGGGTGGTTACGGACTTTCGACCCGGTTCTCATAGATGCTCTCTCGTACTCTATGCCATAGACTTCCGCGTGGTAGCGACTACATATGCCGTGTTTGTCAATCACTCTGGGGCATTCGTGGGAACTGTCCGCGAACGCATCCAAGAAGCGTGTCGTCATTTGGAACCAGCCATGTAGGGATTGTGATTTTATTCACCATTATGCCCATCGTAAAATGCACGTCCTTTGGGAGCACGCCCTTTCCCGATGGCCTGTTGAGATTCTCTGTCGCTTTAGAGCCCGAGGTAGGTTTTCCGGACGACCTCGTTCTTGAGTAACTGCTTGCCGGTCCCCTCGGCGATAATCTTTCCAGCGGAGAGGACATAGTTGCGGGCGGCCATCTTAAAGACCGTGCTCACGTCCTGCTCAACGAGCAAGACGGTAATACCTAAGTTGCTGATCTCTTGGATCTTCTGAAATACCTCCGCTCGCAAAATGGGGGCAAGTCCCGTCGAGGGCTCATCAATGCACAACAGTTTGGGTTGAGACATCAATGCCCTGCCAATGGCGAGCATCTGCTGCTCTCCGCCGGAGAGCGTCCCGGAGATCTGGTGTGATCGATCCTTCAGCACGGGAAAGAGTTGATATACCTTGTCTAAGTTATCCCGAGTTTCGTCCTTGTTCTTCACGAGGTAAGCCCCGACCATGATATTCTCGATCACCGTCATCTCTCGGAACGGCCTGCGCCTCTCCGGGCAAAGGATCAGCCCTCGCTTGACGATTTCATGGGCAGGTATCTGCTCGATTCGCTCCCCGTTAAAGGTTACCTTCCCCTCCAACCGAACATCACCATGGGTTGACCTCCGCGTAAGCTCCCTTTCCCAGGCTACCAATCCGGTGATGGCCCTGAGCAGGGTCGATTTGCCGGCCCCGTTAGGACCCACGAGGCTGACCAATTCACCTTTGTCAACCCCCATGCTCAAATTGTTAATGAGCATGGCCTTGTCATAC
>MGQS01000007.1:10928-30720 GCA_001797905.1 Deltaproteobacteria bacterium RBG_16_54_11 | reverse complement strand
TCGATCCCGCCTTTTATCCCCATCACCCGGAGCAGGTGGATCTCATCCAGACCCACATCTCGTATCTCTTCCTCTGCGGAGAGGTCGTCTATAAGGTCAAAAAGCCGGTGGACTTCGGCTTTCTTGATTTTACCACCCTGGAGAAACGGAGCTATTTTTGTCGGCAAGAGGTGAGGCTCAACAAACGATTCTCCCCCGATGTCTACCTTGCAGTCGTCCCCATCTCCCTTGTCGGTGATTCTTTCCGGCTGGGAGATGAGACGGCGGTGATAGAATACGCCGTCAAGATGAGGCGCATCGAGGAGGATCAGATGCTCTACCGGCTCTTGCGCGCAGGCAAGGTTGGTCCTGAGACCATGCAGCGCCTCGGGGGGCACCTTGCCAGTGCTTATGCAGCCATCCCCAGCGATGAGAAGGCCAGGGCCTTTGGCGCACTGGAGGTCATCTCCACCAACGTGAAGGAAAACTTCGAGCAGACCAGGAAATATATCGGCGGTCCCGTTACCAAAGAGGCCTTCGAATCCATCGAGCGATGGAGCCTGTTTTTTATGAAAAAAAATAGAGCGCGCTTCGCGCGGCGGATGGCGCAGGGCTGGATCAAGGACTGCCACGGCGATCTGCATCTGCAGCACATCTGTGTGGAAGGGGATCACATATATATCTTCGACTGCATCGAGTTCAATGAACGCTTTCGCTTCGGCGACGTGGCCTCAGACGTAGCGTTTCTTGCCATGGATTTGGATTTTAATGGATATCCCGATCTCGCGAGAATCTTCGTTGATGCATACACCGAGGCCTCCGGCGATCTTGGCGCGGCAGGGGTCCTTACCTTCTACAAGATTTACCGGGCCTATGTGAGGGCCAAGGTAACCTCATTCATGCTCGATGATTCGGCGCTTGATGAGAAGGCAAAGGGGGAAGTCCTTCGACAGGCAACGAAATACTATGACCTTGCCCTGCGCTATGTCAGAGGTGATATCTAAGGGGGTATTGCCTTGACGGGGGCGAAGGGGTTTCATATACTGAGAAAAAAACTAAGCGATGAAGATAGACCTTCACATACACTCAAAAGAGGGATCAGACGGGCACTGGAATCTAAAAGATATCTTTGCCGAAGGCGCCGAGAGAAGGCAGATCGATCTGCTTTCGATCACCGACCACGATTCCATCCACGCCCAGGGGCTTGCCATTGAGCTGGCCCGATCGTACGGCATTGCGTATATCACCGGGGTGGAATTGAACGTGACCTTCTCCCATCCGGGATACAAGGGGGGTAAACCCGTCTCCCTCGATTGCCTTGGATATCAGTATGATATCGACAACGCCGTGCTCGTTGAGAAACTCGAGGCCCTCAGGGATTACAGGAAGGAGCGGGCAAAGCAAATCCTGGAGAATCTAAACCGCGCGTTTGCCAAAGAAGACCTGCCGGCCTTTACCGTTGCAGACCTCGATGCCATTGAGGCCGGCGTCGATGGCGCCCTCGGCAGGCCCCACATTGCCACGTATATGGTCAACAAGGGCATTGTGGCTACCCTGCAGGAGGCATTCGACCGATATCTGGTGGCGTGCGATGTGCCAAAGATGCCGTTGAGTCTGAAGGAGGCCGCTGAGCTCATCCGCGGCGCCGGAGGAAAGCTCATACTCGCCCATCCCAACGATCCGAACGGCACCTCGTTGGCGACTCTGACCTCCTCAGTGAAGGAACAATTGCAGATCATTCGCGAGGCCATGATGGCAGATATCGATGGGATTGAGTGCTGGCACTCCCGGCACGATACCGAGACCACCGCGGCATACACGACCTTTGCCCGGAGGAGGGGGCTCGTTGTCACTGGCGGATCCGACTGTCATCAGCATCCCGTGTTGATGGGGGAGGTGGATATCCCGGATTATGTGGGGGCGCAATTTTTGCAAGGGCTACATGCAGCTGTTCGAGGAGCTACACGATGAGGATACCATTTAAGGAATTTGTCAAGAAGGAGATGGAGGATGCTGCTGTTCTGATCGCCTGCGGGCTTCCCGCCACCAACAAAACGGAGACCATGGAGGTTGTCGCGCGGCTCAAGGGCTATGCAATGCTGCGTACGGATCTCATTCGTAAAGAGGTGCTCAAGAATGAGGACATATTCGATGAAAAAGTAGCCGCGAACATGGACAAGCGACGGCTGGTCTATGACGCGATGTTCTCCAGGGCAGACGATCTCGCCTCCCAGGGCAAAGGGGTCATTATGGACGCGACCTTTATCAGTCAGAGGCTCAGGATGAGGGCTGCGGAGGTGGCCGCAAAAAACAATAAGACCTTTATTATCCAGCAGACCCAGTGTCCCGAGGAGTATTCCCTGGCAAAGATCTCAAAGAGGACAAAGGAAAACTATGAATCCAATGCCCTGACTCCCCAGGCATACTTTAATAATAAGGAACGCTTCGAACCCGTGGACCTTGATATGTTCAAGAGGCAATACCCGACCCTTTCCATTGTCCATCTGGTGGTAGACACGGCCTCGGATTCAGATGACGAGTGGTATGTGATAGGCAAGGTTACCAGGTAACCGCAGGGTTATGTGTCGCACAGGCGTAGAGGTGATGCGATTGGGTTACGATCCGCGATGCAACCTGTAAGGGAGGAGGGTTATGTCCCGGCTTATAAAAATAATGACCAGCTTTCTCGTAATAGTGTTTCTCAGCGCTCTCTTATTCTCCTGCGCACCGCGAGGGCGGCGTTGCCCGCCGGGACATCACTGGGTTCCTGGACATCATGCGCCCAATGGACATTGGGCGCCGGCGCACTGCGCGCCTAATTGATAGGCCTATAGAGGAGACAATGTTAGGCAGACTTGATCAACTGGCCAGGAGAAGAGGTGTGTTGAGATGTGACGTGACCCCGATTTCATGCCTTGATCTCGATCACCTTGGCCTTCTTCAGATTCATCGTACCCAGCCCCAGCCGTTCGGCCACGCGAAGGTAGGGGACGATCATCTCGGTGGTGTAGGTATCATCGTACTCCTCCATGAGGCGTGAACAGTAGGCGTCCAGGGCCACCATGTCCCCGCTCAGGATGATGCGGTTGACCCCCTCCCTGATCTCCCCTTTGCCCCTGGTGGGGCCCCCTTTGATGAGGATAGCCCTGGCATCCACGATGGAGAGCTCGGGGCGCACCGCATCGGCGAACTCGGCCAGGGCGGTCATGAAGTGGGTCTCATCGCGGAACGGGGCCTTGGTCCGCGCGTCAGCGCCCTTCATTCCTTTTTGGATCCCCTCTCCCCGGATGTGCGAGTCCCAGCGCTGAGCCCCGTAGATGGCCCCAAACTGGTTCTTCAGGGCGCAGGTGAGAAAGGAAGAGTGGTGCCTCTTCAAGCAGGGCATGTTGACGATGATCGGGGCTTGATGGACCTTCTTGTGCACGATGATCTCGGGATAGGCCCGCCAACCTGCTTTTCTGGTCTTCACATATTCCCGGCGGCGGCCGGCGTCGCCCATGGTGACTGCAATCCCTTGCTCTCGCCCCCTGCGGACGATGTTGTTGAAGTCGAAGGTCTCCCGTTCCGTCCCTATGAGGTAGGTCCCCGGGGCGTCAAAGACCTCGACCCTTGGGGTCCCTGCCTCTCGCAGGAGGCGGGCCACGAGGAAGATCATCTCCGGATCGGTGGTGATGGGATAGGGTTGGCGGAAGATGAAGTTGGGTTTGATGAGGGCCTCTGTGCCCCCGCCTACCAGGGGCTGGAGGCTACCGATGGCCTCCAGGGCAGCGCGGAGCATCCGCTCCGGATCCTTGCCCTGGACCGAGACCACCAGGGGCTTGCCCCCCTGCATAAAGGGATTCGGGATCCCCGATCGGGGCCCTTGAGCCCCTCGGAGGCATCCAGATCCCAGGGTCGATAGGGCCACCGTACCGCCCACGGCCAATTTGATGAAATCCCGGCGGGATAGCTCTTTGTTATCTCTTTTTTCCACGCGAGGTAAATCTCCTTTTGCTTTTTTTAGCGACCTTCCCCTCATCTCCCTTCAGCCAGGCTGTCGTCCCACCGATAAAGGCCCCGGCCACCACCAATCCGAGAACGTCCATATCGTAGTCAAAGGTGGTGGGAAGCCCGAGGGCAGGTAAGAGGACAAGGGTGATCAGGGGCAGGATGCCCATCCCGAAGAGGCCGGCCATGAGGCCGATGGCGCCCCCGCCGATCCTCCACCCTAGCCCGTTGGGGGGAGCGAGGAAGCCGAAGACCGCCCCGAGCAGGGGCCAGGCGAGCAAGATAGGATATTGTACCACACTTCCCACGAGCCAGCTGGCCAAGATGAGACCTCCGCCCAGCATCCCCCACCAGAGCCACCTTCCTTCGGCTCGGCGAGGAAAGTGAGCGGCGATCCCGAGGAGGACGCCGGTGGTCAACCACCCAACGATTTGTTGATCAATCAGTTCATAGACCAAGATCCCGATCACACCGGCTGCTGCGCCCAGCGCGATACCCGTGGTCACACGCCTCATCCTTGACCCCCCCTGTATGGCAGGGACCGCAAGGCCCTCGTCACGAGCTCACGGGTTTTCCCGTCGAGGACCAGGACTACGAGATCCTCCGACAGCAAAGCCCCTCCGTATCCCTTCCTGCTCCTGCCCAGAAAGAGCCCTTCTTTCACAGAGCCCTTCTTGATGACCTCGGATGCCCGGAGGGATTTAAAGGCCTCCGTGGCCTGCTGACGGCCTGCATAGCGCACCATGATGACCCTGAGGGGTTGTGCCTCCGGTTTGTAGAGAAAGGTGATTCCTTCGGCGCCCTTACTCAGGAAGAGGACGTCCTGGTGGGAGAGGAAGTAGCCGTTGTTGAGGGCGATCTGTCCTCGGAAAAAGAGCAGGGAATCGTCTACCACCCACTGGGGGGGGGGGAAGGCTAGGATAGCAGGCCGTTCTCCCTCCTGGGGGATCTTCTTGGTGATGGCCTGCCCCAAGGCCAGGAGGATATCCTTGAACTTCTCGTTCTCGGAAAAGGCCCGCACGGCATACCTCCCCTTCCAAAAGGCCAGAAGCCCCCGCGCATAGGTGGCATCCTGCCCTATAGGGGGGTGCTCCCCCTGGGTGTCGAAGGTGTAGACCCCGTAGGCATGGGCCGAGGTATCCATCTGATAGATCTCCACGGTAACCTCCCCCTGTTTGGCCTTATACCGCTGTACACATGCCTGCTCAAAGCCATATTCGTAATAGAGCTCCGCGCCCCCGTCCATGTAGTCGAAGAGCTTTTTCCCCTCGTAGATCCGTGCCTCACCATCTTTTTTGATTTTGATCCCCTGCGCCTTGGCAGAAGAGGGGAGGAACCCCTGCACGCCGCTGCTGCCTCCTCCTGTACATCCGAGCATCAGGAGGGAAAGGAGAAAGATCACCGCCCATATCTTTTTCAATCTCTTATCCTCCTAACTCCATGTATCCATTGCTAACACACCGCCCTCGGTGAAGTCAAGTCTTTGCACGGTGCAGAGTCGTCCACTCTGCCGTTGTATGGAAAAGACAGACACTAAAAAAGGGAGGCCACTTATTTTTTAGTCCTGCTACTGCGCCAAGGGAGTTTTGTCCACCTGAGCCGCTCTCCGCCCAGGATCTTTTTTCGGACAAAACGACGCAGAATGAGGTTGAAGGGGAAGTAGATGGCCTTGTTGACCAGGGTAGGGGGATACTCCCACTGGAATCTCTTGAGGATAGCAGCATAAGAATAGTACTCCCGCCAGGCCCATTCCCATCCTTGGCGGAGCTCCTCCCTCGTCATCCCGAGGGGGTGGAAGTGGGGGGCGTGAGCCGCCTGGTCCTCCATATGCCACCATCGCTCGTCAAACAGCCTTCCCTCTTGCTTGAGCCGTTCGTAAAGGGCTGTGCCTGGGTAGGGGGTGAGGATGGCGAAGACCACGGAGAAAAACTTGGCCTCGATGGCGAAGCGCACCGTCCGTTCAAAGATCCCCTTGTCGTCGTGGTCAAGGCCGAACATAAAGGAGGCCCAGACGGCGATGCCGTGGCGATGCAGGGCATGGATGATCTTCAGGTAATCAGCCGGGCGATTCTGATACTTTCGTGCGGATTTGATATTTTCCTCGGAGATGGACTCAAAGCCGATGAGCACTCCCTTGCAGCCGCTTTGCGCCATGAGCTTGATCTTTTCTTCATCCTCTAGGCCGGCCAAGGAGGCCTGCGCGATCCACCATTTGCGCAAAGGGACGAGGGCCTCGAGCAAGTCTCGCGAGTAGCGGGGGTGGCCCACGATGTTGTCATCGGCGAACATAATCACTTTATGCCGCAGGGAACGGATCTCCGCGATGACTGCCTCGAGGGGACGGTAGCGATAGGTCCCGCCGAAAAATCTCCTCACCGAGCAGAATTCACACAGGTAGGGGCAACCCCGGGTGGCCTGCACGGAATCGATAGGGAAGTAGTCTTTGGAATGATAGATGTCGCGGCGGGCCCGAGGGATCTCCGCCGGCGGGGTGAACCCGTCCTGTTGGTAGATCCGCTCGAGGTCCCCTCTTTGGAAATCCCTGATGAGGCGGGGCCAGCTCTCCTCTGCCTCCCCTACCACCACGGCATCGCAGTGTTCCAAGGCCTCGTCAGGGACAACCGTGGGGTGGACCCCCCCCAGGACCACGGGAACCCCTTGCTCGCGGTAGGCCCGGGCGATCTCATAGGCCCGGAGGGCGGTCTTGGTGGAACAGGAAATCCCCACCAGGTCCACTCCCTTCAGGTTGCCATCCAGGTCTATAGGATGGATGAGGTCGTCGTTGAAGGAGATCCGGACATCAGGGGGGGTGAGGGCAGCCACCGTGGCGAGGGAGAGGTTGGGGATGGGGGCATTATCCTCCACCGCCGGGGTGATAAGCTGCAATCGTATCCTTGCCTTCATCTCTTCTGCCTCCGGTTAATGATTGTGGCCACATCGTAGCAAAGATGGCCGCAAAAAGCGAGCCAAGGGGTAGAGAGTATATTAAACAATAAAGATCTTGATATACACCTTTCCCTTTGACAAACAGGGGATCTTGTGATTATTAAAGATTGAATCATGCGGCATTTCTTAAAGATAGGGGTCACGGCCTTCAGGCACGAGGTCTTCGGCTCTCCCCTGTGGGTGCAGGAGACATGCCAGACCGTTGAGGACTATCTCAAGGAGCGGGGGAACCCCCTCGGGGCAGAGCTGTGAAGCGGATCAAGATCGGCACGCGGGGCAGCAAGCTGGCCCTGCAACAGAGCGCATGGGTGCGGAAGAGGATCGCAGAAAAGCATCCGGGCCTTCATATAGAGGTGGTCCGCATCAAGACCGCAGGGGACAAGATCACGGATGTGCCCTTGGCCCAGGTGGGGGGGAAAGGGCTTTTTGTCAAGGAGATAGAAGAGGCCCTCTTGCGCGGGGAGATAGATCTGGCTGTGCACAGCATGAAGGATGTCCCCTCCGATCTCCCATCGGGCCTGCACCTGGGGGCCATTACCGAGCGAGAGGACCCACGGGATGTGCTGATCTCCCGCGGAGGGCAGAGGCTGGAGCAGCTTCCCAGCAGAGCCAGGATCGGGACCTCCTCGCTCAGGAGAAAGGCGCAGCTTCTGCGGATCAACCCGCGCTGGGAGATCATCCCCCTGCGGGGGAATCTGGACACCAGGATCAGGCGGTTGGAGACCGAGGACCTCGATGCGGTTATTGTGGCAGCTGCCGGGGTCCGCAGGATGGGTCTGGAGGAGAGGGTTACCGAATTTCTCCCCCTCGACGCTATGCTTCCGGCAGTCGGCCAGGGAGCCCTGGGCATCGAATGCCGCGAGGAGGGGGGGATTAACGAGCTGATCGCCTTTCTGAGCCACCGGGAGAGCACCATGGCCGTGAAGGGGGAGAGGGCCTGTCTGCGCAGGCTGGAGGGTGGGTGTCAGGTACCCATTGCCGCCTATGGTGAGGTGGGAGGAGGGAGGCTCCACTTGCGGGGATTGGTGGCCAGTCTTGACGGCTCCCAGCTCTTTCGCGCCGAGGCCCACGGAGATGATCCTGAGGCAGTGGGAGAGCAATTGGCCGAGGAGCTCTTGGCCCAGGGTGCCGCGGAGGTCCTGCGGGAGATATATCGCTGTTTATCGTGAAGTATGAGGAAGGATTTTGAAAGAGAGAAAGATTACAAAGGTACACTGCGCGGCGGGAATTGCCTAGGAGACCTCCTTGAAGAGGATGCAGATATGAGCCCCTCCGTTGGCAAAGCCGTTGAGCAGGGCGAACCCTATCTCTTTCTTGGTAGCACCGTGGGTGGTATAGTCCAGGTCGCACGCGGGGTCGGGCTCGCGGCAGTTGATTGTCGGGGGGACAATCCCTTGCTTGACGGCAAGGACCGTAGCGCACCCCCGTATCCCCCCTGAAGCGTCGAATTCCCCGATCATCGACTTGACAGCACTAATGGAAATCTCCTCGGCCTTCTTGCCCAATGCCCCTCTAATGGCCCTGGTCTCGGCCCGATCCAAGGGCTGGGTGGAGTTGGCCGCAGCGCAGATATAATCCACCCGGGGGCAATCTCCCATCGCCAGAGAAATGGCCTTGGCCATGGAAGAGCCGTCTGCCTCGTAGCTCCATACCCCATCGTTGCATCCCACCATCCCATACCCAACCACCTCCGCATAGGGCAAGGCCCCGCGTCCGCGCGCATGGTCGAGGGTCTCCATGACCAAGATGCCGCCGCCCTCGCCCAGGACGAACCCGTTTCTGGTGCGATCGAAGGGCCTCATGCCCTCGGGATAGGGAGATCGTTGGGGCGAGAGGGTGCCCATGGTGGCGTACACAGTATAGAGGGGTTCGCTGATCTCGTCGCCCCCGCCGGCGAAGATGACCTCGGCCTTCCCGCGGCGCAGGGCATTGAAGGCGTGGACGATGGCGCTCTCCGCAGAGACCTCTTTATGGGAGAAGGTGGTATTGATCCCCTTGATCCCGAACTCGATGGAGGCGTGGCTGCAGATGGCGTTGGGTACCGAGGTCTGAAACAGGAGGGGCGCTACCTCATGGGGGCCGCTGCGTACCAGGTCCCGGAAGAAGAGGTCCACCGTCTTGGAGCTACCCAGCCCCGTCCCGATCATGATCCCTACGCGCTCGGGATTTTCCTCTTCCATCTGCAGGCCAGCATCTTGGATAGCGAGCTTCACCGAGGCCGCCACCATTCGACTGATGCGGTCCATGCGGCGCAGATTGGCTGGTTTGATATAACGATGGTAATCGGGGTCCTCGACCTGATACCCCAGTCTTGAACGGAGGTGGTCCACCGCAAAACCCTGGATGGGCCTGATGCCGGATCGACCCGCTACACAGTTCCGCCAGAATTCTTCCTTCCCGATCCCGATGGGGCTGACGACCCCTATCCCCGTCACCACGATGCTGTTCATTGCTTACCAAGATACAAGCTTTATAGGGGGCATGCAAGTCCCTGAAGAAAACGTTCGGCAGGCAGCAGTTATTTGTGAGCTGACCGTTTACAAAACCTTTGCAGTGTTTTTTTAAATGGGTTACCATGGTGCCGGAAAGGGGAAGGGATGCCACTGGTGGGGTTACAGGTAAAACTTCTTGAGATCAGCGAAGACCCACTGTCCCTGCTCTATGTAGCCTATCGTCAGTGCTATGCATCCCGGTGGGCAGGGGATATGTGGGAGGAGGATGGGAGCGAGGAGCGCAAAGCCGCCTTTATCAGGGAGATGATGCGTTCCGGCCATGACAGCCCCCTGGAGCATGTGAAGTTCACCTTTGCCATCGAGGGGGTCTCCAGAGCCTTATCCCACCAGTTGGTGAGATATCGGATGGCCTCGTACTCCCAGCAGAGTCAGCGGTACGTGGACATGAGGGACTTTGGCTACATCTGCCCTCCCTCCATTGCCGGTGATGAGGCCTTGCGAACGGAGTTTG
Source organism: Deltaproteobacteria bacterium RBG_16_54_11 (assembly GCA_001797905.1). GTDB lineage: Bacteria > Desulfobacterota > B13-G15 > B13-G15 > RBG-16-54-18 > RBG-16-54-11. The sequence continues at coordinate 20,844 of MGQS01000007.1, read as the reverse complement.
AGCGGTGCATGGATGCAATCCAGCGGAGTTATCAGAATCTCTTGGCTCGGTTCGGTGAAAAGGGTGTGGTTGGGGAGCGGGCTCATGAGGATGCGCGCTTCGTCCTACCCCAGGCCGTGGAGACCAAGATCGTGCTCACCATGAACTGCAGGGAGTTGTTGCATTTCTTCGCCCAGCGGTGCTGCCAACGGGCCCAGTGGGAGATCCGGGCGTTGGCCAATACGATGCTGGAGGTATGTCGCGAGAAGTTACCCCCTGTCTTTGAGAAGGGCGGTGCAAAGTGCGAGCGCTTAGGGTACTGCCCGGAGGGGAAGTTCAACTGCGGCAGGTTCCCCCGCAAAGAGGAGGTTATGGGTATCTGTAATAAAAACAGTACAATAACTTAATCTTTATAGGACTCATTACCCTTTTTCACCACTTTTTTCCGGACAATCATCCTGAGGGAGAGGCGATATACATCTCGGAAAGAACCGATAACGCTGATAAAGAGTGCCGGTGCGATACCTTTCTGATGAGGGCACAAAAAAGGCCAGGCATATCATGCCTGGCCTGAAGTTTAAGACTAAGCCCGTGGACCCTAGAAAAGCCCCTTCACCAATCCAGTTTTTACATCCACATCGACCTTGCGGAAGGCAGGGCTAGAGGAGGTACCGGGCATCAGGCTGATGGTCCCGGCACACGGACAGAGGAACTTCGACCCGGAATAGATCAATACGTCGCGGATAGGAAGGGTCCATCCCTTGGGGACACCTTTCAGGGTTGGATCGTGCGTCAGACTCAGGTGGGTCTTCACCATCATGGTGGCGTATTCATCATACTTGGGATCTTTCTCGAACGCCTTAGCCTTGGCCTCGGCATCGGGGGTCCACGACACGCCATCAGCCCCATAGACCACCTTGGCAATTTTATCAACCCGTTCTCTCAGCTTCATATCCATAGGATACAGGAACTTGAAGTCGCTTTTCTCCTCGCATGCCTCCATCACTGCATCGGCCAGCTCCAGGGCGCCATCACCACCCTTGAGCCAGTGCTCGCTGACTGCGCAGCGGGCCCCGGCCTTCTCGGCTGCCTTACGGACCAGGGCGATCTCATCCTTCGTATCGGTGTGGAAGGCATTGATGCATACTACCGGATTCATACCCGATGTCCTGATGGTATTGATGTGGTGCAGCATGTTGGGAATACCCTTCTCCAGGAGTTTCAGATCTTCCTTGGTGTAGGAATCGGGCAGGGGCAGACCGGCCACCACCTTGGGGCCGCCGCCGTGCATCTTAAGGGCCCTGATGGTGGTGGTGAGCACCGACACGTGCGGCTTGAGGCCGCTGAAGCGGCACTTGACGTTCCAGAACTTCTCAAAGCCGATGTCCGCGGCGAAACCGCTCTCAGTGACATGGTAATCAAACATCTTGAGGGCGATACGATCGCCGATGATAGAGGACTGGCCCACGGCAATGTTGGCAAAGGGGCCGGCATGCACCAAGCAGGGCTGGTACTCCACCGTGCTACAGAGGGTGGGGTTGATGGTGTTGCGCATCCAGGCGGTCATGGCCCCTCCCACCTCCAGGTCGCCGGTGGTGACGGGATTGCCCTTTTTATCGAAGGCAACGGTAATCTGATCCATCCTGGCGCGCAGATCAGCCAGATCCGTGACGATGGAGAGCATGGCCATGAGCTCTGAACTCACGGCGATGCCGAATTTGGACTGCATCAAAAAGCCGTCCATGCGGCCGCCAATGCCTATGATGATGTTTCTGAGGCTCTGGGCGCAGAAGTCCAAGATCCATCCCATCTCCACCCTGGTGGGATCGACATCCAGGCGGCGCATCCCGGTGCGCTTCTTTAGCTCCTCGTCGTCGTAATTGCGTTCGTGCTGCATCCTGGCGGTCAGGGCCACCATCGCCAGATTGTGGGCATTCATGATGTCGTTGATGTCGCCGGTGAGCCCCATGGAGAATTCGGTCATGGGGATGAGCAGGGCATTGCCGCCGCCCGCAGCGGTTCCCTTGATATTCATGGTGGGACCGCCTGAGGGTTGGCGCAGACAGCCGCCGACGTTCTTGCCCCGTTTGCCCAAACCCTCCATGAGACCACACGACGTGGTGCTTTTCCCCTCGCCTAAAGGCGTCGGGGTAATCGCGGTTACCTCAATGTACTTGCCATCCGGCTTTTTCTTGAGACGCTCGATGATCTTCATAAAATCGAGCTTGCAAAGCCTTCCGTAGGGGATGATCTCATCCTTTTGTAGGCTCAACCTCTCTCGCCACGCCTCGGGTGTCGGCATGTTCTTCTCTGAATCCTCGGCAATCTGCCAGTCAGACATCTTGGTAGCATCGTACGCCATCGTTCACCCTCCTTTTCTTTCTTACTTATTATTGCTGCCTTTATGATGCAAGGCTTCTTGCCAGAGCTTTCCCACCCCTTCTATGCAATAAGTGCCAGACTTCACAATGGGATGTCTTATATGAACCCCTCCCCTTTGTCAAGTGACATTTTCTGTCTCTAGGCGGGTAAGTAAACCCTCTCACACTCTTGCTTGATGATCTCGTGGGCCCTGGAGGCGACGCTTGACAAATGAGGTGATGCTATGATTTAATAAAATACTTAAAAATCTTTTGACTGCGGAGGTCTACGGATAATTAAATGAAGAGAACCTATCAACCAAGTACGATCAGCCGAAAGAGGACACATGGATTTTTGCAGCGGATGAGTACCAAGGGGGGAAGGCTGGTATTGAAGCGCAGAAGGGCCAAAGGGAGGAAACGGCTGACGGTATAAGCCATGCCGCGACAAACAAGAGATGAGAGGCTGCGAAGAGAAGAACGATTGAGAAGAAAGAGAGATTTTGAAACCATTGCCCATGAGGGCATCAGGAGGCACACAAAAAATTTCCTGATCATCATGAGAAAGAATGATCGGGGATTTTCCCGAGTGGGAGCGGTCGCCAGCAAAAGGTTGGGGGGGGCCGTAGAGAGAAACAGGGTAAAAAGAATGATGAGGGAATTCTTCCGGAAGAACAAGGATAGGCTACCCCCCTCCACTGACTACGTGATCGTCGGCAAGAAGGGGGCTGAAGACTTACCGTATGACCATGTGGTAGATGAGCTGAGCGCCCTCTTGAAGCTTCGCGGGGAGGATAATCAGAGGAGTGGAAGTGCTTCCCTGTAAGCGTACCATATGGAGGGATGCGGTTATAGGGATCATCACGGCGTATAAAATCATTGTTTCCCCCCTCTTTGGTCCCACGTGTCGGTTCTACCCATCGTGTTCCAGTTATGCTATCGAGGCCATCAGGGTTTATGGCGTGTGGCGCGGTATCCTTCTCTCAGCCAAAAGAATTCTCAGATGTCATCCCTTACACCCTGGTGGTTACGATCCCGTACGATAGCCCTTCGGCACCCCAGATACGTTAGGAGGTCGGTATAATGAACACGCGATTGATCATCGCCTTGACACTGTCTGTGCTCTTGATGGTGCTCTACCAGCTCTTCTTTATCAAGCAGGCACCGAAGGAGATCCCTGCGAGCAAGGAGGTAGCGGTAGCGGACAAGGGCGGGGAAAAGGCTCAGCAGGTGGAGCAATTGCCGCTCGTTGTCACCGGGCAGCGACGATTGAAAGAGGGGATGGCATACCATGATGTCGTCATCGACACCCCCTTGTACAGCGCTACCTTTACCACCTATGGGGGGAGGCTTAAAAGCTGGAAGTTAAAGCACTATATGGATAAAGTCCCGATGCATCCCCTGGGCAAGTTTGTGCAAAATCTTGAGTATCTTGTGAAGGGGGTCTTCGGTTTTAAGGGGAAAAAGATGGAGGAGACCCCACCGCAGCCTGTCGAAATCGTGAACACAACGGCTCTGGCCGATTTGCCTCTGGGGATCTCGTTCCCAAAGGGAGGCATTGGATATGACGAGGGGATACCCTTTGCCCCCTCTTCTGACGGGATTAGCTTGACTCACCAGGGGGAGACCAAAACCCTCACCTTGCGCTGGAGATCCCCACGCGGGGAGCAGATTGACAAGCGGTTTACCTTTTACGCTGATACCTATCGAATGGACATGGAGCTTATGATCTCCAACCCTGCCAGCCGAGATGCAGGCAAAGACACGCTGGAGCTGGGATGGGCAGCGGCAATTCCCAAAACAAATAAGAGTTACGGATTCTTTGGTCCCATCTACTATGCTGACGGCGTCTTCAAGAAGATCAAACCGAAGAAGATAGGGGGAGAGGAAACAATCGTCCAGAAGGTGGATTGGTTTGGCATGGAAGAAGACTATTTCATCACCCTGATCCATCCGTCCACGAAGGGGACTAGTCTGGCGATGAGACGTACCCCGGAGGACGTCATCCACAGCACCCAGCTCACCCCCCTGGAGTTGAGCTCCGGGAATAACTGGAGGCTTGCATACACCCTCTTCCTGGGGCCGAAGGTCTCTCACCTCCTCTCGCAGGTCACCCCAACGGCCAAGAAGGCTGCCAGCTTCGGCTGGCTGAACCTTCTCGCCATCCCCATCCTGAAGGTCCTTAACTTCACCAACACCTTTACGGGGAACTACGGCCTCGATATCATCATCCTGGCCATCGTCCTCAAGGTCGTCTTCACCCCCCTGACCCACAAGAGCCAGGAGCAGATGAAGGTGATGCAGCAGTTGCAGCCGGAGGTCAAGAGGCTTCAGCAGAAGTATAAGGATGATAAGCAAGCACTCAACCGGGAGATCATGGAGCTTTACAAGAGGCGCAAGGTGAATCCCCTCGGCGGATGCCTCCCCCTGCTCCTGCAGATGCCGGTCTTTTTTGCCCTATATCAGGCATTGCCGAACGCTATCGAGCTCAGGCAGGCCCCCTTTATCTTATGGATCAGGGACCTCGCTGACAAAGACCCCACCTATATCACCCCGCTGCTGATGGGAGCCACCATGTTTTTGCAGCAAAAGATGACCACCGTGTCCGCAGACCCTACCCAGATGAAGATGATGTCTTTCATGCCTATCTTCTTTACCTTTATCTTTCTGAGCTTCCCCTCTGGACTGGTCCTCTACTGGCTGATCACCAATGTCTTGGCTATCGGACACCAATTTTACATCAACAAGAAGAAGTAAGGAGGCACGAAGATGCCAATAGAGAAAGAGGCCAAGAGCGTCGAAGAAGCCATGGAAAAGATATGTGAGGAACTTGGGAAGAAGAGAGAAGAACTGGAGTTTGAGGTCATCGAAGAGAAATCCCGTGGCATTTTCGGGTTGATGGGAAACAAGCGGGTAAAGGTGAGGGCGAGCTTAAAAGGGGTGCAGCCAGAGCAGGAGAAAGGGCAGGGGGCTCAGGAGGTGGTCAATGATGCCCTCACCTATGCAAAAACGGTCTTGGAGAGGATCATTGCGGGCATTGCTGTCCCCTCCCAGGTGGAGGCACGGGTGGAAGAGGGATCGATCTATCTGAACATCAAGGGTGATGGAAGTGGGTTGCTGATTGGCCGACATGGGCAGACCTTGGATGCCATCCAGTATATCGTGGGAAGGATTGTGGGAAAGCAGCTGGGCGAGAAGAAGGTGATAGTGATAGATACCGAGAGATATCGCGAGAGGAGGAGGGAAAACCTTGAACGACTATCACGGCACATGGGGGAGAAGGCCAAGAGCACGGGGAGGGCCGTCAGCTTGCAGCCCATGAGCGCCAGTGACAGGAGGATCGTACACCTCGCCCTGAAACATGATCGCGAGATAGAGACCAGGAGTGAGGGGGAGGGGGGCATGAGAAGTATCAAGATAATCCCCCGCAGAAGGGGATCGTAAAAGGATGTTCCACGTGAAACACCGATGCAAACAGGGGTTTTGCCACGCACATCCCGTTTTATAGAAATGCCTAAAGCGCCTTTGCCTATTCACGCCGGACTGAAAGGGCGTTTGAACCTTCAAATTACCTATATATATCCCCTGAGAGAGTTTCTGTGAACATGGCGTTGCAGGGAAATGAGCATGACACCATTGCCGCCATAGCCACTCCTTATGGAGAAAGCGGCATCGGCATTGTGCGGCTGAGCGGTCCGCAGGCCAAGCGGATCGCGGAGAGGATCTTCCGGCCGAGGAGCGGACCGAGAGCCCTCACCTCGCACCACATCCGCTACGGGGAGATCGTTGATCCCGCACAAGAGAGGACCATCGATGAGGTCCTCCTCACCTTTATGGCCGCTCCCAAGACCTATACCAGGGAAGACGTGGTCGAGATCAACTGCCATGGGGGATTTGGTGTCCTCCGGCGGGTCCTCGAGGTGGTTTTACAAGGGGGCGCCAGGGAGGCCCTGCCCGGTGAGTTCACCAAGCGGGCCTTTCTCTCGGGGAGGATAGACCTCGCGCAGGCCGAGGCAGTCCTGGATATTATCCAGGCCAAGACCGATGAGGGGCTTCGGCTGGCCGAGGAACAGCTTCGGGGGAGGCTTACCCAGGAGGTTGCGGTACTGCATGAGGAACTCTTGGGCGCCCTCGTCACCATCGAGGCGTATATAGATTTCCCTGAGGAGGATATCGATTCACCCTCTACGAAAGGGGTCGTGGAGGTGCTTCATCACACCCTTGCTCAAGTAGAGGGATTGATCGGCGCCTATGAGGACGGAGAGATCTACCGGGATGGGGTGAAAGCGGCCATAGTGGGAAAGACTAACGTTGGCAAATCGTCCCTCTTGAACCAATTGCTGGAGAGGGAGCGAGCCATCGTCACAGCCGTCCCCGGCACCACCACCGATGTTATTGAAGAGGCCGTTAACCTATCGGGGGTTCTTATCAGGCTTATGGATATGGCGGGATTGCGGGAGCCACGGAATGAGGTGGAGCGGGAAGGGATCAGGCTCGCCAGGGGAAAGTTGTCCGAGGCCCATCTCATCATCCTCGTGGTGGACAGGAGCCGCCTTCTGGATGATGAGGATAGACGTATCTTTCGTGAGGTGCAGGGGAAGCGGACCATCCTCGTTCTTAACAAGATAGACCTCCCTCCCTGCATTGAGGCGGAGGAGGTAAAGGAGGAAACGGGGATAAAGGATCTCTATCCCCTATCCGCCCTGCGGGGAGACGGGATCGAGGAGCTGAAAAGAGGGATAGTGGGGGCCGTGGTCCAGGGGGGGACAAAGAGAGGGGGAGGAGACCTGGTTCCCGTCAATTTGCGGCACAAAAGGGTGCTGGAAAAGGCGAAAGGCCTGCTTGAAGAGGCCTTGGAGGGCAGGAGGCGGGAGATACCGTGGGACCTCACCGCTATCGAGATCCGGCAGGTCCTCAATCACCTCGGGGAGATTGTGGGAGTGACGACACCTGAGGAGGTCTTGGAGATGGTCTTTTCCCGATTCTGCATCGGGAAGTAGGCATGAAGGTGGTCTATGGAGTAACCATATCGAGCAAGGGGAAGAAGAAAGCCATATGGCCTATTTATAGAACAAAAGGTACCATTATTATTAACGAATGTGGTGGAATCTACTGCCCCCCTCCAATGCCTTGGGTAAGATTCCATTTTAGCCGCCAGCAATGTAGAATCGTAGCATGAAAAATAATAGATGCCCAAAGAGTAATTATACCAGATATAAGAGGAGATCATTATAATTTAGAGGGGAGCTACGGCACGAATTGCGGTAGATGGTTTCCTCAGCCCTTTTAATTTGGGTAATCCAACAGAAACTACCATTTTGGAATTGGCGAAAAAGATCATTTCTATAAATATAGCATTATTTATCGACCTTTTTATAGCAACTGAGATTAAGGAAAGATCAAGATATTGATTATCAAAAAAAATGAACAAATGATCGAAAAACTTATCCGCACTTTAAAGAATTTAAAAGAAAAACAACTCATCGTACTGCTCCTTGGGATCGCTTTTGGGCTAAGGCTGTACGCTGTCTTAATGGCCAAAGGAATCGCGATGGATAGCGCCGGCTATGGCTTTATGGCACGGGATTTTTTAAAGGGCGACTTTGCTCAAGGCTTATCGTGGGCATTACATCCTCTCTATCCCTTGCTCATTTCATTAATCGCTCCCGATTCAACGCATGTAGAAATTGCTGGAAGGCTTATTTCACTGTTGTGGGGCACCTTCACCCTGATCCCCCTATATTATTTAGTAAAAGGGGCTATTGGTCAAAAGGAGGCTGCGTTCACCGCTCTTTTCTATACTTTTCATCCTTATTTGGTGACCTATTCAGGCATGCTTCTTAGCGAAGCGACCTATTGGGGCCTACTCGTTTTATCTGTTTATTTTTTCTGGACAGGGCTGAAGAGGGAAAACGTATGGAGGATGGCCTTATCAGGATCTTTCCTTGGCTTGGCCTATCTTACAAGGCCCGAGGGGATTGGCTATGTCTTGGTGTACCTGGGCTGGATCGTCGTAAAAGGCGTTTTAAAAAAGAAGTGGTTAAAAAAATTCGTTCTCATGGGGGTTCTGATCTTGAGTCTTTTTATGTTTGTGATTCCTTACGTCATCCGCATCCATCAAGAAACAGGTCAGTGGTTGATTAGTAGAAAGGCTGTGGGAGTACAAGCTCAATTTTCAAAAAAGGGTGTAGATGAGGCTGATTCCTCAAAAGGCGTTGAGCAAGAAAAACCTGGGGAAAGTAACTCTACAATTCTAGTAACCACCAAAAACGTTGTTCAACATCTCCCTTTTGTGATCTATCGCTATTTGATGGCCTACCACTTTTCGTTGTGGCTATTTTTGCTTTTTGGGTTGATCAGGGTTAGACAGAAGATCATCCCCTATGAGTTGTTCATAGCCTCTCTAGTTCTCTTTCATCTACTTTCTCTATCTACTTTTACGCCATCCTTTCTCCGTTTTTCAGTTCCTGTGATCCCTCTTGCTCTCTTTTGGGCCGGTGCGGGGGTTTTTGAGATTAAGAGGAGATTAGGGAAATTCAGCACGTTGAGACCTGAAGAGGGAGTCTTCTGGTTGATCGTCCTCGCCCTTCTAATTCAATTGCCGCAGAGTTTCATGCCGGAACGATCACATCGTGCCTATCAGAAAGAGATGGGCCTTTGGTTAAAGAAGAACACAACCAAGAATGCCATCATTATGAGCAATAGCCCCATCGAGGCTTTTTATGCAGACCGTGAGTTTATTCCATTACCTTCCGGAATCCCGACGGCTGAGGGTCCGGGCAAATCCTATGAAGAAATCATAAATTATGCGAAACAGAGAGGGGTTCTATTTATCCTGATCAATCAAAATACCCATGAGCCGAACCCGGACTTTATCCCCTCTATCAAGGGGCCAGATCTAGAGGAGTTTTATAGATATCAAAAAGATGAAAGACATTTTATTATTATCTACGAGGTAATCTATCGAAATTTTTAATTGTTAAAACGGAATTTGTCAGGCAAACTATATGGATCTTTATGGGTATTGCTATCTTCAATCTCTTCAATAAGGTAATGGCGGCGCAGCGCCTTTCGCCCGGAGATATGCGACGATTTTTGGGCACATACAAACCTACTCTCAGGGGGTTCCTCGATGCCGGTTGATGTCGGACTCAACAAGAAAGGAATGATCTACCAGCGGGAGCATTATGCCCAAGGGGGAATCGGCACTACCTACTGGGATTATCGAGACCGATCCGCTTTCCGTTATGTCAGGGGAGGGACGATCCTCGATGTCGGCTGCGGTGAAGGGATCACCCTTGAGAAGCTGCTGGGAGCATTCCCGGGGAAACAGATTAGCGGTATCGATGCCGAATCCGAGAATATCGAGATATGCAGGCAACAGGGCCTACCGATCATCCCCGGGGATGTCTACCAGCTTCCCATTGCCGATATGTCCGTTGATTGCGTGCTTTTTTTGGAGGTCATCGAGCATCTGACGGAACCGGAATGGGCCCTGGCGGAGATCAGGCGGGTACTGCGGCCGGCAGGGCGGGTGATCATCATCTTCCCGAACGATGCCATGTTCAAGATTGCGC
>MGQS01000007.1:10436-10904 GCA_001797905.1 Deltaproteobacteria bacterium RBG_16_54_11 | reverse complement strand
GATGATACGGGAGGCGTTTTACGATCCGGGACACGTGATGCAGTGGACGCCGGGAAAGATTCGACGGGCCCTGCACTCATTAGGGTTTTCTGTGATTGCTGCCCACAGTCTGCCCTTTGTGCTCTGGCCGGTCAGTCTGCATTATCTCTGTGTTGCCGATAAAGATGGCAGCACTGGCGGAACGCCATGAAAACGATCCTCCTCATCTTCATCTTTTCTGCCACAACGGTGGTGAGCCAGCTTATCCTCAAGAAGGGGGTGACGGGGGTTGCTGTGCATTGGGGCACCCCCGCCCTTTTTCTAAAGGCGGCCTTTACCTCTCCCTATCTACTTGTAGGCGTTGCTCTCCAGGGGATGAATTTCCTCCTCTGGCTTGTGGTACTTTCGCGGGTCAACCTGGGATACGCTTTTGGCTTTGCCGGCGCGTTCCTGTACCTTATCCTGCCGTTTTGCTCCTGGTGGCTCTAC
>MGQS01000007.1:9862-10425 GCA_001797905.1 Deltaproteobacteria bacterium RBG_16_54_11 | reverse complement strand
GTCGCCGCTGCAGTGGGGTGGCCTGGTGCTCATAACCCTGGGAATCCTCTGCCTTCTGGCCAAGGGAAGTTGAGGGAAGAGCGCTAGTGATCAGGTTCCTCTGGATTAACGCCCTAGATCCCCTGTCCGAGGTGGAAACCCGCTACCCGAACCTGGGGATCGGCTACCTGGTGGCGTCCCTCAGGGCCGCCTTTGGCGAAGATGCGTTTTCCTTCCGGGTCGTTAACTCCGAGATTGATGAGGTTCTTGAGCAGTTTCGTCCCGACGTGGTCGGGATCTCCGCTGTTAGCCAGAACTATGGCCGGGCCGTTCGCCACGCGGCGCTGGCCAGGCAGCGGGGAATCGCGGTACTCATCGGTGGAGTGCACATATCACTTCTTCCTCATACCCTTGCTCCGGAGATGACGGTCGGTTGCATCGGGGAGGGGGAAGAGACAATTGTGGATTTAATGAAGCTTTTTCTTGAGCGGGGTGGTTTTTCTCCCGATGCGCTGGCCTCCATCTCTGGTATTGCATATCATGGCGACGACGGAAGCATCCGCCTGACGTCACCCCGTACGCCG
>MGQS01000007.1:6661-9846 GCA_001797905.1 Deltaproteobacteria bacterium RBG_16_54_11 | reverse complement strand
CGGCGCGTGATATCCTGGAGATAACGTCTCACACCTATCTGTTCACCTCCCGAGGCTGCCCGTACCGCTGTGCCTTCTGCGCATCATCCCGTTTTTGGGATAAAGTCCGTTTTTTCTCGGCAGAGCGTGTGGTGGACGAAGTGGAGCTTCTCGTCACAAACCATGACGCACGTTTCATCAGCTTCTTCGACGATCTTTTCGTTGCGGACCGGAAGCGATTTTTTCGGATTGTGGAACTTCTTGAGGAGCGGGGAATCGCCGGCAAGGTGAAGTTCTCCTGTTCACTGCGGGCAAACACCGTAACCGCGGAGGTGGTTAAGGGGCTGAAGCGTATGGGTGTAGGCTCGGTTGAGATGGGGCTTGAGTCAGGTAATCAGCGTGTGCTCACCTTGCTCAAGGGGAAAGGCATATCAATCGAACAAAATCGGGAAGCAGTCCGGCTTCTGCGGGCGAACGGGATTATGCCGAATGCCTCTTTTATCATTGGCGCGCCGGACGAAACCGAAGAAGAGATTCTTGATACCCTCCGCTTCATCAAATCGGTGGATCTGGGACTCTTCGATGTCTACGCACTGACTCCGTTTCCCGGTACGCCGGTCTGGGAATTGGCAAAAGGGCGGAGGCTCGTCTCGGAGGGGCCTGCTATGGACTGGAGCCGCCTGAACGTAAATTTTGAGGTAGCGCATCAAAAAGCGATCATCCTTTCGGAGATACTATCCCGTGATGATATTCTGAGGCTCTACCGAAAATTTCGGAGATACCGCCTCCTGCACAATATTATGACGATCTGGCGGCATCCGATGCTTTCTGACCTTCCCCGATTCGCCTTCAAAATGCTGCGGGAGTGGATCGGGAGGATGGGACGATTAGGAACAGCGTGCTAGGAGGCGCCCTGGTTTTCTTCGGCACACGCTGACGGGAAGCCGCTAATTTCAGGCATAGAGAATATTCTGAGTCTCGTGTTTGATTCTTTGATCCTGCTCATGAACGACGGCTCACGGAACCGAGCTGCCGGGACCGCCCGCAAGGCCGGAGCGATGGGTTTATCTAATTTAGACTTTTTTGATGAATATCTTAACATTTATTTAGCGCCTTTTTTTCAATTGAGAGTAAAACTCATTCGGCTTCCAACGAGTGATAAAATTAACTTATTTTTATGCTATGCTAATTGTCAAAAAAAATTTTATGAGGAAGAGAAGAAAAAGTGAAAGATATTAATCCGAAGCTTATACGAATATTAGAATGTCAATCTTGCAATTCCAACTTAAAATTGGTCGAGTCAAATTTTGTATGTGTAAAATGTGGTGCTGTCTTGTCTACGCAAAACGGAATGGTGGATTTTATAAATGGCAGCTCAGATAAAAGACAAATGGAGCTAAGGCATCAGAAAGAAGAAATTTTTTATTTTAATACTACAATAAAAGCAAGGCTTTATGAGATTGGAAGAAAAATTATTACCTGTGATTATGTCGTCAAAGATTATTTTAACGAATTTTTAGGACGCATCAAGAAAGATGCCATTGTGGTCGAACTGGGGTCAGGAAACAAACGTTGCACGGAGGATATAATAAATGTCGATATTTTTCCATTTCCTAATGTAGATGTGCTGTCGGATATTAAGAAAACGCCTTTCGGAGATAATACCGTTGACTATGTAATTATTGACGCCGTATTGGAACATGTCCCCGAGCCACAAACAGTTTGCAAAGAAATATATAGAATTCTGAAGCCTGGAGGCATGGTATTTTGTGTAGTTCCTTTAATCCATCAATATCATGGGTATCCCAAGCATTACTTTAATATAACAGAAGATGGTCTTCTGCACTTATTTAATGAATTCTCAACATGTGAAGTCAAGCTGTATAGGGGGCCAACATCTGCAATAATAAGCCTGATAGCCGAATATTTAGCTTTAGCTTTTTCCGGCAATAACAATAATTTATATATGGCCATCAGAGGGGCTGTGCTTATACCCATTTTTTGGGTAAAATATTTAGATAAGCTTTGGTGTCATTCAAAAAAGTCTACAAGAATCTGCAATGCCTTGTGTGCAATAGTTACTAAGTAGCAAGTGAATATTTTATGGAGTTAACCCTTTTTTGAATAATTCGGGGAACCTAGCTGAGTTTATGGGGTTTGATGTTGCGACGAATTTCCGCGGGAAACTAGTCTTTTTGGAGCTTCTTAATAGGTAAACGTTAATGAATCAATTTTTAATGAAAAAATTTAATTTGCTCGAATTAGAACATGTTTAAATGGAATTCTCCATTGCTAGATATGGCATTTATGAAAAGGAATATACTCTTCCCTAATTTTGTATTTGTATCCCTATTATTATAGGGCTAATTCATAAAATAAAAAGGGATGTAAAAATGAGGGTTTCAGGATCACCTCTCATTAGTGTTGTGGTTCTTAATTGGAATGGTGTCCATTGTGTGGAAGGGTGTTTAGTGTCTCTTCAGGCGCAGAGCTATCATCCCTTAGAGATTATTGTCGTGGATAATGCATCCACAGATAAGTCCGTTGATTTTATTAGAATGAACTTCCCGGAAGTTAAAATGATTTTGAATAAGAGGAATCTTGGCTTTGCAGGTGGCAATAATATCGGGATAAAGGCGTCCCGGGGTAGGTACATCATGATATTGAACAATGACGCGCGCTTAGACCCCGATTGCATTAAAGAGTTAAAAAGATCAATAGAGAAGGATAAAAGATATGGGGCCAGCGCCTCTAAGATTTTATTAAATGGGAAGGAAACCCTCCTTGATGCGGCGGGAATCAGTATATACAGAGATGGCCTTTCCATTGGTCGCGGTCGGCTGGAACGTGCCGATCAATACAATATGGAAGGAGAGGTTTTTTTTGCCAGCGGTTGTGCTTGTCTATTTCGCAAAGAGATGCTTGATGATATCGGCCTTTTTGATGAAGACTTCTTTGCCTATGCCGATGATACGGACATGGGATGGAGGGCACGGCTTGCCGGATGGAGATGCATCTATAACCCCAAAGCTATTGTTTACCATCTTCACTCGGCCAGTTCAAGTGCCTACTCCCCATTAAAGGTCTTCTTGGTAGAGAGAAATCGGATCTCGGTGGCTATAAAGTATTTTCCTTTCCACCTGTTAATCTACGGACTATTTTACACATTGGGCAGATACTTCTATCAGGCCTATGGAGCACTGTTT
>MGQS01000007.1:6298-6573 GCA_001797905.1 Deltaproteobacteria bacterium RBG_16_54_11 | reverse complement strand
AGAAAAGATCCCAGGAGAAAAGGAAAAAGAGAATTTCCAACAAAGAGATCTACGGACTTTTTACAAGATTCGGGCTTTCAGCGAAGGAAATAGCCTTCAAAGAGTAAACTCGGGAATAAAAGAAAGATTATGAAAACAAAAATTAATTCAAAGGCAATGGTATGATAATAAAATCCTCTTGAGGGATAAGGAGGTTATTTAGATCAGTACCCTCACCCATAGTCAGAGATTGAAAGAACTTATTTTCGGAAGAAAGACAAAATTAAGACTCAACT
>MGQS01000007.1:2071-6259 GCA_001797905.1 Deltaproteobacteria bacterium RBG_16_54_11 | reverse complement strand
GTAAAAAAAAATTTAATGAAAACCAGAGAAAAAATCTTAATAGTCATTCCTGCATTTAATGAGGAAAGATCGATTATGAAGGTAGTGGAGGAAGTTCAAGTCCGTTTTCCTCCGGCGGAAGTCTTGGTCGTGAATGATGGGTCAGCGGACCTCACTTCAGAAAAAGCCAAGGCTTGCGGAGTAATGGTTCTGGATCTTCCTTTTAATCTTGGGATTGGAGGGGCCATGCAGGCGGGTTATAAATACGCCTATGAAAAAGGTTACGATATCGTAGTACAGGTGGATGGGGATGGGCAGCATGATCCAAAAGAGATTCCTAAGCTACTTGAATCATTAAAAGAGAAGCAGGTGGACATGGTCATCGGTTCACGTTTTATTACTCATTCAGCATACAAAATATCGATAATGAGGAGATTAGGAAGTTATATCCTTTCGGGTGTGATTTCCTGCTTGATAAAACAGAAGATAACAGACCCAACCGCAGGCTTTAGAGCCGCCAATCGAAAAGCCATTCGGTTATTCGCCTTCTATTATCCACAAGACTATCCAGAGCCGGAGGTACTGGTTTTGCTAAGCAAAAGCGGATTAAAAATAGCAGAGGTTCTCGTAAAAATGAAGCAGAGATATTCTGGGGAATCTTCGATTACGAAAATCAGGTCTATCTATTATATGGTGAAAGTTCTATTGGCGATTTTTGTTGATTGTTTTAAAAAGGCACCCCTTTTAGAATAGGAGGGATAATAATGTTAATCAAGATTCAAATCATTATTGGACTGTTGAGTATCGTCTTCCTCTTGATCACTTTTGAACTGATCAGGAAGAATAGGCTTCGAGAAGAATATGCCATTCTCTGGCTTTTTACAGGAATTGCTATTTTCATATTCAGTTTATGGCCCAAGTTTTTCCTTTCCCAATTTTTTATTAGAATCACCGGCCTGTATTATTTATCGGCGGTAGTCATGATTGCTTTTGTTTTTCTCCTACTTATCGTCTTCCATTTCTCAGTGGTGATTTCTAGGTTAACAGAACAAAATAAAGACCTAACCCAACGACATGCCATGTTGGAGTTAGAGTTCAACGAATTTAAAAAACGCTACTTATCGACTGGTGATCGTTCCTCATGAATCGCTAGGATTCCTCACCTAGGGTATTCTCGTTTTCTACGTATCCCAAGCTTCTTTGCTTGAAAAATCATCAAGGACATGATAGAGTTATGCGAAAATTATCCGATTCAGGGGGAATACGATGAAGATACTGGTTACCTATTTCACGCAAACCGGCAACACAGAGAAGGTAGCGCGGGCAATATACGGGGCGATAGGGGGTAAAAAGGAGATCTTGCCTGTTACCGATGTGAAAGATCCGGGTGGATATGATATTATCTTCTGCGGTTTTCCAGTCCACGCACATAGCGTCCCTCTATCTGTTGAAAATTTCATCAAGCAAATCCCCCCGGGCAAGAAGATCGCCCTGTTTACCACTCACGGGTCGCTCCGCGGCGGGGAATTGGCCACTACGGCCATCGAACATGCCGTAAGCCTGGCGTCACAATTAAAGGTGCTCGGCACCTTTGGGTGCCGTGGGAAGGTAGATCCAAAGGTTGTCGAGGCCCTTCTCAAAAAACCGGAACATCGAGCGTGGGCTGAAACGGCAAAGAGTGCTGTCAGTCACCCTGACGAGTCGGACTTAGAAGACGCAAGGCACTTTGCAAAAAAGGTAAGCATGATGCTTACATGATCTCTTTTCCCAAGATCGCTATTGTGCTATCTACAAAATACTGCCGCAGACTACCGAGCGAGGCTCATCGATATGCAGTCCAGACAGGTTTTGGAACATCTTGAAGATCTTGCTGAGAGGCTCGGCGTTGAAATTGTCTATCAAAAACTGGGGGAAGAAGAGTTTTCCGTGCGGGGAGGCCTCTGCAAAGTCAACGGGTCCTTTAAGGTTTTTATCGATCGATCTAAACCGGTGGAGGATCGGATAAAAATTTTGGCCCATGGGCTTTCTTCTTTTGACACGGAGGAGGTTTATCTTTTTCCCTACATCAGAGAAATTCTGGACAACGCACGGAGGTATCCTTGATATCTCCGGGGGATTTCCTTCCCTACTCCCCTATGCATTGCTTCCTCAATTTCTATAAGCTATAAGATGTTGCCTTTACATACTGCGGCATGGCATGTTACGGCATTAAAACATTAGCAAATTATGAAAGGCAAACGAGAGGTGCAGAAAAAGATTGATCTCAAAGAGACCGGTTTTATGAAATGGCCGCTGGTAGTTTTGCTCGGCATAGGGCTGTTTTTTTCGTGGCCGCAAGTCTTTAGTGCGCTACCCAAAGCTCCCTCCGATCCCCCCCTCATTTCCTCCCTCAAAATAGATACCCCCTTGGACCTTTGCGATGAGCCAGTCCCTCTCGAAATTCAGGAGGTCCGGGAGAGACTAGAGAAGGAACTCCTCCTTACCCTCTGGGACCGACCTCAGGTCATCCTCTGGTTAAAGCGCTCTCGTCGCTACCTGCCCTACATCGAAGAAATGTTACAAAAGAACGGAATACCGGGCGATCTTAAATATATTGCTCTTGCTGAGAGCGCCCTGCGGCCACACGCCGGCTCACCAAAGGGCGCGATGGGATTCTGGCAATTCATGCAAGACACCGGCCGTCAGTATGGCCTCGCTATCAACAGTCGCATTGACGAGAGAAGAAATATATTCGCCTCCACCCAGGCGGCCGTCAAATATTTCAAGGACCTCTATAAGCAGTTTGGATCATGGACACTGGCTGCTGCCGCCTACAATATGGGCGGGGATGCACTTGCCGATGAAATACAAGAACAGGGGATCAAGGACTATTACCGCCTTTACCTCCCCATTGAAACCCAACGGTATGTCTTCAGGATTCTCTCGATCAAGCTGATTTTCTCAGACCCCAAACGATATGGATTCCATCTCTCAGGTGAAGATTACTACCCTCCGTTGGAATTCGATCGGATTCAGGTTAACTGTTTGCAAGACACGCACCTCCGCATTATCGCCCAAGCAGCGAAGACCCACTTTAAAGAAATCAAGGATTTGAACCCGGAAATTCGGGGATATTCTCTCCCCGCGGGGAAACACTCCATTTTGATTCCCAAGGGTGCCGCACGGGGCTTTGAGGCCCGATATCAACCCCTTCCGCATCAGCAATTGGCGGATCAGAAGGAGCACATTTATGTGGTGAAAGAGGCTGATACCCTTTCCTCTATTGCCAATCGATTCGGCGTCCCCCTGTCGTCCATCATCACGTGGAATCATCTCAACCGCAAAATAACCATTCGCCCGGGCGATAAGCTTATCATTTATCGCAAGGTCCAGGAGCCTGTCGAAAACGACGAAGGTGAAGGCAAAGGGGCTTCTCCCGTGAATGACTAATGCCTTATTTAATGAGCGGCATAACCTTATGGATGAAAAAAAAAGAGAGACCCCTCTTTCGTGGAGGGGTCTCTCTTTTTTCCCCGCTCAGGGCGGAACTGCCGTAAATCAGGCTAGATTGCCCTATCTCTTGCGTTTTTTGGCAGCAGCTTTCCTTTTCTTGGCGGCGGGTCTCTTCTTAGCAGCAGGTCTCTTCCTGGCGGCGGGTCTCTTCTTAGCAGCAGGTCTCTTTCTGGCAGCGGGCCTTCTCGCAGCAGCTCTCCTGGGCGCGGCTTTTTTGCCTTTGCCCGTAAACAGATTATAGAGCAGAGCGAAAATCAACCCGCAAATGAGGCCATCGATGAAGGCAGCAACCACCCCTATGACCAAGTCAGCGGTAGCACCCGTGGCCTTGTACCAGGGATACAAGGCAGACACGATCTTCAAGTAATCAGCTGCGTATCCCGGGAACAAAATGTTTAACACACCGATAACCGCCATCGCCAATGCCCAACCAAAACCTGTCGCCAACATCAAACCTCTAACACTCAGCTTCATGATGCCCTCCTTTTTTTGGTTTTCAAATAGAAAACAGCTTCACCCATCCATTACTTATTATGGGACCTCTTTAGCATATATTATTAATACTTGTCAAGCGTAATGTTCTTCAGCTCGCAAAAATATTAAGCAACGGCAAAACAAGCCACTGGTCGCTATTTCCTCATAGTCAAAAGGTTTTCATCGACAGCAAGAACTGAAAAACCCTTTCCATTGTCCATACAGGATCGACATGGTACGATT
>MGQS01000007.1:0-2037 GCA_001797905.1 Deltaproteobacteria bacterium RBG_16_54_11 | reverse complement strand
CAGTACGATCGCAATTGACATAGTCTGTTAACTGCGATAAATTTGCTCTGCTTTGTATATGCATGGTCTGCATTGTCGCGCGTGCAACGATCTCCCTAGCCGAAGCGCAGAGGAACAGCCCTTGATTTATGTGGCCCAAGACCACTGATATAAGAGCATAGAAAGATCCACGTATCTTTTTTAGCAAAAGGGAGAAGTCCATCTCTTATGAGATCCAACAAGTCATTACTGCTC
This sequence comes from Deltaproteobacteria bacterium RBG_16_54_11, assembly GCA_001797905.1. Classification (GTDB taxonomy): domain Bacteria; phylum Desulfobacterota; class B13-G15; order B13-G15; family RBG-16-54-18; genus RBG-16-54-11. The sequence continues at coordinate 1,803 of MGQS01000007.1, read as the reverse complement.
AAGGGGCTACAGAAGAGGATCGCCTATCGATTTCAGAATGGTCAACTTCTCACCCAAGCCCTGACCCATCGTTCCTACCTCCACCCGAGAAATGAGGAAGGGGAGGATAATGAGCGGTTGGAGTTTCTGGGTGACTCGGCCATTGAGTTGGCTGTGAGTCATCTTTTGTTGAGCCGTTTCCCGCACATGGCCGAGGGGGGGCTCTCCAAGGCAAGGGCCCGCCTTGTCCAAGAGGCTAGCCTTGCCGCACTTGCCCGCAGGGTTCAGTTGGGAAAGGTGCTGTGGTTGGGCCGGGGGGAAGAGGAGACCGGGGGGAGGAAGAAGGACTCCATCCTGGCCGGCTGCCTCGAGGCGCTGATGGCTGCCGTTTATCTGGATGGCGGGTATGCTGAGGCTTTTCGGGTGATAGAGGGTTTATACGCTCCTCTCTTAGAGGAGATGAACGGGGAATTAAAAGACCAGGACTTCAAGACAAGGCTCCAGGAACATATTCAGAAACACCTCAAGACTACCCCTCGATATATCGTCACCGCTGAGGAGGGGCCGGCCCACGCGAAGGCCTTTGAAGTAGTCATCGCCATTGATGGAAAGACCTATGGGATGGGGAGGGGGAAGAGCAAAAAGGAGGCCGAGCAGAGGGCGGCTGAAGAGACATTGAGGTCCCTGCAGGAGGATTGATTGTGGAGGGCAAGCCGTTCATCATCCCCATTTTCATTGCCCATCTCGGATGCCCCCACCGATGTATCTATTGCGATCAAGGCCGCATAGCCCACCCTGCCTCGGCCATCCCCACCCCTGAGGAGATCGCCGAAGAGGTCGAGCGCTACTTGAAGCTGGGTGCGCGCAAACGAAAGCATCTCCGAACTGTACAGGCGGCCTTTTATGGCGGCAGCTTCACCGCCCTCCCCCTTGAAACCCAGAGGGGGTTTTTGCGCAGCCTCGCCCCATTTCTGGAGGAGGGTAAGGTGCACTCCCTCCGAATATCCACCAGGCCCGATTATTGCTCCCCCGAATGCCTCGCAATCCTCAAGCAGCATAAGGTGGCGACCATTGAGCTGGGGGTCCAGTCCATGGATGACGAGATCCTCAGGACCTCCCAGAGGGGGTATACAAAGGAAGAGGTGAAGGAGGCTGTCAGGGAGCTGCATCAGGGGAACTTCGAGGTGGGGATCCAGCTCATGATCGGTCTGCCCGGGGACGACGCCCAGACGTTCGCCTCTACCGTCGCAGAGGTGATCGAGTTGAGACCTCACTTTGTCCGGCTCTACCCCACGGTGGTGATCCAGGGGACACAATTGGAACAATGGTTTCGCGTGGGACGTTACCATCCCCTCACCCTGGCAGAAGCTATAATCCTTGCCAAGGGGGCCCTGCAGCGGTTTCGGCAGGCCCGCATCCCGGTGATCAGGATAGGGCTGCAGCCTACCCCCTCCCTGGAGGCACCGGGCGCCATTGTGGCCGGTCCCTACCCCCCCGCCTTCAGGCAGTTGGTGGAGAGCACTCTCCTGTATGAGCAGGCGGCCTCTATCGTGGACGGTTCAGGAATTGAGAGAGGGGGCTCCCTCACCTTCCTCATCTCCCCCCAGGATATCTCCAATTTCTACGGTCAGGGCGGACAAAATATCAGGAGACTCAGGGAAAGCTTTGGTTTGCGGGATATCGCGGTGAAGCCTGATCCTCAACAAGAACGGGGGACGGTCTCTTTATGTTCATAGTATTCCGGAGAGTCTGAGAGGATGAAGCGGATAGTGGCCATCTTTCTCGCCCTCAGCATTACCAGCGGGTGCACGCTTCTCAGAAGGG
>MGQS01000006.1:846-9534 GCA_001797905.1 Deltaproteobacteria bacterium RBG_16_54_11 | reverse complement strand
TGCCTCTACATAACCCCTGCCCAAGGGGAGAGGGGAGCAGATGATGGTCTCCCAGTTGAAATGAGCGATTCCCAGGGCAGTTCCGACGGCATCGACAATGGTGTCTATCCCTCCTATCTCATGGAAGTGGACCTCGTCAACCTCAACCCCGTGGATATGAGCCTCTGCCTGGGCCAGCTGATGCAAGATCTTTAGGCTCAGCTCCTTGATCCCTTCGGGCAAAGAGCTGCCATTGATTAGCTTCCGCATCTCGCCATAGTTCTTAATCATCAACTTTCCCTGGTCCCGCACCTCCACCTGCATCCCCATCAAACTTCCGCGCTGAACCCGCCGGTGTTTCACCTCGACCCCCTTCAAGCCCAGCATGCGCCATCCCTCATCGAGGAGCTCCGAAGGGAGGCCGAGGTCCAGGAGCGCACCCAAGACCATATCCCCGCTCACCCCGGCAAAGCAATCAAGATAGGCAATCCGCCTTTGCTTCATGGATGATACGGTATCACAGACGCCTCGCCCCTGTCCATAAGGGAGGTCTTTTTCGCTTCGTAGTTGCAATACAACCCGGGCGTGGTATAATCCAAGCGCGGAACTATCAAATACGAGGGAGGTGCGATCGATGGCGGTGAAGGTGATCATTGAGAGACGCGTTCCGAAGGGGAAGGATACGGACCTGGCCAATCTGATGCGGGATATGAGGGCCAAGGCGATGTTCGCCAGGGGATATATCTCAGGGGAGACGCTGCGTGCCCACGACGATCCGACCCTCTACGTGGTCATCAGTACCTGGAAGAGCCTCGATGATTGGAAGGCGTGGGAGGAAAACCCGGAGCGCAAGGCGATACAGACCAAGATCGATACCATCTTGGCGCAATCGGCGCAGAATAGGATCTTTGATTTTGCCTGAGGTGGAGAAGAAACACTGCTATTGTTTTCCTTAATTCGATCTTTGTCTCAGAAGATTTCCAATCCCCCCATCCCCCCCTTTCGCAAAGGGGGGTTAAGGGGGATTTTTCATGCCCTGAAGTCCCGGCTTTGACGGGACGCCAAAGGCGGGACAGTAAACTTTACCCCTCTTTCCTGTTGGTGACGATCTCTTTGATTGCCAGAAGGTCATCGATGTGATAATCGGCCTGCAGAGAACGGTTTTTGTAGGCGATAAAGGGAACCTGAGCACCCCCAGCTGCTCGTTGATCCGTCTCCGAATCCCCCACAAACAGGGCCTCCAAAGGGGCGATGGCAAAGTGACGGAGGATCTTGAGCGCGGATTCGGGGTCGGGCTTGGGATTTTTTACGTCCAGGGCTGAAACCACCAAATCGAACTCCCCCTCCAATCCATGGGTGCGCAGGACATCGCCGATAGTATAGGAGCGGTTGGTGGAGATAGCCCTTTTTATTTGCTGAGGAAGGGCGCCCAACAGCTCCCTGAGATTCGGTTCCATGTGCATGAGGCGGATAAAGGGGGTGTAGTCCACATGGGGACGCTGGGCGAGGACCTCCTCCACGTCACGGGGGTCCCTCCTCGAAAGGAGATAGCGGAAGGCCTCCTCTGCCGTGCTGACGTGCACGTATTCGATTTCCGCAGCAGTCATGGGAGTGAGGTTAAATTGGGAAAGGATCTGGTTGTAAAAGGCGATGTTCGCCTCTCTCGAGTCGAACAGCACCCCGTCACAGTCAAAGATGATGACCTTGGTAGTATCCGTTCCCATGGTTTGTGGCCCCTTGGAATAAGCTATCCCACCTTTGGCGGGACCCTATAATCCCCCTTTACCCCCCTTTAACAAAGGGGGGTGGGGGGGATTTAAAATCTTCTGGAACAAAGATCAAACAAAATACTTCGCCTAAAGGCAAAGGTTTTTCTCGCTCAATGGGACAATAATAAGATCCTCAGCTGGCTCGGCTGAACAGGGCATCGACGAAGACCTCGGCGAAAAAATCCTGGAGGTCCTCTATCCCCTCCCCCACCCCGACAAGGCGCAGGGGAATCCCCAGCTCCTGGGCGATGGCGACGATGATTCCTCCCTTGGCCGTGCCGTCCAGCTTTGCCAGGGCGATCCCCGTGACCCCCAGGGCCTGGTGGAAGGTCCGGGCCTGGACGATGGCGTTCTGCCCGGTGGTTGCGTCCAGGACCAGCAAGATCTCATGAGGTGCATGGGGAAGCTCCCTGCCGACGATCCTCTTGATCCTCTTTAACTCCTCCATCAGGTTTTCCTTGGTGTGGAGCCTGCCCGCCGTATCGATGAAAACGAGGTCGTATTGCTTAGCCTGGGCTGCCTTCACCGCGTCAAAGGCCACTGCCGAGGGATCAGCACCGCTGCCATGTTTGACAAAGTGCGCCCCGGCCCTGTCGCTCCAGATCTCCAACTGCTCAATGGCGGCGGCCCGGAAGGTATCGGCTGCACCCACCACGACCTTTTTCCCCTGGGAGGTAAACCGGTAGGCGAGCTTTCCGATGGTGGTGGTCTTCCCTACCCCGTTGACCCCGATGACCATTACCACAAATGGGCCGTCACCGGCTCCCTTGATGGAGAGAGGGGCCTCGTAGGGTCGGAGGATCTCCGAGACCTCGCGGCGCAAGAGCGGGAGAATATCGTGGGCATCCGTCATCCCTTGCTTCTTCGTCTCGCGCCGGATACCCTCCAGGAGCCTCCGCGTCGCCTCGGCGCCAACATCGGCTACGATGAGGACCTCCTCCAGCTCCTGGTAGAGCGCCTCATCCATCCCCCTGCCCGGCCGCAACAGATCATCGACCCCGCCGATCAGCAGCCCCTGGGTCTTGGTCAGGCCGCGGCGCAGCCTTTGAAAGATCCCGCCCTTATCGCCTTTTCCCATGGATAATCATCCTTCGGCAGGTTGATCGCCTGTTTGCGAAGGGGGCGTTATGGTTTTTTTGTATTTTTATCGTACTGCTCGGCAACCTGCCGTGTAATTTTGGCATTCTTTGCGATATCAGCCATGAGCAGAACCGCCTCAGCTAAAAAGTAACACAACACAAGGACAACGAAGGCCGCGAGCAAGCCGCCTCCCATGAACAGCAGCCCTCCCACAAATCCCTCGCCGTTGCCAAGACGGGGAACAAGAGGACTTGTTTTTTTGACCAGGGAAAAGGCATAACCGCGCATCAACCATATAAGGATGCCTCCGGCGACGGACATAACGCCGACAAAACAGGCGTATATCTCCCCGACGAGCTTAAGGGCAATAGCAGCAATGGGTATGACATAAAACTCCGCTTCAGGCAGTTCCGCAATGTTCCGTGCTCGAATAAACAGCGTATGCGCCACCGCGTAAAGCGCTATAACAAAAAGTACCTGGAAGATAATGATGCCTGATAGCGCAGCAAGATGAGCCCTTGCGGCATATTTCCAAACAGACATCCAGACCACAAGACCCCAAATCGAAGCCACGACTGCCAGGGCCCGCAAAACAACGGCAAACGCCTTTCTAAAGAACTTCCCCTCCGAAATCAGTTGAAGCACCGACTCCATAAAGAAATAACCGTCCATGGCAACCTCCTTTATGACGACGACTCCGGTTTCCAAGTGACAACCACAGTGAGAACAAAATCTATTATCATCCGGGTTTTTAGCTCCGCATTTTTGACAACGCATATCTTTCTTGCCTCTTTTTTCTTAATAGCAATACAATATAACGATTCTTCTAATACCCTCACCTACCAGAAAGGTTTTACTATTACCTTCGAATCAAAAGCACTCTCTATTTTTAAAAATATACCACCAGCTATATGACCATCTTCATATGCTACTTCTATGATATCAGGAGAAAGAAATTTTATATCTGTGACAATCCACCGACCTCCCAAAACTGGCTTTTCTAATGCTATCTCGTTTATGTTCTTTTTAACATAATCGATGATGACCGCGTGATACTCCTTGAGATTATCGTCTTGTAATTTATTTTCTACCTCTTGTCCTTTTCCTTTAAATGACAAAAAATCTTTTTCCAGCGATAAGACTCTCTTGTTAAGATTGTAAAGAAAAAGTATGATAATCGCAAGAAGACCTACACAAAGAAATAAAATAAGATTGGAAATTTTAGTACGTTTCATCATTTTCTCCCTTTTTTAATGACGATGCCGCCAGGGAGAATTGCAGAGGGCAGTGATCTTTTCAATTAGAGGCCATTCAAGGCGAGCAGGGCCGCACCCAGGGAGCCGACGATCTGCGGCTCGGCATAGATGGCGAGAGGGGTCTTAAGCTTTTCTTCCAGGGCCTTGACCACACCGATGTTTTTGGCCACACCCCCGGTCATGGCTACCGGCGGCTCCACGGCCCCTATCCTCTCCAGGAGCCCGAGGGTCCTGTCCGCAACGGCGTTGTGGATGGCATGGAGGATATCCTCCACCTGCCGCCCTTCCGAGACCAGGGAGACCACCTCGGACTCGGCGAAGACGGTGCAGATACTGCTGATCGCAAGATCGTTCCGGTACCGGAGGGATTGTTCCCCCATCTCATCGAGCCCTATTGTCAGGGCCTTGGCCATCACCTCTAAAAACCTGCCCGTGCCGGCAGCGCACTTGTCGTTCATGTCGAATTCCAACACCCTCCCCTTCCCATCCACCCTGATCACCTTGGTATCCTGCCCGCCGATATCGATGATGGTACGGCATTCGGGGAAGAGATGGCTTACTCCTTTGGCAATGCAGGTGATCTCGGTAATCTTTCGGTCGGCGAACTCGGCGATCTCGCGGGCACATCCGGTGGAGACGATCCGCTTGATCTGGTCCCTGGTAATGTTGGCGCTTCCTATGGCCTGCTTCAGGGAGACCCGTGAGGCCTCCTTGCTGGAGCCCCCGGTCAGGACGATGGAATACCCTAAAATCCCTTTCTCGTTATCGAAAACAATTGCCTCGGTGGAGAGAGACCCGATGTCGATCCCCGCCGCAATCATATCCTTCTTCCTCTATGCCCCCTTCCCGAGGTGTCGCCTCTCCTCCACAAAGGCTGTGATTCCCTCGCCGGCATCTTCTTGATGCCGGGACAGTTGTACGGGGGCCGGTTGATGATTATGGTCGCTGCCCCGTGCTTCACCCTATAGAGGATATGCTCATATCCCATGATTGCTTCCTTACGCTATGACCATGAGGACGGTATCCGGCGTCACCTCATCTCCTGGCTTGACATTGACCTCTTTCACGGTCCCAGACACCGGGGCCACCACAGGCATCTCCATCTTCATCGCCTCCAGGGTAGCCACCTGATCGTTCTCTTTTACCTTATCCCCTGCCTTCACATTGACAGCCACGATCTTCCCTACCATGGGCACAGTCACCGGTGTAGCCATATCGGACCTCCTTTTCGCCTATTTTCGACCTGTGCATTTAATAACAAAAAGGGGGGGTATGTCAAGCCTTCTCTACCCCACGGACGCCAGCTCTAACTTCTCCTGCCATCTCGCCCGGATGGTCTCCATGAGGGAACGGTGTTCCTCTCTGCCGAGCTGAGGGTCTTGGTCGATGAGGGCAAAGGCCTCCCGGCGGGCCTGCTGGAGGAGACGGACATCCCTGATGAGGTTGGCCACCCGTAAATCGGGCAAGCCCCACTGCCTCACCCCTAAAAACTCCCCCGGTCCCCTGATGGCCAGATCCTCCTCGGCAATGCGGAAGCCGTCAAGAGTCTCCTCCATGACCTTCAGGCGGCGCCACGCCTCCTTGCCAAGCCGGGGGGCGACCAACAAGAGGCATACGGACGGGTGGGGCCCCCTTCCGATCCTCCCCCGCAGCTGGTGCAATTGAGAGAGGCCGAACCGTTCGGCGTGCTCCACCACCATGGCCGTGACATTGGGGCAATCTATCCCCACCTCGATCACCGTCGTGGCCACGAGGATCTGAATCGCACCCTCGCGAAAGGCCTTCATGACCCGCTCCTTTTCCTCACCCTTCATCCTGCCGTGGATAAGTCCGACCCGATAGTCGGGGAAGATCACCTGCTGGAGGCGCTGGGCCCCCTGGGTCGCATCCCGCAGGTCCATCCGCTCGGACTCCTCCACCAAGGGGTAGACGACGTAGGCCTGCTTCCCCTTGGCGATCTCCTCAGCCACCGTGCGATAGACCGCCCCACGATCCTTCTCCCGATAGACCCTGGTGACGATGGGACCCCTGCCCGGAGGCAGCTCATCCAGGACCGAGACCTCCATGTCGCCGTAGAGGGTCATGGCCAAGGTGCGGGGGATGGGGGTCGCGGTCATTACCAGGAGGTCCGGCACCGCCCCCTTCCTCTTCAGGCGGGCCCGCTGCATCACCCCGAAGCGGTGCTGCTCATCCACCACTCCCAAGCCCAGCCTCTTGAAGGAAAGCCCCTCCTGGATCAGGGCATGGGTCCCTACCACGAGCTGGGCCTCCCCCTCGGTGATGGCCCGGTAGAGCTCATCGCGCTCCTTTCCCTTGATCCTTCCGGTCAACAGGACGGCCCTGACATCCAGCCCCCGCAACCACTCTCTGAGGTTGAGGTAATGCTGCTCCGCCAGGATCTCCGTAGGGGCCATCAGTGCCGCCTGGTAGCCGTTGTCGATGGCGATGAGCGAGGCGACAAGGGCCACCACCGTCTTCCCGCTCCCCACGTCCCCTTGCAGTAAGCGGTTCATGGGGTGGGTTTTAGCCATATCCCCCTTGATCTCCTCGAGCACCCGCTCCTGGGCCTTAGTGAGGGTAAAGGGGAGGTTCTCCAGGAGCCTCTCCGCCGAGGCGCTCCTCCCCGTCTGGAAGGCGATCCCTTCTTCTTGTGCGTTGCCCCTGCGCCGCAGCGCCATGCCCAACTCGAGGAAGAAGAATTCCTCAAAGGCCAGCCGCTGATGGGGCCGAGACGTCTTGCGGTTGAGCTGCTCGATGTCGAGATATGCCTGGGGGAAATGGACCTCGCACAGGGCCTCGGCCAGGGGCATCAGGTTGCATCGCGCGCTCACCTGGGGAGGGATGGAACTCGTTACCTTGAGGGCGGCATTTTGAACCACCTGGTGCATGATCCCCCTGATCCGGCGCTGATAGAGCCCCTCGGTCTCGGAATAGACCGGGACGATGCGCCCGAAGTGAAGGGAGTCTCCCTCCGTGCCCTCGGCCCACTCCAGGTCAGGGTGGTGTATCTCCTTCTGGGACCGGTATCCCCGTATATCTCCGCAGAAGATGACCCGATCCCCCTTTTTCAGGCGCCCCCTGATATACTGAATCCCCTGAAACCACTTGGCGGTGATGAAACCGCTTCCGTCCCCCAGGATGGCCTCATAGACCCTGCGACGGCTCTTGGGGTAGACCACCTCACCTGCGGCAATCACCTCGGCATAGCCCACACAGCGATCCCCGGTAGTGAGATCGGCTATCCTCCTGATCTGCCGGCGGTCCTCATACCGGATAGGAAGGTTATAGAGGGCGTCTTCTACGGTCTCTATCCCCTTCTTCTTGAGGAGCTGCGATATCTTCGGCCCGACCCCCTTGACGAATTGCATGGGGCTCCTCAGCACCTGGGCTATCTCCTCTTCACAAGAGGGTTGGCCAGTACCTTTGAAAGAGTCCAGGGCACCCCTCATCTCCGCCAACAATCCCTTTCCCTTTCCGAGCCGCTCCTCTTTTTCGCGCCCGGTGATCTCTTCAAAGCCGGCGAAATTCTCTTGCAGGGCCCTGAGCTTGGCCTTAATCGATGGGTCGGAGGAGAGGGGTATGGCCTCCTGGATCAGGCCGGTGACCAGACCCTCCAGCCCCTTGATGTTGGGGAGGCGGGAGAAGTTGTCCTTGGAGGCAAGGGTTAAGGGGCCCGCGAGGGCGTCCATGATCTCGAAGAGTCTATCCACGGATTTTTGTTTCATCTCTGCCCATGAGGATACACGTTTTTCTCACGGGGTTCAATCCTGTCCTGCTCTTTAAATTTCAACTAAGGAAAGCAGGATGTCGCTCCCGCTCTCCCCTATAGAAATAAGGATTGCGGGATCCCTGCCGCTCTGCGGCATCCCCTCATTAAGAATCTAAAGGTTGGGGAGCAAGCGGGAAAAGCGACACAATTCATGCCTCTTCTTGACAATCACCTCCCCCTCTGCTATCTATGTGCAGCATCGCACATGAGGTTGCTAATAAACCTCTCCCATCAACGGGAAAGGGGTAAAAGGAACGCACCATGAAAAAGAAAGAACTTGAACAAACACTCGTCCTCATCAAGCCGGACGCCCTGAAGAATTCTTTAACAGGATACGTGCTCTCTCAGCTCTCCGAGTTTCACAGCGGCCTGCGCTTTGCCGGCACAAAGGTGGTCAGCGTCACCACGATGCTTGCCGAGGAACATTATGCAGAACATCGGGGCAAGATATTCTATCCCTCGCTCATCGAATACATCAGGGGACGCCTGCACTATCCTGATGAGCCGCACAAGCAGAGGGTGATAGCGATTGTGTATCAAGGCCCAAACGCGGTCGGGAAGGTGCGGGAGATTGCCGGGCCGACCAACCCTCACAATGCCAGACAAGAGAAGCCCGGATGTATCCGTTCCTTGGGGACTATCGTCCCGCTGACGAATGACAAAGGAGAGGTGATCGGAGAGCGCATGGACAACCTGATCCACGCCTCGGCAACACCTGCGGAGGCGGAGCACGAGATCAAGCTCTGGTTCAGGCCGAGCGATATCCCTCCCTCCATGCGTGCCTTTGCCGTCCAACAAAGCGCAGAGGAGCATTTCTATTATAAAGATAGCAGGC
>MGQS01000006.1:370-669 GCA_001797905.1 Deltaproteobacteria bacterium RBG_16_54_11 | reverse complement strand
CCAGCTACGTCTGGATGCGGGGATAGCTATTTGAGTTATACAGACGAACGGGAAAATCAGCCGGAGCGAAGCGATCGGCTGGATTGCCTGGTTATGCAAACACCAGTAAATATTATTGCTTGCACTTCTTGAACCTGAGCTTTCCAAATGGGTACCGTTTTTCGATCTTCGGATCCGGGAATTCGATAACCATGACACCTTCTTTCTCATCTGCGTTGAATCGTATGATGAAGGGGCATGGCAAGGTATCATCTGGAAAAACTTGTACCTCTATGCCTTGACCCCGCGGCCCACTCCCA
>MGQS01000006.1:0-341 GCA_001797905.1 Deltaproteobacteria bacterium RBG_16_54_11 | reverse complement strand
CAGATTTCTGAATGTGGTCCTATCATTGTTGTGGTAAAGGACAACCGAATCCTTATATACTTCAATCCTCATTGGTGATGCACACGATGATTGATTGTCTGGTATCCAGATGCCTTGATACTGTTTCTCTACAGTAGTTATTATCGCTCTCGCCATGGGGTGCACGGCAATCACCGCACCAATTACACAGACAGTGATGATTAGAGCCTTATTCATGTTCTTATCTCGCTTTGCATAACGTAAAAGTAAGGGGCTGCGCGCTTTTGCGCAGGCCCGCTTGACTGCCGGGTTGGGCCTACTCATTTGAAACACTCAAAAACTTTGGGGCAAATCATTTGGTG
>MGQS01000005.1:7559-9847 GCA_001797905.1 Deltaproteobacteria bacterium RBG_16_54_11 | reverse complement strand
TTCCAAGGTGGAGGTAGTAACGGCATAGACGCCAAGCACGGTCAGGATCAAGAGGATTAACACGGCGATCAACAACGCTGCCCCGTCCTGTGTGTTGATACCAGGGATTCTTATCTTTTCTCTCAATGAAATCATCGCACATCTCCTATTGTTTAAGGCATTGCTCTAAAGATTCCTCACCTTGACCACGGTGGTATAGACCCTGCGGCGACACCCAGTAAAATTATCTTCTCTTAAACGGTCTTCACACGCAGGTTTGAAGAAGCTCGTATCCTGGGGGTCAGGTACAGCAGTGCGCACAATGATGTTTATCCTGACCATGTTTGGATCTCCACTGGGTGGTGTATTAAACCAATTTTGTCCGTCGTTTGAGTAAGCGAACTGCAGGTCTTCGACTATTGTGGTTACTCCATCACCGGCCAAAGGCTGCCCATTCCTTCGCAGTGAGTTACCGTTTATATCGTACGTTATGGGATTGATGCAATAGATCCTGCCGCCTCCCGGAAACTCGGTAGGACGGGCATAGGTTGGGGCGTGTTCAGTTAGGGTAATTTTTTTATTGACGAGATCTACCCCAAGGGATGGTATTTGTTGTATTTGATATATCTTCTTCATTCCTTCAAAGACCACAAACTGATTAGTCAAAAAAACACTTACATTATCTTGAAGGTAAACATCGGGACCAGCTACATCTGTCACCCTTGATACCTCCGATGCAAGAATGACCCCAATCTGATCAGCGCTGTTTGCTCCTCCATTAGTGGATACTATAGCGTAATTTTGCCCCTGCACGGGAATGCCGCCAAAACCAGTAGCGCTCCCCGAACCTATTTGAACCCCCGCCATTCTGATGTCCCTGGCCATAATGTCCAGGGCAACGCGGGCATCCTGCTGTACCCCTGCCACTTGATCCTGGACAGCATACGACCGGTGCTGGGTAATGAATAGGGAGTAGATTCCTGCAACCAGGAAAGCGGCAATGACCAGCACGATCATGAGCTCTATAAGGGTAACGCCGTTTTCTTTGTTCACTATCATGTTATGTTTCATTGGCTCATTATGGTTTGCATACGAGTAAGTACTGACTGTTGCTCAGTCCCTTGCCGTCGACTCTGCCACGTTACGTCAAGGGTTATCGTCTTCATGGCGTCCGTTGTGCTAGTTGGCGGTGTGTCGACGATATCCCAGCTAATGGAGTATGAGCCTCCCTTACCATCGATGATTGTCGGTAATGGAGCATGATGTCCCGCATCCAAATTTGTATCGCTAAAATCGAGGTTTCTCAGCGTTTCCAACTGCTGCTGGGCAAACATGGTGGAATACGTCATCTCGCTGCTGAAGGCATTAGCCTTTATACTCACTATTTGCATGGTCATCAGGGCAAGCAGCCCCACAGCCAGGATGACCACAGCAATCATGACCTCTATCAGCGTGAAGCCTTTACTAGATCTAGATAGCCGACGGAAAAAAGACATACTATCCCCCTATTTCCTGCATCTGTATTCTTCCGGTAGGGAAAACGGAAACTTGATACTGCTTGCCTTTCGTATTATCTATCGTAATGGTCCCACCAGACGATGTACCATCGGCGCTAAACGAAATTGCACCCCCAGTTATAGTTACTCCCTTCGGAACCGGGGTCGCACTGCCTCCGGGGGTGAGTTGATAAGAATCCGGAACCGAACCCGGAGCCGGTGACGGTGTAAAGTTCACCGAATGTGTCTGACGGGTGGATATGGTCTGCATCTTAGCCAATTGCAGGGTTGAGGCGATATCCCTGGCTGCCTGTCTGATGCGAAAGTTATCCAACCACTCCCCTATGGCTGGGGCCATAAAGACGGCCATAATACCCACAATGGCCATCACTACAGCCAACTCTATGAGGGTGACCCCTCCTACGCTTCTACTCTTCCTAAAGATTCTCAAAAAATGTCTCCTTCTCACCTTCCTGATATTCTTCCAAGAACTGTGCCAGGATGGTGAATTTATAACATACTGATTTCAAATGATTTTTATCTTTTGCTATTTGGGCGAGAACTCAGTATCTATGAAATTATTCCGCAAGAGTATGAAAAATATCTATAGTCTAAAAACAACTATTTATTCTTCGATCCTTATCCTGCCTGTGTAATAAATAACAACTTTATGTATTTTGCCCTGGTCATTAACGATCCTGATGTGTCCATTAGAAGATGTGCCATCGGGGTCAAATTTCACCCTTGGAGGATTGTATGTCACACTAGCTATATCAATACTTCTTGGCACATGAAATAGATCCCCTTCTTGAG
>MGQS01000005.1:0-7530 GCA_001797905.1 Deltaproteobacteria bacterium RBG_16_54_11 | reverse complement strand
TACTCTTCAGTTGCCAAATCAAAACGCACCCTGTATTCCATACGGCTGGAGATGGCTCTCATTTTTGCAAATTGAAGATTAGAGACTATATCTCTTGCCGCCTGTCTGATCCGGTAGTTCTCCAACCACTCCCCTATGGCTGGCGCCAAACACACGCCCATGATGGCGATAATCGACATCACCACGGCCAGCTCGATGAGGGTAACCCCATTCTCCCCCCGCTTCATCTAAGCACCCCTTTCCCCCTAACCAAATCCGTGCCAGAGTAGAGATATCTATAACCTTATTTCACTATTTCACTCCCCTTCCCATAGTCCTCCAGGCCATAGTCCTTGAGCTTGTAAAGCAGAGCCTTGTGGCTTATCTCCAGGATGCGCGCTGCTTGCAGCCTATTGCCCCCTGTCTTCTTCAGGGCCCCTTTGATCAGCCTGATCTCCATCTCCTTGGCGTTCTTTTTGATAGACAACCCCGCTGGAACTGTACCAGGTCCTCGATCCTCCTCTCGCGTGTGCGACATCAGGACCTCAGCGCTGATGGTATCTCCTTCCGCCAGGATCATGGCCCGCTCGATGATATTCTCCAGCTCCCGCACATTGCCCGGCCATGAATATTGGAGAAAATGGTCCATTGTTTTTTCGGACGCGCCTTTAATCCGCAACCCCAATTTTTTGTTATAGAGTTCGATGAAGTGCTCGACCAGGCACGGGATATCCTCTTTCCTCTCACGGAGGGGCGGGAGAAGGATAGGCAGGACATTGAGGCGGTAATAGAGGTCCTCCCTGAACCTGTTGTTTTTTACCTCTGCGGCCAGGTCTTTGCCCGTGGCGGCAATGAGGCTGACATCAACTTGAGAAGAGATGGTATCCCCTACCCTCCTGATCTCGCCGTCCTGGAGCACGCGCAGTAACTTCACCTGGAGACTTTGCGGCAGCTCACCTACCTCGTCGAGAAACATCGTCCCTTGATGGGCCATCTCAAAGAGCCCTTTTTTCGTCCTGACGGCATCGGTAAAGGCCCCCTTGACATGGCCGAAAAGCTCGCTCTCAAGTAAATTCTCTGGTATGGCGCCGCAATTTATCGAAATTAAAGGTTTATCTTTCCTGTCGCTATTATAGTGGATCGCCCTGGCCACCAGCTCCTTGCCGGTGCCGCTCTCGCCGGTGATGAGGACAGACGACTTATAGCGGGCCACCTTTTTGATGAGATCGAAGATCTTCCTCATCGCCTCGCTCTTGGCCACGATATTTTCGAGGCCGTAATCCCGCTGCGCATCCTGTTTGAGCCTGATGTTCTCCTCCCGGAGCCTCTCGCGCTCTTCAGCTTTTTTAATGGTCAGGATGATCTCATCGGCGTTAAAGGGCTTGGACACATAGTCATAGGCCCCGATCTTCATCGCCTCCACAGCACTATCGACGGTACCATAGGCCGACATCATGATGATCGTGCCATCCATGCCCCTCGTCTTCGCCTCTTTGAGAAAGGCCATCCCGTCCATCCGCGGCATCCTGATATCGCACAAGATGATATCCCATGCCTGGCGCTGCATCTTCTCAAGGCCCTCTGCCCCATCGGAGGCAGTCGCCACCTGGTACCCAGCTTCCCCCAGGACCATCTGGAGGTAGTGCCTCAGGTTCTCCTCGTCATCGATGACCAAGACCCGCTTGCCCAGCACCGTGTTCTCCTAAAATTGTTGTATAATTTAGGTTAAAATTATCACACTAAACATCAAGGGGCAAGGGGGACAATTAACCTTTTTGCCCTTGGCATCTTTGACATTTTGTATTACAATTTTATATGGTTAAACCAAAAATTCGTTTAACAAATGTTTCAGGGATAACATGTTTACAAAGATTTTAAAGGGGGGGGAGATTGTGATCCCAAAAGAAATAAGGAAAAAGACCGGTATCTCTCCAGGTGATAAGGTGGAGATAAAGACCTCTGAAGATGGGATTGTCATCTTACCGCTGAGAACGAGTCATACCGAAAATACGAAGGGAATAATCAAAGGCAGACTTTCTCTCGAGAAGCTTGAGGAGATCTATTCGAGTGAGTAACAATCTCAAAGATTTTCTAGATAATCCATTGGCTAAACCGGAGGTGACCCTTTGGTCAGAGCCACCTCTGGCCAAAGGGCCACCTTCGGCGGCGGCATGACGGAGCGTCACCCTCGAACCATAAAAATCCCCCTGCAACCCCCTTTGCTAAAGGGGGAAGAACTCCTCCCTTTTGTTTGTAAAGGGAGGTGGGGAGGGATTTCGTTGGTCTATTTTCTAGGCAATGAGAGTATCTTTGTTGACACGAATATCATCTTGCATTCAGACCCTTTCACGGTGTATTTTGGAATCACTCAGGGCCGGCGTAGCTCAGTGGTAGAGCGGCTGATTCGTAATCAGTAGGTCGGGAGTTCAACCCTCCCCGCCGGCTCCATCTGCCATCGAATCTTTTATGACCCCATCCCGCTTCCTCATCATCAATGCCGATGATCTTGGCATCTCTCCCGAGGCAAATCGCGGGATATTTATGGCCTATGAAAAAGGGGTAGTCACAGATTCATCCCTCTTGATACAAGGGCCTTACTCTCGACAGGCCATAGAGAAGATCAAAAAAAACCCTTCTTTTCACGTAGGGATCCACATAGATCTGGATCCATTGCTGGGTTGGAAATCGCCTGGTATTGAGAGATTCCCCCGCCCAAAACTCCTGGAGATGATGAATAAGCCCGATTTTTTCAAGCGGGTAAAGAAAGAGATCGATAAACAGGTGACGGCCTTTCTGGAAAGAGGGTTGATCCCCTCTCATATAGATACACACCACCATGTCCACGGCTTCCCTCAGATCTTTGAGCTTCTTGTCGAGGCTATGGACAGGCTTGGCATAAGGGCCGGCCGTTTCAGCAAAAAAGGTTATGCACTTTTGGGGCGGGAGGATATTCCCGTCACCTCAGGGCAAGCTCAATGGATGGAGGATGTACTCCGCAAAAAGGGAATCTTGCATCCTCATCATCTTATCGATCCCCTCTTTCCTTTTTCCCTCAAGGAGATTCCGGCAGGGGTTTCGGAATTGATGGTGCACCCCAGCATGGGGGGTGATCAATGGAGGCAGAAGGATTTCGAGATGCTGATCAATCCCCTTTTTATGAGCACGGTGAGAGAGGAAGGCATTCAGCTTATCAGCTTTTCAGAGCTGGTATCCTCTCCCTCACCTTTGACATAAGGCTTGATATTGATATATATATCAACTTCAGACTGCGTTTCAGCATCAGATACACATCAGTGGGACCGGGACATATGAAAAAGAAAACGTTGCTCTCAGGAAATGAGGCGATAGCACGGGGGGCCTGGGAGGCCGGGGCGCTCTTTGCCTCGTCCTATCCAGGGACACCGAGCAGTGAGATCCTCGAGAATCTCACCCAGTATGAAGAGATCAAAGCAGAGTGGGCGCCTAATGAAAAAGATGCCTTCATGTCGGCGATGGGGGCAATGTTGGCAGGGGCACGCGCCATGGCATCCATGAAACACGTGGGGGTAAACGTTGCGGCAGATCCTTTCATGACGCTGACGTACACCGGCGTCAATGGGGGATTCGTCCTCGTCACCGCCGACGACCCCGAGCTGCACAGCTCCCAAAACGAGCAGGACAACCGTCACTATGCCCGATTTGCCAAGGTACCCATGTTGGAGCCGAGTGACAGCCAGGAGGCCAAGGATTTTACGAAAAAGGCCTTTGAGATCAGCGAGACGTTTGATACCCCTGTCATGCTGCGGACGGTAACCCGGATTTCACACTCCAAAAGTCCGGTGGAATTGGATGAGCGCACAGTGCCGGATCGCCCTCTAGGTCTTGTAAAAGATGAAGCAAAATATGTCATGCTGCCCGCCTACGCGCGTGAAAGACACAAGGTAATAGAAGAGCGGTTGGTGCGACTCAAAACATTTGCTGAGACCTTTGAGGGGAATACGGTGGAGATGAAGGACACGTCGGTGGGCGTCATCACCGGAGGCATCTCCTACCAGTATGCAAAGGAGATATTCCCGAACGCCTCTTTCCTGAAGCTCGGCATGTCTTGGCCACTCCCCGAGAAAAAGATCGGAGAGTTCATCCATAAGGTCGATAAGGTCTATGTCATAGAGGAACTGGACCCCTTCTGGGAGGAAAATATCAGGGCCATGGGGTATACGATAGACGTAGGTAAAAACAGAGTGCCCCTCTGCGGCGAGTTGAGCCCGACCATATTGGCGGAGATCTTTGATCCGGACTACCGGGTTCCGGAATCCGCGTATGCCGGAATGGTGCCTCCCCGCCCGCCAAATCTGTGCGCCGGCTGCCCCCATAGGGCAGTGCTCTATGTGTTAAAGAAAAATAAGCTCTATGTCCACGGAGACATCGGCTGTTACACCCTAGGTGCCCTTCCACCGCTTCGGGCAATGAGCAGCAGCTTTTCCATGGGGTCAAGTATCGGTGTCTGCGAGGGAGCGAGCCAGGTCCTGGATGAGGAGGCACAGGGCAAGATGGTCTGCGTTATCGGCGATTCGACCTTCCTGCACAGCGGGATCACACCGTTGTTAAACATGGTGTTCAATAAAGCCAATGCAACTGTGATCATCCTGGACAATTGGATCACCGCTATGACCGGCGCTCAGGAGCACCCTGGCACAGGATACACCGTCACGGGGGAGGAGACGACCGCCGTCGACTACGCAGAGCTGGCAAAGGCGCTCGGTGTTGTACCGGAAAATATCCGCCGGGTCAATCCCTACAACATCGGGGAGTTAGACAAGGTTGTAAAAGAGGAGACGAGTAAAAAGGGTACCTCGGTGATCATTACCAAGGATGCCCCTTGTGTCTTATTGCGCCGGGCGATCAAGGCTAATAATGAACCTCTGTATGTTGATGAGGCGGTCTGCACCGGTTGCCGTCGCTGTCTGGAGCTGGGCTGCCCTGCTATTTCCTGGGATGCGGGCAAGGCAGGGGAATACCAGGCAGCGGACGGCAAGGTCAAAAAAAGGAAAGGGCAATCATGGATCGACGCGATGCTCTGTAACGGGTGCGGCCTCTGCTACCAGGTCTGCCAAATCGAGGCTATCAGAGGGAGAAAGACAGAGGTACCCTTTGGGTTTCAGTTGAATAAGAAAAAGACGGTATCCTAAAGGCAACGGTGCATGAATAGCAAGGTGACCAATATCCTGGTGGCAGGCGTCGGCGGACAGGGGGTAATCCTGGCCAGCGACGTTATGGCAGATACCTTTTTGGAGGCCGGCTATGACGTCAAAAAAAGCGAGGTGCATGGCATGGCCCAGCGTGGGGGGTCGGTTAGCAGCCATATTCGCTTTGGGAAAAAGGTCTACTCACCCATCATAAAGATGGGTGAGGTGGATTATCTCTGCACGATGGAGCGGATGGAGACCTTGCGCTGGCTGAATTACTGCAATAAATTCACCGTCATCCTCGTGGATGACATCGAGGTCAACCCTCCAATCGTTAACCTTGGAGATATGGAATATCCGCAAGATATAGAAAAAACCTTAAGAAATAACTTTAAGAGCGTTCACATCATTCCTGCCACCACGATAGCTGCCGGGTTGGGGACCGAACGGGCCGCCAATGTGGTGCTTTCAGGCGCCCTCTCAAGATTGCTGGATATCGACCAGGAGCAATGGCTGAAAAGTCTCTTAGCGCACCTGCCGGAAAAACTCCATGAGTTGAACAAAAAGGCCTTCCTGGCAGGAAGGGAGGCCCTGTCGAATTTCTAACCTTCTACCCTGTATCACCCCTCTTTTTTCTCCCCCATGTTCCTCGTGTCCTTTGATAAACCCCTCGTGGCCTTCTTGAGATATACGATAAACTCGGCGCCTTTGCCCTTTTCACTCTGCACCTTTATCCTTCCCCCTAGCTCATCGATAATCTTTAAAGAGATGGAGAGGCCAAGCCCGGTGCCCTTATCCGGAGACTTTGTCGTATAAAAGGGGTCGTAGATCTTACCTAAATCCTCGGGTGCAATCCCCACACCTGTATCTTTGATGGCGATGATCACCCATTGTTTATCCTTCTCGGTCCTGACGGATATGGATCCTCCCTGGGGCATGGCATCGGCAGCATTGATCAGTATATTGAACAGGACCTGTTGCAACTGGTCGCTGTTTCCCTTTGCCAAGAGGAGATTTTCCGCCAACGAGAGATCAATGGCTATTGCCTGAAACCTTTCTTGCACGCTTACTACTTTCAAGGAATCTTGGACCATACGATTTACATCGACATCCTCTCTGTGGGAAGAGGGGGGCTTGGAGAATTGCAACAGATCTTTGATGATGCGGTTGATCCTCTCCGTCTCTTTCCTCGTCCGCTCCACTAAGTCCAAAAGGATCTCCCCATCCTTGAGTTTTTTACGTTTCAGCCGTTTGTGCAGAATCTCCGTATGCCCCAATACCGATGTCAAGGGATTGCCGATCTCATGAGCTACCCCCGCGGCCATTCTCCCCACGGATGCCAATTTTTCAGAGCTCACCAGCTCCTCTTGCGTATCCTTTAATTGTTTAATGGCCCTCTGCAGATCTTTTTGCTTTTCTGCCAACCGCTCAACCATCTGATTAAAGGCCTTGGCCAGCGTGCCTATCTCGTTCTCGTAATCTATCGGCGCCCTCTGACCCAGATCTCCTCCCCCTATTCTCTGCACCACCTCAACCAATCTCCTCAAAGGGTTGACCACGACGCGAGATAAGAGAAGGCTTCCAAAGGCTATGATGACGAGGGAATCCACCACGATCAGGATGAGGAACAACCGTCGGAAGACCATTAGCCTATCCATGACATCAGCCATGGAAAAGGCAATCTGCACCCCGCCGATGATCCGCCCTTCTCCCACCAGGGGGGCCGTCAAAATGAGCCTGTTGTATAAGGACCACCAAAGGATCCCTGTTTTTTCCATGCGCAGTCCCTCGTCCCCTTGGGTCATGGCCTTGAGCAGCGCGTCATCGTATCGCTGTCCTCTCCCCCGCGTGATCATGGGTTTCAGATCTTTATCCACGATCCAAATCCCCTCTACCCCCCCCAATTGGGTGAAACCAAGAAGGATCTGTAAGAGACGGGGGTCCTGCTGCCAATTCGCGCCTTGAAAGGCGTTGATACCCCTCTGCACGGAAAAGAGAAGAATGCGTGAGCCCGCTATCTTCTGCTCCAGTATCTCCTGCTCGCTCACCTTGAGGATGGTAAAGCCGACGAGCAGGAGCGAGGCCATCGTGAGGACAGCGATATTGAGGACGATTTCCGTCCTGAGACCTAATGGTATTTTTCGAAAGAGCGCTTTCATACCGGCACCTTAAGCAGCAGCCGCCCGCAAAAATCCTAGATACCAGGTGATCAGGGCTTCACCCCACAAGACGTAGATGATGGCCCCCAGCGAGAGAAAGGGACCAAAGGGGACAGCATATTTGCTGTCAGCCGAGGACCAGAGCATTAAGGTCACGCCGACCACCGAGCCGATAAAGGAACTGCACAGGATGGTGAATAGCACCCCTTTCCAACCTATGAAGGCGC
>MGQS01000004.1:10973-11274 GCA_001797905.1 Deltaproteobacteria bacterium RBG_16_54_11 | reverse complement strand
GATCCATAAACGCTTCTCAATAGGCTCTTTTTTAATAAGGCGCAGCACGGTCTGAAAAAGCTCGACAACATGCTTCTTTGATTGGTTGCCGAGTTTTAGGACAATAATCCCCTCATGTTCTTGAGGCGGATACGTCCTGATATCTGAAAAATCGGTATCCAAAGTCACCAAAATCCGGTTTTCGCTATCGCACTTTTTTATGAGTACGGAATCTTTGATGCCCTGCAACTGTTGCTCATGTATAGTTTTTGCATCATGGCCAGACGAGATAATAATTCTGCAATTTCGATAGGAAGGTTTT
>MGQS01000004.1:6056-10938 GCA_001797905.1 Deltaproteobacteria bacterium RBG_16_54_11 | reverse complement strand
TCGCGGGATAACTCAGCAGCGTATGCAATCGCAGCTTTAATATCATCTGCGCTAAGCGATGGGTAACTTTCTAAGATTTCTTTCTCACCAACATCGGAGGCCAGATTATCCAGAATAACTGATACCATAATGCGAGTTCCCTTAATGCAGGCTTTTCCATGGCACACGAGAGGATCGGTGGTTATTCTTTTTCTCCAGTCCATATACTACCTCCTCAGCAACAAACTATAGTGCCATTATACCATAATAGCGTATTTTTTTGTTGTGATCTTTTTCCCCGGAATGATCCGATAACGTGTTCCGTACGGGTGACGCCCCGTAAGGCTTGATTTTTGAGTCTTCCCTTTGGGCTGTTGTTATCTGCCAGTGCCGGCATTTTCTTTTTCTAAATGAAATTTGAAGGTTTGGCTTCTTCTCACACATGATGCAAAAAGCATGATGCATAGAAAATAGACTCCCTGGGCTGATAAAAGTCAATTCAGAAACAACGTTATATATCAAAGTCCAGCTGCTTCGACGCCCCCAGGCCCTGATCGTTGACAAAGGGTAGGGGGCGTGATATCTAAGAACCATGCGAAAGATTGGGATTATTGCCAAGGGGAACAAGCCCGAAGCCACCCAGGTGGTCAAGGAGCTGGTGGGCTGGCTCAAAGACCGCAAGGTGGAGTGCTTTGTCGATCCCGACATAGCCAAGGCTGTCTCGCATCCCGCACTGGACAAGCAGGATATGGCCGGCGCCGTGGAGATGGTGGTGGTCCTGGGAGGTGACGGCACGCTGCTGGCCGCTGCCCGGGCCCTGCAAAAGAAACAAGTCCCGATCCTCGGGGTGAACCTGGGGGGATTGGGTTTCTTGACGGAGATCACCCTGGCAGAGCTCTACCCCATGCTGGAAGCAATCCTGCACGGCGCATATAAGACCGATGAGCGGATGCTCCTTGAGGCCCGGGTGTGGCGCAAGGGGAAGGTGGTCGATACCTTCACCGTGCTCAACGACGTGGTCATCAACAAGGGCGCCTTGGCGCGCATCATCGAGTTGGAGACCAGCGTGGACCAGGCGCATCTCACCACCTTCCGTTCAGATGGCCTGATCATCTGCACCCCCACAGGCTCGACCGGCTATTCGCTCTCAGCCGGCGGCCCCATTGTCTATCCGTCCCTTCACTCCATCATCATCACCCCTATCTGTCCTCATACCATGACCAACAGGCCGATCATCGTCCCCAAGGAGGCCGTGATCAACGTGACCCTCTGCTCGATGGATCAGGAGGTCTTCCTCACCCTGGACGGGCAGGTGGGGTTCAAGATGGAGCTCCACGACAGGGTGGAAATTAAGAAAGGCGAGGGGTTTATCAGGCTGATAAAGTCTCCCTCGCGGGGTTACTTTGAGGTGCTCAGGCAGAAGCTGATGTGGGGAGCGGATATCGTATCCACGTGATGGGGGGATGAGATGTTGATGGAGCTTCACATCGAAAATCTCGCTATCATCGATCAACTGCGCATCGATTTCCATGAGGGCCTGAATGTGCTCACCGGAGAGACAGGGGCGGGCAAATCCATAATCCTCAACGCCCTCAACCTCATCTTGGGGGATCGGGTCAAAGACGCCATCATCAGATCTCACGAGGAGGAGGGCTTGGTCGAGGCCCTCTTTGACATCTCCGCCAGCCCGCGGCTCAGCCAGTGGCTTACGGAAAAGGGCATCGAGGCGGAGGATACCATCGTGATCAAGAGGGTGCTCTCCAGGAAGGACAAGAGCAAGATCTACATCAACGGCCAACTTGCCACCCTCCAAATGGTATCCCTCATCGCCGAGGAGCTCCTGAACATCTACGGGCAACATCAACACCAGATCTTGAAAAAGGTGGAGAACCACCTCGACATCCTGGATGAGTTTGGGGGACTGCTTCCTCTCAAGGCCGAGTTTCAGGAGGCCTACAGAGAGCACCGGGGGTTGGGAAAGCGCCTTGAGGCACTCAAGGAGGAGCAGGAGAGGGGGGAGCGCGAGCGGGATCTATGGGCCTTCCAGCTCAAGGAGATCGAGGCCGCCGCTTTGAAACCGGGGGAAGAGGAAGGGTTGAAGCAGGAACGCCATCTCATGAAGAACGCCCAGCGGCTGATGCAGCTGGCCGGCTCGAGTGAGCGCCTGTTGTATTCCGAGGGGAACTCTATCGTGGAGCGGTTGGGCACGGTCGAGCGCGATATAGAGGCCCTGGCGGAATTGGACCCCACTGTCGCTTCCCTCAAGAATGCCGTTTCCTCGGCCCTGCTGCAGCTGGAAGAGGCCTCAGGGGAGCTCAAAGGGTATCTCGCCAAGATCGATATGGACCCGAACCGGCTGGAGGAGATAGAGTTGAGGTTTGATGAGCTGCAGATGCTTAAGAGGAAGTATAAGGCCGCCACGGTGGAGGAGATCCTCGCCTACAAGGAGCGGATTGAGCGGGGGGTGCAGGGGACTGCCGATCTGGAGGCGGAGATAGCGCAACTGGAGAGGAAAAAGCAGGAGGGGGCGGGGAAGGTCCGGGAACAAGCACAGAGGCTGTCGCAAGGACGCCGGGAGGCTGGGCTTATGCTCAAGCAGGAGATAGAAGCAGAGCTAGCCACCCTGGCGATGGAACGGACGACCTTCGAGGTGGAGATGAAGGCTGTATCGGCCGGGGGGGATGCCCTTGAGGTCGACGGGGCCTTTGTCGGGCCCAGGGGAGGGGAGGAGATAGAGTTTCTCATCTCCCCCAATGTCGGCGAAGAGCCGAGGCCGCTGTCCAAGATCGCCTCCGGCGGCGAGCTCTCCCGTATCATGCTGGCCATCAAGAAGATCCTGACGAAGGGGGCGGAAGATCAGACCCTGGTCTTCGATGAGGTAGACGCCGGCATAGGGGGACACACGGCCGAGGTGGTGGGGCACAAGTTGCGGGATCTGGCCCGCTATCACCAGATCCTCTGCGTAACCCACCTCCCCCAGATCGCCGCCTTCGGGAAAAACCATTACCAGGTGTCCAAGCGGGAGGCGGAGGGGAGGACCATGACCTCGGTGGAGAGGCTTCAGGGTGACATGGTGGTGGAGGAGATCGCCAGGATGCTGGGCGGCAAGGGGGTTACCGCAGCCACCCGGACCCACGCCCAGGAGATGTTGCAAAAAGCGAGGCTGGAGGAACGATGATCCGCCGAGCAAAAATCGCCGATGCCGAGCAGATACAACGGCTGATAAACCAGTTCGCCGACGAAGGAAGGCTCCTCGCCCGCTCCTTGAGCGAGATCTACGATAACCTGCGTGATTTCTATGTGTATGAAGGGGACGATCGAAAGGTAGGGGGTGTGTGCGCCTTGCACATCTCCTGGGAGGATCTGGCGGAGATTCGATCACTCGCAGTGACTACGGAAGCAAGGAAAAAGGGGATCGGGGGCAAGCTGATCGCGGCATGCCTGGAGGAGGCGAGGCAGCTCGGGGTAAAGCGGGTCTTCCTCCTCACCTATATACGTCCCTATTTCGAGCGGGCCGGCTTCCGCGCCGTGGACAGGTCCGTCCTGCCCCACAAGATCTGGGCCGATTGTATCAGGTGCGTCAAGTTTCCCGAATGCGACGAGACCGCCATGGTACTCGATCTTTAAACAGGCAGCCCCAATTCCCACGCCTTTAACGTCCTCCTAATGACCTGCCCATCCTCCCCCCGGGGGATCTCGGGGCGAAAGTCTATCTCCCTGGGGACCGTGCGTGGCGAAAAATACTTTCTCATGAAGTCCTGTATCTCTTCCCGGAGCTCTTCCGAGGGGGAAACCTCCGGTTTCAGGGCGATGAATGCCTTGATTATATTCCCCCGGACGGGGTCTGATTTGCCGACGACCCCGGCATCTGCCACCGCCGGGTGTTTTCGCAGGGCCTCCTCCACCTCGGCGGTGCCGATCATGACCCCATCTATCTTGATCTGATAGTCCTCCCTCCCCTGAAAGTAAAAATAGCCGTCGTCATCCATATAGGCGAGGTCGCCGGAGATATACCAGGGTTCGCGGGTGAAATACTCGCGATATCTCTTTTCATCACGCCAGATCCCCCGCATCATCGCCGGCCATCCCTTCTTTACGGCCAGGTCCCCCAGGGTCAGGGGCGGCACCTCCTTTCCCTCGGCATCGACGATGGCCGCCGCCACGCCGGGGAAGGGTTTCCCGATGGAGCCCGGCTTAATCGGCATACTGGGGTAATTAGCGATCATGATCATCCCCGTCTCGGTCATCCACCAGGTGTCATGGATGGGGGTCTTGAAAAACCGCCTGGCCCAGAACACGACCTCCGAAGGCAAGGGTTCCCCTACGCTGAGGATGTGGCGCAGGCTGCTGAGGTCGCAGTGTTTTGCGAGATCCTTTTCTTGTTGCTTGATCTTCGTGAAGACGGTGGGGGCCGTATACCAGACCGTTATCCGATGCTCCTCGATGGAACGACACCACCCTTCGAGATCAAACCTCCCCCGCCGGACAAAATTGTTCACCCCGCAGAGCCAGGGGGCGAAGACACCATAGACCGTCCCCGTAATCCACCCCGGGTCCGCAGTCGTCCACAAGCAATCGTCATCCCTGAGGTCGAGGACCCACCGCGCCGTGATCAGATGTCCGACCATGTCGCGGTGGACGTGGAGGACCCCCTTGGGCTTGCCGCTGGAGCCCGCGGTATACATGATATAGAGGGGATCTTCGAGGTCCACCCATTCTATCTCACAGTCGTAGGAGGCGCGTGACATCTCCTCCTCCCAACTCACCTCGCCGGGCCTCAGGATGATGTTTCCGGCACCCACCAGGATGATATGGCGCAGATCGGGCAGCTCGGTGAACGGCACGCGCGCTGCCATCCGGGGGGTGGTCACCAGCACCTTGGCCCCGCTGTCCTTGAGCCTCT
>MGQS01000004.1:1696-6010 GCA_001797905.1 Deltaproteobacteria bacterium RBG_16_54_11 | reverse complement strand
GGCCCCGATCTTGGCGCACCCGGCCATGGCGATGTAATACTCGGGACACCGGGGCAGGAATATGAAAACCCTGTCCCCTTTTTCCACCCCCAGTTTCTTCAGGACGTTGGCGAACTTATTGGAGAGGTCCCGCATCTCGTGATAGGTGATTCTCTCTCTCCGTTTCTCATCCTCATAGATGAGACAGTACCGATTACAACGCGTTGGATCTTCCGCATGCCGGTCAATGGCTTCATAGGCGATGTTCACCTTGCCGGTCTGGTGCCAGCTGAACTCCCGCTCAACCTCCTTCCAGTCGAAGGTCTTGTAGGCCTTGCCGTAATCCCGCAACTGGGCCTTCGGATTGGCAGGCGGAAGGATGTTTTCCATCATCACTCTGTTAATCCCTCATAAGGTTTTAGCTTACCACGTATAATAGCATATAATGGCTCTTTGTCCGAGCTTTCACCCCAGACCTTTTGGTAACTTGTTACCTTGAAAATAGACTCTCAATATCTCCTCTCCCCAAGCGGGAGAGGAGGTCTCTATATAATACCATTTCCATGTTTCGTGGGTACCGAAACAGACATGCTAAATTACGCTGAGACTCACTGTCTTGAGCACTACATCACGGCGCCTAGATCGGGCCGTGCATGGAATCGAAGGATTCTTCTTTAACGACCTCCGCCTGCTCTCTCTCCCCGACCTCATAGATGGGGTATACGGTGTACCGTGACATGGCGGAGAGCTCCGTCATCAGCTTCGCCACTTCCTCTTCCCGCTCTGCCTCGATGATGGCGAAGGTGAGATTGCCGTTCAGGGTAGCGTACCGATGGAGGATGCGCACCCCGGGAGGCGGCTGGTTGAATATCCTGCTGACCTTCTCCCTGATCTCCTTCCAACGTCCCAGCTCATGCTCTCCGACTATCATTAATTGCATCTGTCTACCCTCCTTGCTACAGATCCCAATAACGACGGTGAATCCCTTTGAGCCGCTCAATGATCTCCGCTATCTCCCCGTATTGAGCATCCTCTATCTGTTGCATCTCCTCCTTATTGATCATCGATTTGCCTGCCAGCTCCCACAGCACTATTTCCACCGAGTCCCGCAAGGCCTGGGGATTATATCCCCCCTCCAACACCAGGACCAGTCTCTCTTCGCAGAGGTCGGCAGCCAGTTCCATCAAGAGGGCGGTCATCCTGGCAAAGCCCTCGGTGGTGACGTTCATCGATCCCAGCGGGTCGTTGTGGTGGGTGTCGAACCCGGCTGATACCAATATTAACTCAGGCTTATACTGCCGGGCAATAGGCGCGAGGAGGTGACGAAAGGCGTTGCCAAAACACGCGTTGGCACAGCCTGCCTCCAGGGGGATATTGACGGTATATCCTTCCCCTTTGCCTGTCCCCACCTCTTGTTCCTCGCCGGTCCAGGGGTAAAAGGGGCCCCGGTGAGCGGAAAAATAGAGGCAATGGGGGTCGTCGTAGAAGATGTTCTGGGTACCGTTGCCGTGGTGGACGTCCCAATCGACGATCAATACCCGCTCTAAGCCCTGGGTCTTCAGGGCATACCGCGCCCCGATGGCCTCATTGTTGAATATACAAAACCCCATGGCCCGATCCTTTTGGGCATGATGTCCCGGCGGCCTGACGAGGGCGAAGGCGTTCCGAACCCGTTTTGTCAAGACGGCTTTGACGGCCTCCATTACCCCCCCTGCGGCCATCAAGGCTGCTTTGTAGGTCTTCGGCGAGGTCATGGTGTCGGGGTCAAATCTGACCCGCGGCCTCTCGGCGCTGTCGAGCACACGGTCTACGTAGCGGGGTTCGTGGACCCAGAGGATCTCCTCCAAGGTCGCGTATCGCGGCTCAATAGGCACCAAGGCATCGCCGAAGTCCTTATGATCCAACATATCATAGATAGACTGGAGCCGTTGGGGATTCTCGGGATGCATAATCTCCGTCCTGTGCTCCAGATACAGCTGATGCCTTACAATCCCCGTTTTTCTCATACGCCGTGTGGCATAACGAGCAGATGAAAGGAAAAAGTACCTCTCAGAGCTACCGCCTCCCCTCAAACAGAGAGTCCACCACCGATCGATCAGCCAAGGTGCTGGTATCCCCCAGGTCCCCGATATCTCCCTCGGCGATCTTGCGTAAGATGCGCCGCATGGTCTTCCCTTGGATTGTTCTGGATATGACAGTGACAAATTGGATATGGTCCGGGATGGCGATGGGACCGATCTTTGTGCGGCAATGGTCGGCAAGGGCCTTCTTCAATTCCTCTGATTGCTCCACCCCCGACTTTAACACGACAAAGGCGTATATCCCCTGTCCTTTTGCCTCGTGGGGGAACCCCACCACGGCCGCTTCTGCCACCGCCTCATGGGATGTCAGGGCATGTTCTATCTCCACCGCCCCGACGCGGTAGCCGAAGACCTTGATGACGTCGTCCACCCTGCCCATCAGCCAGTAGTACCCGTCTTCATCCCGCCTGGCCCAGTCTCCGGTAAAGTACAAGCCGGGGAATTGGACAAAGTAGGTCTCCTTGAATTGCTCCGGCTCACCGAAAGAACTGCGCATCATGCCGGGCCATGGCCTCCTGATCACCAGATATCCGCCCTCATTCACCTCACACTCGGTACCGTCCTCCCGCAGGATAGCGAGCTCCACACCGAAGAAGGGCACGGTGGCTGAACCGGGTTTGAGCGGTATCGCCCCCGGCAGGGGGGTGATCATGGCGCCGCCCGTCTCCGTCTGCCACCAGGTGTCGATAATCGGGCATTGCTCCTTCCCCACCACCGTGTAGTACCACATCCAGGCCTCAGGGTTGATGGGATCCCCCACCGACCCCAGAACTCGCAAACTGCCCAGGTCATGCCGATCGACCCACTCATCCCCCTCCCTCATGCACGCCTGCACGGTGGTGGGCGTTGTATAGAAGATATTCACCCGGTGCTTTTCCACAATCTCCCACAGACGATCCGGTTTGGGATAGCTGAGAGACCCTTCCACTATCACGCTCGTAGCCCCGGCGCAGAGGGGGCCATAGAGACCATAACTGTGGCCCGTAATCCACCCGAAATCCGCCGCGCACCACATGATGTCGCCATCGTGATAGTCGAAGATCAACTCAAAGGTCTTCTTGACGGAGAGGAGATAACCGGCGGTGGTGTGCAGCACACCCTTGGGCTTGCCCGTGCTGCCGCTGGTGTACAAGATAAAAAGCGGGTCCTCGGCATCCATCTCCTCGGGCTTGCACTCTGAAGCAATATCCTTCGCCGCCATCTCCTCATGCCACCAGGTATCGCGTCCTTTTTGCATGTCAACCTTGCCGCCGCTACGCCGCACAACAAACGCTCGCTGCATCCCGGGGTACTGGGCCATGGCTGCATCCGCTGTGGCCTTGCTGTCCATTATCCGACCACCCCGATAATACCCATCGCAACAGATCAACACCGTCGTCCCCGCATCCTCGATCCGATCCCGCAAGGACTCAGCGCTGAAACCGCCAAAGACCACCGAGTGAATCGCACCGATCCGCGCGCAGGCCAACATGGCAATGGGCAACTCCGGGATCATCGGTAGATAGATCGAGACCCGATCCCCCCGTTTCACCCCATGCTTTTTCAAGACATTGGCAAACCGGCAGACCTCCTCATACAACTGCTGATAGGTATAAGTCTTGGTCTCGCCCGCGGGCTCTCCCTCCCACATAATCGCGGCCTTTGCCTTGCGCGCACCCGTGAGATGACGATCCAAACAATTATATGCCGCATTAAGCTTACCACCCACAAACCACGCATGCCGCGCATGAGCAAAATCATCTATCATTACCCGATCCCATTTGTGAAACCACTCCACCTCCTCGGCAACCCGAGCCCAGAAGCCCTCGGGATCATCGATAGACTCCCGATAGAGCGCGCGGTACTCTTCCATGCTCTTAATATGCGCTTGCTGACTCAATTTCGGCGACGGCAAAAAAATCCGCCGCTCCTCCATCATAGATATCATATCCTTACCGGATGCCATGCTCGTCTCATTCTTACAGATAGTATAATAGCCGATCAGTATTTGTGATTAATATCGCTTTCTTACCCATTTGTCAATGTTGCGTTTCAGAACATAAGGATGTCTTTTGACAATACGCTTCCATGTTTTATCGCAAGGCAACGCAATAAGTATCGATACTTCCGGCGTACTATTTTCTGCGTAGCTTAATCCCGTAAAGGATCGGTGCTTTTCCATCCGTTGACTCCGCACGGTGATGATGATATCGTGATGGCCGTTATGAGAAAGATCACCTTAGCATTTGAGCGGGATCAGCTTGCGAACGGCCTG
>MGQS01000004.1:0-1664 GCA_001797905.1 Deltaproteobacteria bacterium RBG_16_54_11 | reverse complement strand
CATCGTATCCTACCAGATCCACTTCGCCACGGGTTCCAGGAACGAGAGGCCCGGGATCACCGGCATCTCGCACCTCTTCGAGCACATGATGTTCAGGGGATCCGAGGAATTGGGTCCGGAGGAGTTCGCCCGCGTCATCCAGGCCAATGGAGGGACCCTCAATGCCTTTACCACCATCGACAACACGAGCTACTTCGAAAACCTCCCCGCCGATAAGCTGGAGCTGGCCATCAGATTGGAGGCCGAGCGGCTCGGAACCCTTCGTTTGAATCAAGAAAGCCTAGACACCGAGCGGGAGGTGGTCAGGAGCGAGCGGAAGCTGCGAACCGCCAATTCCCCCTTCGGCCTCCTTATCGAGCAGCTCTTCGCCATCGCCTTTGACCAGCACTCCTATCAATGGCCGGTGATCGGATGGGATCACGATCTCAGGAGAGTGACCCTGGAGGAGTGCCTCGCATATTACCGGCAAGGGTATGCCCCCAACAATGCCGTGGTGGTTATCTGCGGTGCCTTCAAGAGGAAGGAAGCCCTTGCTATGGTCGAGAGATACTACGGCCACCTAAAACCCCAAACCCCTGTGGAGGCGCCCCCTGCGCAGGAGCAGCCCCAGCGGGGTGAGAGGCGCGCGTTCTACAAGAAGGTATCGCAAGTGGAGGCCTTCTTTGCCGGCTTCCATTGCCCCGGGATCAGGGACCCCGACGTCTTCCCCCTTCTCGCCCTGAGCCAAATACTCTCCCACGGCAAGTCATCACGCTTTTACCTGCGCTTCGTCAAGACCGGCAAGGCCGTAGAGGCCCAGGTAGACGCAGACCCCCCGCCCTTTTGGTCCATGGACCCAGGCCTGCTGCAGGTATATGCCATCGCGGCGCCGGGAGTGCCCATAGGTGATTTAGAGAAAGAGATATGGGAGGCCATCGAGGAGATAAAGGAGGGGCGATTCGATGAAGCGGAGATCGCCAAGGCCAGGCGAGGGTTGATCGCCTCCTTCATCATGGGGCTGCAATCGGTCTTCTTTAAGGGGCTGGCAGGGGGTCTCTATGAGATCAAGGCAGGTGCATGCGGCGAGGTCAATACCGTGCTGGACAAGTTGGAGGGGATTACGATTGAGGGCGTCAAACGAGTGGCCCAGAGATACCTGATTGAGGACAACAGGACCGTGGTGACCTTGAAACCCATCACCCCGGAGGAGAACGAGCGCTTGGAGCCGGTGGAATAAATATGGTTAGTGCCGATAAGAGGATTCAATCCCGGTAAAGGCGGGACTTGGGCCCTCGGTAGCAATGTCTTGTAGAAGGACCAAAACAATGTTTCCCTTGAAGGCGGCGGACATCAAAAAAGTGCAGCTGGGCAACGGTCTCACCATAATGGGCCTGGAGTATCACAAACTCCCGCTGGTCCACATCATCGTGATGGTCAAGAGGGGGAGCGCGAGGGACCCGGCGGGGAAAGAGGGTTTGGCCGACCTCACCGCTGAGATGGTGACCCTCGGCACCGAGGGGAGGGACAGCCAACAACTGGCCCTGGAGATGGAGCAAGTGGGGGCGCGGTACTCGGCCGGTTCCGGCCAGGATGCCTCTTTTGTGGAGGTTGTCGGGCTCTCGGACACATTCCCCGCGCTGATGGATTTATTGGGGGATATGCTTCTGCGACCGACCTTTCCTCAG
>MGQS01000003.1:5844-6025 GCA_001797905.1 Deltaproteobacteria bacterium RBG_16_54_11 | reverse complement strand
CACCCCACCCTCTCCCCACCGAACTGGGGCGAGGGAAATATTTGAATTGCGAGGCAGTCGCATGAAGTATGTGGGCTCGATGGTGGAATTGCTGATGTACTACTGATGTCGCCGCAAAAAATCCAGGATGATCCGGCTGTATGCCGTGGGTTGTTCTTCATACGTGTTGTGCCCGCAGTTG
>MGQS01000003.1:5050-5810 GCA_001797905.1 Deltaproteobacteria bacterium RBG_16_54_11 | reverse complement strand
GATACATGGCAACCCCCTGCTCTACGGGAAAAAGAAAGCTCCTGTCGGGATAAATGACGAGGGCCGAGCATGTTACTAATGGCAATTTTTCTCGCAGATCGAAAATTGCCGAGCCATAGGCCCCGCCCCTGGTGCGGAACTGCTCGTAAAATGCCTCGACATGCACGGCGCCATGCCACGCCGTTAACTTTTTCTTGGTCTCCGGATCCAGGTCGCGAAAGGGGTTGGGCATCTTCAAGGCGTTGAGCTCGGTCATGGTCATAGTGCTGTAACACTGCGTGCTCGACATGGTGATGGTCTTGACGCGCTCGGGAAGCGCGATCGAGTAATCTATGGCAATTACCCCGCCCTCACACTGGCCAACAAGGTGAAAGGAATCGAGCGCGAGTTGCGACCGAAGGCCATCCAGCTCTTGCACACTCGCAGGTCGGAATCCATCGCTGACATAGAACCCAAGGAAATCTGAACCTTTCTCCGATTGACCATACCCGCGCCTATCATACATGATAACCCGGTAGCCTTTTTCTACAAAGGCCGGCCAGACATTCTCCCACATCTTGATGCAGCCAAACCCATGATGGAGCAGGATGATAGCTTCACCATCACCATGGTCCTCATAATAAATCTTCAACCCCTGTATCTCTGCAAAAGGCACAAGGCACTCCCTAATACTAATTGTCTAGAAAATACACCTACCAAATCCCTCCCCACCTCCCTTTACAAAAGGGAGGAGTTCATCCCCCTTTGACAAAGGGGGATA
>MGQS01000003.1:0-5006 GCA_001797905.1 Deltaproteobacteria bacterium RBG_16_54_11 | reverse complement strand
GGATCACCTTCGGTTTAGCCATGGGTGACGCTCCATCATGAGATATTGCTCTTTTAGTCCATAGTACCGCAAATTACAACGTAGTATATCCGCCCACGCTTGATTTTAAAAGGGTTTTTCTTTCTGCCTTGTTTAAAATGTGATATAATGTGGTGTATATCGAGAGTAAAATGGAAATTCGTATATTAAATGTTCGGTCAATATAAAATAAGGAGATGCGATGAAAGCAGAATTTACAGCAATCGTTGAGGCCGCTCCAGAAGGCGGTTACTGGGCCATTTGCCCCGAGATTCCTGGTGCCAATGGACAAGGTGAGACGATCGAGGAAACCAACAATAGTTTGAGACAAGCTATTGAATTGATTCTGGAAGATCGAAGGGCAGACATCCTTCGCGGGCTGCCCGAAGGGTAAACAAGGGGACGTAGGTGTATGGGATACTTGGCAAAGATAGAAAGAGGAAATTGTCTGTGCACCAACGTCCCCCTTTTTTTTGTTGTATCTCTGCAAAAGGCACAAGACACCCCTTATTGCAAGTTTCGCTTTTAGTCCATATTAACGAAAAATACGATTCAGTATAGCTGCCCGAATGTGATTTTTAAAGGATTTTCTGCTTGCCGGTATTCCATAACTATGCTCTAATGTACTAAATTTAATGCAAACAGAAATGTCGTATATTAATTGTTAATGGGGGCATTGCTTATTAAGGATTGCATATATGAAACGTTTATTAATTGATAAAGTTAAACAATCCATTTTTGTGATCTTAGTAGCCTTGTTGGGATATTCAGCAATTGCGCAAGCAGACGACACAGCAACATTATTGGTAATTAAACAACACTTACTTCGCGTATATGCAAGTGGAAAATTAGAAAAAGTATTCTCGGCTAAAGAACAATATTCAAATCTAAATATTTCACCAAATCAAAGTTATGTTGTTTTTGATCAAAAAGACGATTTATGGTTGCTAGATGTAAAAACAAAACGTATCGAACGTTTGACAAATGTAGGAAAGCCATACACATCACAATATGCATCGATATCTGCACGATTCCGATTATGGACATTGTCTAGTGACAAAATATTGTATGACGTAACTCCCGGTGACACCGATGACCCTGAAGGCGAAAGACCTTCAGTAAAAGTTAGATCAGCTAAATATGGTTTTTATTTCTATGATTTAAAAACAAAGATTAATAGGCCGATTAAATTGCCCAAAGGGAGTATATTATTTTGGCTTAAGGACGGCAATTTCTTAATCGATAATCGTGATAAAATTGTACTACATGATTCAATAAAAAAAACCGAAAGGCCATTAATATTTGAAAGCAATGGAGGTGGTGGTCAAACAAGTTTAAGCAATGACGGGAATTTCATATTGACAACAATTCTTGATAAAAAATGGAAAACAAGCCAGATTATAAAAGCTGACATGTCTCAAGGGCATGTAACAAATATTACACCGGTAGGAAAATTTGCTGAGTACCAATGGGCAACATTTTCTCCCTCTGGCAAGCGTATTGTCTATGGGCATCGAATTGGTTCAGTAAGAGGAAAGGATTTTGCTTATTTAGCTGTAGTTAATTTAGTCGTAGATGGCAGAGATGTCTATCGTATTGTAGGCAATTTTGACTATAATTGGATTGATAACTCGACAATAGCTATTACAGATAGAACGGAAGAAGTCACTATTTTAAATGTTGATACAAAACAGGTAATGGGAAATCATAAGGTAAGAGAATAAAAGCGTTTAACAAGCGCGATCCGGCCGATCGCTACGCTTCTGCTCATTTCGCTGTTATCATTCAAGCCTTACTTTACCGCATCGACAGCTTTCTTAAAAGCTGCTTCAAGGAGTTTTATATCCGGTTTTTTGATGAATTCTTTTTCCATCAAGAGGTCCATGATTGCCCTGGCTTCTTTGATATCGTGTAACGTCGTTTCGTAAACCTCGTCTCTGGTGAGGCTGATCCTGGCCACACCGTTATTCATTGCCTCCATTGCCACTGCTGTTGCTTCTTCCGCAAAGACCTCGGTTTCGTCCATCGTGGGCATAATCCTCTCCGGGCCAATGCCTTTCTTCTCCGCGTAATGAGCAATCGAATATGCAGCCGCAAGCGCCATCTCGTCCGTTATTTTCCGTGCGCGCACCAGGAGAGCGCCTTTCAATATGCCCGGAAACCCGATTGAGTTGTTTACCTGGTTGGGAAAGTCCCCGCGACCCGTCGCCACGATGTACGCGCCCGCGGCCTTGGCGGCAAACGGATAAATTTCCGGCACAGGATTTGAGCAGGCAAAGACAATTGGCTTCTCCGCCATCGTTCTAATCCAGTCTTGTTTGACCACGTCCGGGCCGGGCCTGCTCAGTGCAATAAGTACGTCCGCGCCCTGCAATGCCGTTTCTATGTCCTTTATCTTTTCCGGATTCGTGGCCTGGCACAGTTCCCATTTCCGGTAATAGGCAGGATCAGACTTAATGTCATCCCTGCCTGTGTGCAGGCCGCCATGCGAATCAAACATTGACATCCTTGTTGGATCGGCCCCGGCTTGAATGATCAATCTCGCTATTGTCGTATTTGACGCGCCGGCTCCCAACATTACAATTCTGACGTTGGCAATATCCTTGTCCGCTACCTTGAGCGCGTTCATTAAACCGGCGGCTGTTACGCACCCCGTGCCCTGAGCGTCATCGTGCCATACCGGTATATCGCACGCTTCCCGGAGCGTATCCAGCACCTTATAGCAGTTCGGCTGAGAGATATCCTCAAGATTGATCGCCCCGAAACTCGGCTCCACCATTTTTACAAAATCAATGATCTTATCCGGATCATGCGCGCCCTTATCATTATAGCTGTTCATGCACAGGGCAACGGCATCGACGCCTCCTAAATATTTCATCAGAAATGCCTTGCCTTCCATAACTCCCAAACCGCCGGGAGGCGTGCAATCTCCGTCGCCCAGGACCCTGGTGGAATCAGAAACCACGGCAACAAGATTACCCCTGTTCGACAAATCAAAGGACGCGTCGTTGTTGTCCCGTATAGACGTTGATACCATTGATACGCCGGGCGTGTACCATACATTGAACCAGTTAAAACCGTATATCCCGGCCTTGGGCATGGTCATTGTTTTCCCGCGGTAAAATGTATGAGCGCTTAACGCGAGCTCTTTTAAAAAAATTGTCTTCGCTTTTGCTTTTTGCTCTTCGGAAAAATTAGGAGGAAACAACGAATCTAAATCCGCGAGCGTCATATCAATCTTTGGCATATTCTCCCTGCTATTTATTATTATACCGGATCGATTTATTTTATTCCGTCGATTTGTGTTTCACGATACTATATTTTAAAAAAAATACAACCATGGCTATTATGATGTGATTACATTTACCACATCTGTCCTTACGTCACGATCTTTCCTACCCCCCTCCCCTTTTTCACGTCGAGCATGACTGCCTGTACCTCGTTGCCCATCAGCTCATCTCCACCCTCGATTAGGCAGAAGAGGTAGTTGCGCGAGAGCCCTCGCAGCTGCCCATCCTCCCGGCGGTGTTCGATCAACAAGGAAAGGGTCTGATTGAGATAGCGGGAGTAAAATGCCTGCCGCTTCTCCATGCCGAGCTTGCGCAGGCGCTGTACCCGCTCCCTCTTTTCCGGCTCTCCTACCCGACTGTCAAGGCCTGCTGCCTTGGTCCCAGGCCTGGGAGAAAAAGGGAAACAGTGGAGGTAGCTGATGGGGAGGGATTTTAAGAGGTCATAGGTCATGTCAAAGGCCTGCTCATCCTCTCCGGGGAAGCCCGCGATGACGTCGCAGCCGATGGCTGCATCAGGCATCAAATCAACTATCTGCTGCACCAGATCGCGGAAGAATAAACCGGTATAGGGGCGGTTCATGCGGCGCAGGACCTCATCGCAGCCGCTTTGCAAAGGCAGGTGGAAGTGCGGGCAGAACTTTTGAGATGAGGCAGCGAGCTTGATCAGCTCCGGCGTTGCCTCCTGGGGCTCCAGGGAGCTCAAGCGTATCCGCGCCGGAGTATCTGCCTCTTCGATCCGGCGTAGGAGATCAAGCAAGCTGGTGCGCGGTGTAAGGTCCTGGCCATACATACCAAGATGGATGCCGGTCAAGACAACCTCTTGGTAACCGGCTGCTGACAATTCTTTAAGAGAGGCGATGACATCGGCCACGGGCACGCTCCGGCTCCTGCCCCTGGCCAAAGGGACGATGCAGTAGCTGCACTGTGCGTCGCACCCATCCTGGACCTTGAGAAAGGCCCGCGTGTGGTTGCGAAAGCCGTGGACGCGCAGATCAGGCGGCCTTGCAGCCTCCTTGATTGCCCCGACCTTGATAACGCCTCCCCTGTCCTGTTGCCGTTCCTCCACGATGGCAGGGATGGCCTCTTTTTCCTGATTGCCTGCCACCCCATCCGCCCCCAGGGCGATGACCTCCTCGGGGGCAATTTGCGGATAACACCCCACTGCCAGGATGATGGCGTCGGGATTGGCCCTCCTTGCCCGATAAATCCAGCGCCGGGAATCGGCCTGTGCCCGGGCAGTGACGCAACAGGTGTTGATGATAGTACAATCCGCCGCAGCACCGAACGGGACAAGCTCCCAGCCGTGAGCCTCCATGGCCTCTGCCATGGCCTCACCCTCGAACTGATTGACCTTGCACCCCAGGTCCACGATGGCAAGTCTATGCTTCGTCACCCAAGACCTCTTGTATCCAACCCCCGCCAAGCACGCGCTCTCCCTGGTACAAGACCAATGCCTGCCCCGGCGTGATGGCCTCTTCCGCTTCATCGAAGCGGACAACAACGGTATCCTCTGCGCACGGGATCACCTGACAGGCAGCTGCTTGATGACGATACCTGATCTGCCCCAGGCAGCCGAACTGTCCTTGCGGCGATGCGATAGCAACCCAGCGCATGTTGTTTGCCACCAGACCCTGGGCTAAAAGGTCTTCTTTGCTTCCCACCACCACGCGGTTCGCAGTGGGTTCTATCTTGAGGACA
>MGQS01000002.1:13953-15019 GCA_001797905.1 Deltaproteobacteria bacterium RBG_16_54_11 | reverse complement strand
AACTATTGGGGTTACCTCGTAACGCCTCCGAAGAGGAGATAAAAAAGGCATATCGACGGATGGCCCTGAACTATCATCCCGATCGCAACCCAGGAGACAAAGAGGCAGAGGAGAAATTCAAGGAGGCGTCTGAGGCCTATGAGGTGCTCAGGGACCCAAACAAGAAGGAGATATACGACTTTTACGGCCATGATGGCCTCAAGAGCACCGGCTTCACAGGATTTAGGGGCTTTGATGACATATTTTCCTCATTCAGCGATATCTTCGAGGAGTTCTTTGGCTTTTCCCCTCGCTCCTCCCGAAGGGGTATGAGCCCTGGCGCCGATCTGAGATACGATTTGAAGATGTCCCTGTTCGATGCAGCTTTCGGCAAGGAGATGGCGATCGAGATCTTCAAGAGGGTGCGGTGTGAGGTATGCGATGGCACGGGAGCGCAACCAGGCTCCGACCCCCAGGTGTGCCCCCAATGCCATGGCAGAGGTCAGGTAGGAAGATCGCACGGCTTTTTTACCGTCAGCACCACGTGCTCTTATTGCCGCGGAGAGGGAAAGGTAATCGCCAATCCGTGCAAGTCATGTGGAGGGGCGGGATGGGTTAAGAACAGACAAAAAGTTGCCCTGCAGATCCCTCCCGGGGTGAATACAGGTTCCCGTCTCAGG
This sequence comes from Deltaproteobacteria bacterium RBG_16_54_11, assembly GCA_001797905.1. Classification (GTDB taxonomy): domain Bacteria; phylum Desulfobacterota; class B13-G15; order B13-G15; family RBG-16-54-18; genus RBG-16-54-11. The sequence goes on along the minus strand of MGQS01000002.1, from coordinate 14,360 downwards.
TTGAGGGGGGAAGGGGAGGAGGGGGAAAGGGGCGGTCCTCCCGGCGATCTCTATGTCATCATCTATGTTGAACCCCACGAGTTTTTTGAGCGGGAGGAAGACGACATTATCTGCCGTGTTCCCATACCGTTTACCATGGCTGCCCTGGGGGGCGAGATAGAGGTCCCGACCCTGGACGGGGCCAAGAAGATCCAGATTCCCAAAGGGACCCAACCGGGAGAGATATTCAGGTTGCGGGGCAAAGGGGTTCCACATCTTCACGGCCATGGCAAAGGGGATCAGGTCATTGAGGCAGTTGTCCAAATACCCAAAAAGCTCAGCAAGGAACAGGCGGAGCTTCTCCAGGATTTTGCGGCATTGGAAGAAAAGCAGGAGGGGGCGTCAGCAAGAAAATGGCGGAAGAAGCG
>MGQS01000002.1:7916-13895 GCA_001797905.1 Deltaproteobacteria bacterium RBG_16_54_11 | reverse complement strand
TGGTCAGAGGTGGAAAGTAGTCTACTTTTCTATCCCCTTTCTGGATTCAATGCCTCTTTGATAGTAATGTTTTATTTCCACCATCTCGGTGACCAGATCGGCCCGCTCGATGATCTCTTGAGCGGCATGACGCCCGGTGAGAATCAACTCCACGTTTGCAGGGCGCTCATCCATCAATTTCAGGACCTCTTCTTTCTGTACAAGCCCAAAGTCGACTGCTACGTTGATCTCATCTAAGACCACGATATCGTATTCCCCGCCGGATATTACCCCACGCGCCAAGTCCATGGCCTCTTGGCAAAGCTTGACGTCCTCAGGATCGGGGTTTTCGCGGCTTACACGACACCCGCGCCCCATCTGCCTGATGGTGAGATAGGGAGCCAACCTCCTCGCCGCCTCCAATTCGCCATATTCGCCGGAGGTGGCCCTTTGGCCAATGTTCCCCTTCATAAATTGTATGATGAAGATTTTATAGCCGTGGCCCGCAGCCCGGCACGCGAGGCCCAAGGCAGCAGTGGTCTTTCCCTTGCCGTCGCCCGTATAGACCTGAATCATCCCCTGGGACAGCCTCTTTTCGCTCATGGAGCCTTTCCTGTGACCAAAGGGTCACCTCCGGCTATTTCAATTTTCCCAAGATGGCATTAGCGATGGTGTTTTTCTGTATCTCGCGAGTCCCTTCATAGATTTCGGTGATTCTGGCATCGCGGTAAAAGCGCTCGACCTCATATTCTGTGGTATATCCATACCCGCCCAAGATCTGGATGGCCTCGTCGGCCACCTCCACAGCAACCCTGCCAGCATAGAACTTGCACATGGAAGTAAGTTTGGGGTCTATCCTGCCCTGATCAAAATTCCAGGCTGCCTTGTAGAGGAGGAGACGGGCGGTCTCGATCTTGGTGGCCATCTCAGCCAGCTTATGCTGGATGGCCTGAAACAGGGCGATCTTGCGGCCAAACTGCGTCCTCTCCTTGGCATAGTTGAGAGCCCGTTCGTAAGCCCCCTGAGCAATGCCCACGGCCTGGGCGGCTATCTCGATCCGGCTTTCATCGAAGAATTCCAGCACCTGGTAGAAACCCCGGTTCTCCCCGCCGACGAGGTTCTCCACCGGGACCCGCACATCACGAAAGGAGAGCTCGGCAGTGGAGGTCATCTTGATCCCCATCTTGTCCCCGATGTCGGCGGCCTCGAAGCCGTCCCTGTCCTTTTCCACAATGATGGTGCACTGTCCGCGATATGAGGGGGTGACATCAAAATCGGACTGACAGAGGACGATGCTGAAATCGGCGATGGTCCCATTGGTGATAAAGGTCTTGGTGCCGTTAATGATGAACTCATCCCCCTTTCTGAGCGCTTGCGTAGACATGAGGGTGATATCGCTTCCATGATCAGGCTCGGTGAATGCCCCTGAAGAGATGGCCTTCCCCTCAGTAAGAGGGGCGAGGAACTTTTTTTTCTGTTCCGGGGTTCCAGACCTGAGAATAATCTCTGAGGAAAAATCGGACAGGCTCAGGGCAATCCCTATCCCCGAGTCCACTCGGCAAAACTCCTCGACCACCAAGACGTTCTCAAGGATGCCGTATCCCCCTCCTCCCCATTCCTCGGGGAAGTGGATGCCCGCAAAGCCTAACTCAGATGCCTTCTTCCATATCTCCCAGGGAAACTTGTGCTCTCGCTCCAGTTCGAGGGCCAGCTGCCTATCGAACTCGCCCTCGGCGAACTCCCTGGCAGCCTTCTGGATATCCCTTTGTGCCTCGGTGAGTTCAAAATCCATTATAAAATCCTTTTTTTATAATTTCCAGGATGTTTACATCTTCACGGAAAGCCGGCTCAGCGTGGCGCCTCACCCCTGCTTTCTACCGAATATAGAGCGAGCGATGACGTGGCGTTGAATCTCAGAGGTACCCTCATAGAGGGTGGTGACGATGACGTCCCGGTGATAACGCTCCACGGGGTATTCCTTGGTATATCCATAGCCGCCCAAGATCTGGATGGCCTTGATGGTCACCCTTCCGGCCGTCTCGGAGGCGAACAGCTTGGCCATCGATGCCTCTTTGCCGAAGGGCAGCTTTTTCTCTTTGAGAAATGACGCCCTCAAGACCAGAAGCTGGGCTGCGTCCAGCTCGGTATAGCTGTCGGCAACCATCCACTGGATGGCCTGGAAATTGGCAATGGGCTGTCCAAACTGCTCTCTCCCTTTGGCGTATTCGGTTGCATAGTCAATGGCGGCGTAGCCGAGACCCAGGGCCAACGAGGCGATACCGATCCTCCCCCCATCCAACTCCATCATCGATATCTTAAATCCATCCCCCTCTTGCCCTAACAAGTTTTCCTTGGGGATGCGGCAGTCCTCGAAGAAGAGCTCGTTCGTGGAAGAGGCCCGCTGTCCCATCTTCTCCTCATTCTTGCCGATGATGAACCCCGGCGTCCCCTTTTCCACCACAAAGGCGCTGATCCCCTTTCCCCGTTTGGCCTCTTTATCAGTCACCGCCCAGACCACGGTGATGCCTGATTGCCCTCCGCTCGTGATGAAGCTCTTCTGCCCGTTGAGGACGTACGAGTCACCATCCTTGGCAGCTGTTGTCCTGATATTGGCGGCATCGGAGCCTGCCTGGGGCTCGGTAAGGGCAAAGGAGCCGGCTGGATATTCACCGCTGCAGATTTTCGGCAGATGCTTGTTCTTTACCTCTTCGGTCCCGAACTCATGGATCACCTCCGCCACCATGTTGGTAACCGAGGTGGTCACTGCTGTTGCGGCACAACCCTTGGCGATCTCCGTGATGGCCAGGCTATAGGCGGTGGTGCCCACGTTGGACCCGCCGTACTCCTGCGGTATGTTCATCCCCATCAGACCTAACCTTGCCAATGATTTCAAAATTTCAAAGGGGAATTCTTTGGTCTCATCATGGTAAGCGGCCTTGGGTTTAAGCTCCTTTTCGGCGAACTCTCTCACCATGCCGCGGATCATCTCTTGTTCTTCCGTCAGGCTAAAGTCCATCACTCCTCCTATTGTTTTTCGCCGGAGCCGAAGGTGGCCCTTTGGCCATAGGAGTAAAATCCCCTCCCTGTCTTCTTCCCGGCATAACCGGCATCCACATATTTTTTGAGCAGGGGGCAGGGAAAATACTTCGGGTCGCCGAAACCTTCATAGAGGGTATTCATAATGGCCAAACAGGTGTCGAGACCGATCAGATCGGCCAGTTCCAAAGGACCCATGGGGTGGTTCATCCCGAGCTTCATCACCTGATCAATGGCCTCCGCCGGACCCACGCCCTGATAGAGGGCAAATATGGCCTCATTGATCATCGGCATCAGGATCCTGTTGGAGATAAATCCCGGGTAGTCGTTGGCCTCCACAGGGGTCTTTCCCATCTTGATGGCCAAATCCTTGGTGACTTGGAAGGTCCCCTCCGAGGTAGCCAACCCCTTGATGATCTCCACCAATCTCATCACCGGCACAGGATTCATAAAGTGCATACCGATGACTATCTCGGGCCTCTTGGTAGCGGAGGCAATCCGGGTAATGGGGATGGATGAGGTATTGCTGGCGAGGAGCACACCGGGGCGACAGATCTCATCCAGCTCTTTGAAGACCGCGAGTTTGATCCGCTCATCCTCGGTGACTGCCTCGACGATAAAATCGGCGCCGGCCATCTCCTTGAGCAGGAGGGTCCCTTTGATCCTGGCCAGCGCTTCCTTCTTTGCAGACTCCGTGATCCGCTCCTTTTGCACCAGGCGGTCCAGGTTTTTCCCGATAGTGGTCAACCCCTTATCGAGCAAGACCTTGGCCACATCGTTGATGATGACCTGAAATCCGCCGGCGGCAGCTACCTGGGCGATACCGCCCCCCATCTGTCCTGCACCGATGACCCCGATAGTCTTGATCTCCATATCGTTACCCCCTTTGGCGCAAAAAACTACCGTTCAACAAGTAAAGAGACGGCCTCACCCCCTCCCAGGCAGAGGGAGGCAAGCCCTCTTTTAACCCCCCGCCTCTTCATGGCGTACAACAGGGTGGTCAGGACCCGGGCGCCGCTGCACCCGATGGGGTGTCCGAGGGCTACTGCCCCTCCATGGACGTTGACCTTCTCTTCATCGAGGCCCAACTCCCTGATGACGGCCACCGTGGAGGCGGCAAACGCTTCATTGATCTCGAAGAGGTCTATATCGCTTATCTTCAAACCCGCCTTTGCCAATACCTTGGGTATGGACTTGATAGGGGCAACCAAAACATCCTCTAACGGCACCCCGGCAGAGGCCTGGGCCACGACCTGGGCCAAGGGGACGACGCCTAAGCGCTTTGCCCTGCTTTTGGACATCAGCACCAGGGCGCTGGCCCCATCGCTGATCTTGGAGGAGTTGCCTGCCGTAACCCTCCCGTCTTTCTTAAAGACGGGCTGCAATTTTCGCAGGGCGTCCAGATCCGGTTCCCTTACCCCTTCATCGGCGTCGAAGGGTATCGCTCCCCCCTTTTTTTGGGGTATGTCCAAAGGGATGATTTCCTCCTTAAAGATACCCTCTTTTATCGATTGTATCGCCTTTTTATTGGAGTTGAAGGCAAAGAGATCCATATCCTCCCGGGTGATCTTAAACTTGTCCGCCACCAATTCAGCCGTGTAGCCCATATGGAAGTCATTGGCCAGATCCCATAATCCGTCGTGGACCATTCCGTCTACCAGCTTCCCATCCCACAACCGATACCCTTCTCGGGCATTCTCCAAGTAGTAAGGGGCCCTGGTCATGTTCTCCATCCCCCCGGCCACAATGACTTCTGCATCCTTCACCATGATGGCCTGGGCTGCCAGCATGGCTGCTTTTAAGCCTGAGCCGCAAACCTTGTTCACGGTGATACACCCTACCTCCCAGGGGAGTCCGGCCTTGATCATGGACTGTCTGGCGGGGTTCTGTCCAAGTCCGCAGGGGAGGACATTGCCCATGATCACCTCATCCACATCTTCTTTCTGGATCCCCGCCCTCTTGATCGCTTCGCTGATGACGAGTGCCCCCAGTTCTGTGGCAGAGAAGTTCTTGAGAGCCCCCTGAAAGTTTCCGAGGGCCGTCCTCACGGCACTGACGATTACCACCTCTTCCATGGATTTATCCCCTTCCTCTAATCTTGTACATTCGTTAGTTTTGTCCTGATCCTTTCCCTATATTCCCTAATTTCGCCCTTTAATTTTGTCAAGCTTTTTATACGGCTATCCGTCTCCTCACAGTGGTGATCGAGGAGCTCCATAAGCCTAGGGAGCACCTTTCTGTTGGTCCGGTCTATCCAGTAGATTTCCGCCAGTTCCTCCATCTCCGCCAGGGTCAGGCCGAGGAGCTTCAGGCGCTTGATGAACTTCAGACGGCGCAGGTCATCGTCTGTATATACCCTCCTGCCCCCCTCGACTCTCTTTATCGAGTCCAGCAGCCCTCGCTCTTCGTAATAACGGATGGTTCGTGGAGTAAGACCCGCCGATTTGGCGAGATGCCCTATGGCGTAGTTGTTACCCTTTTTATCCTCCGACACCTTCTGCTTACCTCTTTTTAGTTTGGTAAGTTCACATAGTATCACAAAATTTAAAAAAGTGTTTGAGGAAGGGCTATATTCTTAGTACAACCGGAAGGTTATGTCAAGGTGTAAAGGAGGCCGAGGTCTCAGCCTCCTGCATGCGGATGGGTTTATGGCCTAGGGTAGGGCACGTCCCCGGAGTCTCGTTGCCTCTGCAGCACGGTAAAATGTTTTTTTAATAAGGTTATCAGCCGGAGGTGGCCCTTTGGCCTGCCGTTAAAGACCTTCTTTGTTTTCCCCTCTCCACGATATCGGCTATTGTCTGCCCCATTTCAGCGGGGTTTTTGACCACGACAATACCAGCGTCTGCCAAGACCTTGATCTTCTCTTGAGCACTTCCCGTCCCCCCCGAAATGATGGCCCCGGCATGCCCCATACGCCTCCCCGGGGGTGCAGTTAACCCGGCGATGAAGGCGACCACCGGCTTG
>MGQS01000002.1:3607-7879 GCA_001797905.1 Deltaproteobacteria bacterium RBG_16_54_11 | reverse complement strand
CTGCACTGCCGCCGATCTCGCCGATCATGATTACCGCATCGGTGCCTGGATCAGACTCAAAGAGTTGCAGGAGGTCTACAAATCTAAGGCCGATGATGGGGTCCCCGCCGATGCCTACGCAGGTAGATTGTCCGATGCCCAGCTTGGTGAGTTGATCAACCACCTCATAGGTGAGGGTCCCGCTCCGGGAGATGACCCCGATCCGCCCCTCTTGGTGGATGTAGCCGGGCATTAACCCGATCTTGCACTTGCCCGGCGAGATAATACCCGGCGTGTTGGGCCCGATCAACCGGATATTTTTCCCCTTCATATACTGTCGCACGGCGATCATGTCCAGGGTGGGGATCCCGTCCGTAAGGCAGACGACGAGATCTACCCCTGCGTCGATTGCCTCCATGATGGCATCAGCAGCAAAGGGAGGCGGGACGAATATGGCCGAGGCATTGGCGCGGGTCTCCTCCACAGCCTCCTTGACGGTGTTGAAGACGGGGATTCCGTCAAACCGTTGCCCTCCTTTGCCCGGCGTGACCCCTGCCATCACCGTGGTCCCGTACTCGATCATCTGTTTGGTATGAAAGGCCCCCTCACTGCCGGTGATCCCTTGGACCACTACCTTGGTATTCTCACTCACAATGATGCTCATCTTTCCTCCTCCGCCGATTTGAGCTCTTTTTTATATCTCCCACTTTACGTAAACTGTAAAATTATGAAAAAAAATAATAAAGCAACTTTATCGCCCGCGCTTTATCGCGCGAATCAGCTATAGCTGTCTTACTAATTCCGCCACCTTCTTGGCGGCATCGCCCATACCCTCGGCCACGGTGAAACGCAGACCGGAATCGGCCAGGATCTTACGTCCCTGCTCCACGTTGGTTCCCTCCAATCTAATAAGGATCGGGAGCTTGATCTCCAATTCCTTGGCCGCTTCAACAACCCCTGCAGCCACGGTGTCGCACCGTAGGATACCGCCGAAGACGTAGATGAAGATCATCTTAACGTCGGGGTCGGAGAGGAGTATGCGCACCCCATGTTTGACCATGTCGGATGTCGCCCCTCCTCCCACGTCGAGGAAGTTGGCCGGCTCGGCGCCGGCAAGTTTGATAAGGTCCATGGTCGCCATGGCCAAACCCGCCCCGTTTACCATGCAGCCCACATTTCCTTGCAGTTTGATGTAGTTCAAGCGGTGCTGGAAGGCCTCAATCTCCAAAGGGGCTTCCTGAGAGGTATCCCGCAAGGACACAATATCGGGATGTCGATAAAGGGCGTTATCGTCGAAGTTCAATTTGGCGTCCAAAGCAACTATTCCGTTCTCGGTTACTACCAGGGGGTTGATCTCTGCCAAGGAGCAGTCCTTTTCGTTGAAGAGTTGGTAGAGCTTCAAGATGATCCCGGTGGCTTTTCTCACCACGGAAGGATCGAACCCCAGGGAAAAGCCGATCCGGTTGGCCTGAAAGGGACGAAGCCCCACTGCCGGATCTACCACCTCAGAGAAGACCTTTTCCGGGCTTTCAGCAGCCACCTGCTCGATCTCCATGCCGCCCTCTGCGCTGGCCAAGACCACGAGGCTTTCGCGGGACCTATCGATCACGATCCCCAGATAGACCTCTTTTTTAACATCCAGTGCTTCTTCCACCAAGATGGCCCCTACCGGCTTCCCCTCCGGCCCGGTTTGTGAGGTAACCAGTTGTCTTCCCAGGAGTTCGGAGGCAGCTGGTTCCACCTCGGCGATCCTCTGAACAACCTTAATCCCGCCGCCCTTGCCGCGCCCACCCGCGTGGATCTGTGCCTTGAGTATCACCGGGAAGGTACCGATCTCTTGAGCGGCATCGAAGGCCTCCCCGGTAGTCTTTGCCACCCTCCGCCGGGGAATCGGGATACCGTATGTTTCAAACAACGCTTTTGCCTGATATTCGTGAATCTTCATCTCGTCACTCCTTGTCTGTCCCTGACTGGCCTGGTTTCTTCCGCTAATCTTTCGGGTGCGAGGGCTCACATAACTCGATTAGGACACCCCCGGAGGTTTTGGGGTGGATAAAGCCTACCTTCATCCCATGTGCCCCCTTTCTCGGGGTTTCATCGATGAGCAGCGCTCCCTTTTCTTTAAAGGCCTTGAGGTCGGCCTCGATGTCATCCACCTCCAGACAGATGTGATGGATACCAGGGCCCCGATTGGCCAAATACTTCGCCAAGCCGGTTTCTTCTTTGGTGGGCTGCACCAGCTCTATCTTGGTCTCGCCAATGGCAATAAAACCCACCTTGGTGTCCATCCCCTCTATCTCTTCCACATCGGCGAGGTTGAGACCGAGGAACTCCTTGTAAAATTTGGCTCCTTCCTCCAGATTGGGAACCACTACCGCAATATGATCGATCTTCTTGATCATGCATCCTCCTTAGTCTCTTATCGTTTCAATCATGCCTCTCCACCGTGGCTTTAATGAAGGTGATGATCTCTTCAGTTGTGGCGCCGGGCTGAAATATCTCCCTTATCCCCGCCTCCTTGAGAAATTGGATATCATCATAGGGGATGATCCCTCCGCCGACGACGAGGATATCATCCCCTCCTTTTTTCCGCAACAGTTTAACCACCTGCGGAAAGAGTTGGTTGTGGGCGCCCGAGAGACAACTGAGCCCCACGATGTCTACCCCTTCCTGAATGGCCGTAGCAGCGATCTGTTCCGGGGTTTGGCGGATACCCGTGTAAATGACCTCCATTCCCGCGTCCCGCAGGGCACGGGCGATTACCTTCGCCCCGCGATCGTGTCCGTCCAACCCTGGTTTGGCGACCAAAACCCTGATCTTCCTCCCTCCCATGATGCCACCTCCTTCAGGTGATGATCGTATGCTCCTTATATTCACCGAATACCTCCCTCAGGGCATCGGCGATCTCCCCCAAGGTAACGTAGCTCTTTACCGCCTCGATGATATAAGGCATCAGGTTCTCTGTGCCTTGAGCCGCCTCTTTCAATCCCTCCAGGGAATTCCGGAACTTTTTGGAATCCTGCTTACCTCGCACCTTGTCCAACTTTTGCTTTTGATAGCGCTCTACCTCGGGGCTTATTTTGAGGATATCGGTAAAGGGTGCCTCCTCCGCCGTGAATTCGTTGAGACCCACGATAATCCTTTCTTTGTCTTCAATGTCCCTTTGATATTTGTAGGCGCTATTGGCGATCTCCCTCTGCATAAAGCCCGATTCAATCGCCTTGATGGCCCCGCCCATCTCGTCTATCTTGTCGATGTACTCTACGGCCCGTTCCTCGATCTCTTGGGTAAGAGCCTCCATGGCATAGGATCCACCCAGGGGATCTATGATCTCGCCCACACCGCTCTCATGGGCAATGATCTGCTGGGTCCTCAGGGCGATGGCAACCGATTCTTCAGAGGGCAGAGCAAAGGCCTCATCCCGGGAGTTGGTGTGCAGGGATTGGGTACCCCCGAGCACGGCAGCCAGGGCCTGAAAGGCCACCCGCACGACATTGTTGTCGGGTTGTTGCGCAGTGAGGGTGCAGCCGGCCGTCTGGGTATGGAAGCGCAGCATACAGGAGGCGGGTTTCTTGGCCCCGAAACGCTCCCGCATGATCTTGGCCCACATCCTACGGGCCGCCCGAAACTTAGCGATCTCTTCCAGAAAGTTGTTATGGGCCCCGAAAAAAAAGGATAACCTCCCGGCAAAGGAGTCCACATCCAATCCAGCCTCAATAGCTGCCTCCACGTAGGCGATGCCGTTGGCCAGGGTGAAGGCCACCTCTTGGACCGCAGAGGAGCCCGCCTCGCGGATGTGATACCCGCTTATGCTGATCGTGTTCCACTGAGGGAGATGATCCTTGCTAAAGGAAAAGATATCGGTGATGATCCTCATGGACTCTTTAGGAGGGTAGATGTAGGTGCCCCTGGCCGCATACTCCTTCAGGATATCGTTCTGGATGGTCCCCCTCAGTTGATCCATGGGGACTCCTTGTTTCTCGGCCACGGCGATATACATGGCCAAGAGCATGGCAGCGGTTGCGTTGATGGTCATGGAGGTGCTCACCTTGTCCAGGGGAATCCCGTCAAAGAGGATCTCCATATCCGCGAGGGAATCTATGGCCACACCGCACTTTCCCACCTCGCCCGTACAGAGGGGGTGGTCGGAGTCATAGCCGATCTGGGTGGGGAGGTCAAAGGCCACGCTCAACCCCGTCTGCCCCTGGTTTAAGAGATATTTATATCTCTGATTGGTCTCCTCGGCAGTCGCGAAGCCGGCATACTGGCGCATGGTCCAGAATCTTCCCCTGT
>MGQS01000002.1:0-3591 GCA_001797905.1 Deltaproteobacteria bacterium RBG_16_54_11 | reverse complement strand
TCCCCTGGTAAAGGGGGATTCTCCGGGAAGCCCCAAGTCTTTCACGTAGTCCAACCTCTCTATATCAAGCGGGCTGTACACTCGTTTGAGGACAATATCCGAGGTAGTCTTAAAGAATTCCTTGCGCTCTGGGGATCGCTCCAAGATCTTTTTGAGGGTGGTCTCCTTCCAACGGCGATATTCATTCTTCAAGTTGATCTTGCTCTTCATATTCCGCACTCCTTAATGCGCGATAAGGTCCATCCCGGCCCATACCCAGATAAAGAACAATGTGCACCCCGATTAAACTTCCAGAGCAGGGTAGGGGCTTAAAAAAGTCTTAAAAAAAGCAAATGCCTCCCCTGATGACTGGCCGTCCTTATAGGGGGATGTTCCCGTGTTTTCTCGGAGGATTGCTGTCCACTTTGTTCTGGAGTATCTCTAAAGCCTGGATCAGCTTCGGCCTGGTCTCCTCGGGCTCAATGATCTCATCGACGTATCCCAGCTCCGCCGCCCGATAGGGGCTGGCGAACTTATCCAGATATTCATCTGCCAATTTCTTCTTGGCCTCCTCCTGGTCTTTTGCCTGTTCGATCTCCTTGCGGAAGATGATGTTCACCGCCCCCTCAGGTCCCATGACGGCGATCTCAGCGAGGGGATAGACATAGTTTATGTCCCCTCGGATATGCTTGCTGGACATAACGTCATAGGCCCCCCCATAGCCCTTGCGGGTGATTACCGTCACCTTGGGGACCGTGGCCTCGCAGAAGGCATAGAGGAGCTTGGCCCCATGTTTGATGATCCCGCCAAATTCCTGGGCCGTGCCCGGAAGAAAGCCGGGCACATCCACAAAGGTCACCAGGGGTATATTGAAACAATCGCAGAAACGGACGAAACGCGCTCCTTTCGTCGATGCGTTGATGTCCAGACAGCCGGCCAGATAATTGGGCTGGCTGGCTACGATACCAACAGATATACCGTTAAGACGGGCAAAACCAACGATGATGTTCTTGGCAAAGTGTTCATGGACTTCCAGGAGTTTGCCGCCGTCCACCACCATCCTGATGAGCCCGTGCATATCGTAGGGCTTTCTGGGGTCATCCGGAACGATGGTTTTGAGTCCCTCCTCCATTCTGTTGGGATCGTCTTTCGGCTCTATCCGGGGGGGCTTCTCCCTGTTGTTTTGCGGACAATAGGCAAGCAGTTCCCGAATGAGCCGTATTGCGTCGGCATCGTCTTCAGGGGCGAAGTGGGCCACGCCACTCACTGCATTGTGGGTCATGGCGCCTCCCAAATCTTGCTTGGTGACTGTCTCGTGGGTCGTGGCCTTGATTACCTCAGGCCCGGTGATGAACATGAAGCTCGTCTTTTTGGTCATGAGGATGAAGTCGGTGATGGCCGGAGAATACACTGCGCCACCGGCACACGGCCCAAGAATAGCTGATATCTGGGGTATGACACCCGAAGCCAGGGTGTTGCGGAGAAAAATATAGGCGTAGCCTGCCAGGCTTTCCACCCCCTCTTGAATACGGGCCCCGCCGGAGTCATTCAGGCCGATAAGAGGGGCTCCATTCTTCACGGCAAGGTCCATCACCTTACAGATCTTCATTGCAAAGGCCATACCCAGAGCCCCGCCGAAGACAGTGAAGTCCTGAGAGAAGACAAAGATCAGCCTGCCATTGACCTTCCCGTAACCCGTGACCACCCCATCCCCATAGATCTTCCGGCTCTCCATGCCGAAGTCATGACAATGATGGGTCACGAACTTATCCATTTCAACAAAGGTACCCTTGTCCATTAAGAGGTCGATGCGCTCCCGAGCCGTCAACTTTCCCATCTGATGCTGCTTGTGGATCTTATCCGCCCCTCCGGCCAGTTCAGCCTGTCTCCTCTTTTCCTCTAATTCTCTCCGGCGTTTTTCCCTTAAAGACATAGTGGCTCAACCTCCTTCATTTTTACTGCGGCAATATTTTTTGGATAATCTCCTCGACCAGCGTGTACGGATCTTTCTCCCTCTTCATCAAAGCCTCCTCCATGCGATCCAATTCGCCATTCCGGCTTAAGTGCTGTTGAAGCTTATTCAGCAAAGAGGATTTGAGGATCTCCAAAAACTCAAACCTCGCCCGCTCCCTTTCCCGCCGCTGATGAAGACCTTTCTGATGCAGCATGTTGTGGTGAAGGTGCATCCCCGCCACTAGTTTTTCTATCCCCTTTTCTCTGAGGGCCTCAGTTCGGTAGATGGGCGGTTGCCACTTGTCAGTGCGCCTGCCCCCCGTCTCCAACATGATCATGAGCTCCTGCTCGAGCCTATCCGCCCCTTCTTGGTCGCATTTGTTGATCACGAAGATATCCCCGATCTCCAGGATCCCCGCCTTTATCGCCTGGATGTCATCTCCCAAGCCCGGGATCAGAACCACGATGGCGGTATCGACCGCGTTGGCGATAGCCACCTCATCTTGTCCCACCCCGACGGTCTCCACCAGGATGACCTCTTTACCCATGGCGTCCATCACCTTGATGATATCATGCGTGGATCGGGAGATTCCACCCAGATGTCCTCTCGTGGCAAGGCTGTGGATAAAGACCCCTTCATCAATGCTGTGGCGTTGCATCCTGATCCTGTCCCCCAAGATTGCACCGCCGCTGAAAGGGCTGGTGGGGTCCACAACGATGACCCCCACCGTCTTCCTCTCTCCCCTGAGGACCTCGATTATCTTGTCCACCAGGGTGCTTTTGCCTACGCCTGGGGGTCCGGTGATACCGACGATGTGGGCCCTGCCTGTCTTTGCATAGAGTTTCTTTAGTTCGTCTTTTGCCGACTCCATCTCATCGTCGATATCCCTGATCAGACGCGAGGCAGCCCTTATGTCACCCTTAAAGATCCTCTCAGCTAGGCTCATCCTCGCCTTTTTGCGACCTCCTCATGTAGTGAGAACTCCTCATTTTTTTTCGCTCGGACATGATATCAATTTGCGCAATTTTTTACTACTGGAGAAAATTTCACCCGTTCCAACGTGCCCTTGCTGATGGGGTAGGGGGTTTAAACCGCCATTTTATCCTTCGCTGAACGGTGAAGTAGCTCCATGCGGACCACATGCCTAGTATCCGCCGTTATTTTGAGGTTGCATGCGATAATCCACCGTGAGGGCACAAAATAGACCTCATGGACTGTACTGTTGTACTGTAAGGAAGGGGAATGAAATGCTTTCTTTTGGGTAAGTATTAGCACGCGGGGTCGAGAGACTTGGAAGCACTAACCCAGATAAATAACCAATTAGTTTACATAATATATCTTATCAGACGTAATATATAGGCATTTATATAGGAACGATCTCCCCTGAGATTTCATCATCTTGAATGGTCAGATAGCCAATGCTGGTTTTTTTGGCGAAGTGTTTATCCATCGGCGAGCCGGGATTAAAAAAGATGATATCATCAACCTTGTGATTTGCGCTGGTGTGGCTGTGGCCGTAAATGATGCAGCGAACGTCGTCGTCATGAAAAACCTTTGCAATCCTCTCTTCCAGATCCTGCGGGCGTCCCCACCCGTGGATCAAACCAATTTTTATGCCCAATTTTTCAAAAATTATCCTCTCCGGCAGCAACTTGCGC
>MGQS01000001.1:23267-27012 GCA_001797905.1 Deltaproteobacteria bacterium RBG_16_54_11 | reverse complement strand
GGTTAGTAGATTAAGGCTGTCAACACTCAATCCCTTCTTGATTAGCAGGGTGAATAGTGGTATTTAGATTATACTGATGGAATTCGATGTTTCGTGTGCCATTTTAGCGGGTGGTGAGAGTCGCCGCATGGGGCAGGATAAGGCTTTCATCCAAATCGGGGGCATCTCCCTTTTCGATCATGTCTACGGTAAATGCAAGGAGCTTTTTTCCGAGCTTATCATTGTTACCAATCAACCTCAGCAATTTTGCAAATATCAAGCGCACACCGTTATAGACGCACTTCGCGGGGCCGGTTCTTTAGGCGGTCTCTACACAGGGCTCATGAGAGCGAGTAATTATCATACCTTTTGCGTGGCCTGCGACATGCCATTTCTCAAGCCGGAGCTTGTCTCCTATCTCATTGAAAAGAGGCTCAATTACGATATTGTAATTCCCATAACCAAGGAAGGAGTAGAGCCCTTGCACGCCCTCTACTCAAAGCGCTGTATCTCACCTATAAAAAAACTTTTAGAGAGGGGTGAGTTTAAGATCACGAGGCTTCTTTCTGAGGTACGGGTTTGGTATTGTGAGGAAGAGGAGCTTAAAAAGATCGATCCATCTCTTGCATCATTTACCAACGTTAACACCAAAAAAGACCTCTTGAAGATACAGAGGATGCTGAAAGGTAGCCAATGGGAAGCAAAGCTCGAGCTCTCCTAAAGCATATATCCTTGATCCTCTCACTGCTCGTTATCATCATTCTTGCCCCCCTGCCCTCTCCCGCTTCATCTCCGCAAGAACTACTGCATGTGGGTACGGGGGCCTTTACTGAAGGTTTTTATCAGGTAGCGGAGGCCCAATTTCGCGCATTTTTGCGGTCATATCCCCGTCATATCCATGCCCAAAAGGTTATGTATCTCTTGGGGAAGGCGCTTTATGAACAGAAGAAGTTTGCTGAAGCCAAGGCGGTATTTGTTGAAGTGCTAACATCACAGAAGGCCTTTCGAGCGAGTGATGCGGTATATTTCTGGCTGAGCCGCTCGTGTGAAAAATTAGATGATCTATCGAGCGCCCAAAGCAACCTCCTGACTCTTGTCACAAAGTACCCCCAAAGTCCCTGGTATCATCCTTCTCTCTTCTTGCTCGGCAAGATTTCCTTTCAGGAGGGACAATATAAGAGAGCGGAGATGTATCTCAAGAAGTCCCTTCAGGACCGCAACAGTACCTCTTCTCTTTCCCGTAGCGCCAAATTTTGGCTGGGACTCGCCCTTTATGAACAGAAAAGATACAAGGAAACAGAGGACTTTTTTCAGGAGGTAGCAGACAGTAAATCCAAGGAGGATCTTCTCGAAGAGGCCCTTTATTGGTGGGGAGAAACCCTTGTTAAGCTGCAAAAATATAACAAGGGGGCCGCGGTTTTCCGCTCCCTACTGGATCGTTTTCCCCAGTCCTCTTTTACCGCTCATGCCCTCTATGGGGAGAGTGTATGTCTGTACATGGGTGAAAGAAAAGAAGAGGCATTGAAAGGACTCTTGACCTTAAAGAATAGCTTTTCCCATACACCGCTGCTTCCTCATGTCTTGTTATTTATAGGGGAGATTTTCATCGATCTTGATAGATATCAGGAGGCCATAGAGGTCCTCAAGGAGTACCTCAGCCGTTTTCCCCAAGACCAGATGAGGGTACAAACACTCTTGAACCTGGGATGGTGTTACCTCAAGCGAGGAGACTTCGCACGGGTTAAGGAGATAACCTATGAAATAGTGAAACTTTCTCCTGCTGAACGAGAAAAGGCATTGGCACAATATATTCTTGCTGAGCTCAATACCTACGAGGGTAACTGTCAAGAGGCCATGCCTTACTGGTTTAACCTCCTCAATACCTCGATGTATCGCCAAGAAGCCCTCTTTAAAATAGCCGTCTGTTCCTTTCAAGAAGGGAAATATAAAGAGGGCCTGGTCAATATAGATCTCTTGCAGTTAGAATACCCACATTTTAACAAGATGGATGAAGTCCTTTGGATTCAGGGTGAATCATTCAGGGAACTGGGGAATATATCTGAGGCGAGCAAGGCTTATGTCAGAGCCATAAAAGAATATAAAAGGTCATCGTGGCATGCTTGGTGTCTCTATAGGCTGATAGCTATTTCCGTTGATGAAGAAGATATGCGTGCATCAGAAAGATATTTTGAGACCCTGCGTAAAAGACACCCCATCAATGAGCTATTCTATGAAGCGGCCCTAAAAGTGGGCATAAAAAAGGCGGAAAAGGCCGAATATGAATCATCTCTCAAGTACCTCACTATTGCTGCACATTCGCCGAACAGCACCGTAGTGAAAAATGCCGTCTGCTGGCAAGGGGAGATATATTTCGATCTCAATGAATACCAAAAGGCTTTGGATACCTATCAAAGGGTCGTTGCTGAAAATCCTTCCTCTGCAGATGCGCTCACTTCCATGGCCTATATGGAGATGGGAAATATCAATTACCTCTTAGATGATCAAAAGCACGCGAAAGAGGCGTATAAAAAGGCCATAGAAGCTTCTCGTGACGAAAAGTTTAAAGAAAAAGTAAAGTTGCTTTTAAAGCATTTAAAGGCGTCAAAGCGGGGAGGCACTTAATAGTGCAATGGAAGATTCGGGAGATGGACAGGGATCACTTGGAGCAAGTCATGGAAATTGAGAGGGCGTCTTTCCCCACGCCTTGGACCGAGAAGATGTTTTTGCATGAATTGTCCTCGCCTCTCTCCTTCCATTTTGTGGCATCCCACCGGGAAAATCGGCATGATCTCGTTTTATGCTATATCATCTTTTGGATGTTCAGTGGTGAAGTCCATATATTAAATTTAGCTACCCACCCCGCTTTCCGCAGATTGGGGATCGCCCGCTCACTCCTGCTCTTCGCTCTTGATTTCTCGTACAGCAGAGGAGGTATATGGTATCTTTTAGAGGCCAGAGAAGGAAATCAGGCTGCGCTACACCTCTATCAGAAATTGGGGTTTGTTTCATATGGGGTGAGAAGGAAATATTACGCCGACACCGGTGAAGACGCCATCCTCATGGGGCTCTTCTACGGAGATCGAATATATGGAAAAAAAGACGATGAGCAATCCCGTCTACCTTAAGGGTGAAATCAGAGAAAATAAACAGATGGGATCGCTGTATCATCGCTTGAGTATCTTTCTTCCAAAGCCCATTGATCCTATTATACCCGGACAGTTTGCCATGTTGAGTATGGAAGGGACCAAGGACATCCTCTTGCCCCGTCCCTTCTCCATACACAACTTTGAGCGTAAAGAAGGCGCCTCATCTCTGGATGTTCTTTTCAAGGTTGTCGGAACAGGGACGGCTCTTTTGGCCAAGCTGTCAATCGGTTCACCAATAAGGGTCTTGGCACCCTTGGGCAAGGGATTTCAGGACCCACCCTCAGGATATAAGGCTGTTATCATTGCCGGGGGTATGGGCATCGCCCCTCTTTTCCCCTTGATATTGAGACTGAAAACAGTTTCTTCTTCCGTCCTCGTCCTGTATGGGGCAAAGTCCCGGGACGACCTCATCTGTCTAGCCGAACTCCTCGATATGGCTGACATAGCAGTCAAGATAGCCACCGAAGATGGAACCGAGGGCCAAAAGGGGCTCGTGACAAAACTCCTGGAACACGGGAAAGATGAGGCGGGGGCAAAGACGGCGATGTACGCCTGCGGCCCGGAGCCTATGTTAAAAGTGGTGGCAGACCTTGCCGCAGAGCGGAAGATGCCCTGTTGGA
>MGQS01000001.1:0-23248 GCA_001797905.1 Deltaproteobacteria bacterium RBG_16_54_11 | reverse complement strand
GGCTTGCGGTCTTGGCGCCTGCCTGAGTTGCGTCGCGAAGACCCTAGAAGGATATAAATGCACTTGTAAGGATGGACCGATATTTGCGTCGAAAGACATCATGTGGAGAGACAATGCCGAACCTTAAGGTAAAGGTTGGAAGATTAGAGTTGCAGAATCCGGTAATGCCTG
Source organism: Deltaproteobacteria bacterium RBG_16_54_11 (assembly GCA_001797905.1). Lineage (GTDB taxonomy): Bacteria > Desulfobacterota > B13-G15 > B13-G15 > RBG-16-54-18 > RBG-16-54-11. The sequence goes on along the minus strand of MGQS01000001.1, from coordinate 23,077 downwards.
CCGCCGGTACGTTCGGCTATGGCGAGGAATACGCCTCTCTCATCGACCTCAATAGATTAGGGGCCATCGTTACCAAAGGGATTTCTCTTGCACCCCAGGAGGGCAATCCTCCTCCCCGGATATGGGAAACCCGAGGGGGCATGTTGAACTCCATCGGCCTGCACAATGTCGGCATTGAACAATTTGCGCAACAGAAGTTGCCCGTTCTGCGCCGCTTTAAGGTTCCCGTTATCGTAAATTTTTTTGGCTTTACCATAGATGAATATGTCGCGGCAGCCAGGAGACTCAGCGCCCTGGAAGGGGTGGCTGCGCTGGAGGCGAACCTCTCTTGTCCCAACATCAAGGCAGGCGGTATCCATTTCGGAAGCACATGTATCTCAGTAATTGAGATAACAAAAAAATTAGTAAAATCAACTAATTGCGCTATTATAATTAAACTTTCTTCTCAAGTATCGAATATCAAGGAGATTGTTCTGGCAGCTGAAGGAGAAGGGGCCGAGGCCGTCACGTTAATAAACTCTGTCCCAGCCATGGCCATAGATCTCGATCGGGAAAAACCCGTATTGGGCGGGGTGACAGGGGGACTCACGGGTCCGGCCATTAAACCCATCGCCTTAAAGGCGGTCTGGGATGCGGCCTCGTCAGTGAAGATCCCCGTCATCGGGGCGGGAGGTATAATGGATTACCGGGATGCCGTGGAGTTTCTGATGGCCGGCGCTACGGCTGTTCAAGTCGGCACGGCAAATTTTATCAAGCCCACGACGATGGTGGAGATCATCGAGGGGATAGACGCTTTTCTTGAACAAAGGGGGCTCAAAAACATACGGGAGATAATCGGGAGCGCGCAGTTATGAATATGCGATGGGATGTATTCAACTGTCCCGCCCCATTAAAAGAGGAATTGAGTAAACAGCTGGATATACCGCCCTTGGTTGCTCACCTTTTAATTAAACGCGGGATCACAACCCCTCAGGACGGGCAAAAATTCCTGTCGCCTGTGCTCCATCATCTCTATAACCCCTTTCTCATGAAAGATATGGACAAGGGGGTGGAGAGGATAATAAGCGCCCTGCAAAAAAAAGAGCAAATCTCGATCTATGGAGACTATGATGCTGATGGCATCACTGCTTGTGCCCTGTTAATGGACTTTCTGCGCTCGATGGGGATCAAGCCTTCTTATTATATCCCCCATAGATTGATGGAAGGCTATGGTCTTAACCCGGAAGCCGTCAAAAAGATTGCCGCCCAAGGGACAAAGCTTTTGATCTGCGTGGATTGCGGCATCAGCGACCGGGAAGAGATACAACTTGCCCGGCAACTGGGCATGGATACCATCGTCGTGGATCACCATGAGGTCCCCGCCCTACCCTCCCTAGCCTACGCCGTGCTTGATCCGCTCCGACCTGATTGCCCTTTCCCTTTCAAAGGGTTGGCCGGGGTGGGTGTGGCCTTCCATCTCGTGGTAGCGTTGCGCAGCAGGCTCAGAGAGAGCGCTTTCTGGCAGGACAGCCAGGAGCCAAACCTGCGTTGCTACCTGGACCTGGTCGCTTTGGGAACTATAGCGGATATCGTCCCTCTGGTGGACATAAACAGGGTTTTGGTGATGTATGGTCTTAAAGAATTGAAAGACACCGTTCGACCGGGACTGATCACGCTCAAAGAGGTGAGCGGCATAGGAAAGGAGGAGATCTCCACAGGACACGTGGCCTTTCGGCTGGCGCCACGCCTGAATGCAGGAGGAAGGGTAGCTACTGGTCAGCTGGGGGTGGAGCTTCTCCTCGCGGATGCGTACGGCCGGGCTCGTAGCATTGCCGCAGAGCTTGATCAGGCCAATCGGGAGCGTCAGGGCATCGAAGAGAGGTTGTATAAGGAAGCAAAAGAGGATATAGAGCGGGATGGGCTTCAAGGCCAAAAAAGCCTGGTGCTGAGCTCGGACGCTTGGCATCCCGGAGTCATCGGGATTGTCGCCTCCAAACTTGCAGAAGAGTTCCGGCGGCCGACTATCCTAATCGCCCTGGAGGGGGATGCAGGTAAGGGATCAGCGCGGAGCATTGCTGGGTTCCATGTATATGAAGGTCTTCAGGAGTGTGAAGAGCATCTCCTGGGGTTCGGCGGACACAAATATGCCGCCGGCCTGAAAATCAGCCGCGATAAGATCGAAGTCTTTCGAGATAGTTTCGAAGAGGCCGTCAAGAGGAAATTGGGAGACGCGGATTTCATGCCGACTATTTCTATCGATGCAGCAGTAGACCTGGAGGAGATCACCCCTGAACTCTTAAACTATCTCTCTTTTTTCCCGCCCTATGGGTCGGCCAACCCCAGGCCCATCTTTTCCACGAAAGAAAAACTTCCGATCCACGATATCAGGATCCTGGGTAAAGATACTATAAAGTTCGCTCTGAGGGGGAAACAAAGGGCCTATGAGGTTATCGGTTTCGGCATGGGGTCCCTCGGCGCGCAACTCCCCGCCGAAGTGCGGATAGCCTTTCATCCAAAGATGAATGATTGGCAAGGGGTAAAGAGGCTTCAATTAGAGCTGCGGGCCGTAGAAGCAGACAAAGAGCGTTGACCTTTTACCATCTCGGCATCCTGGGCATACTTCTTGAGCCCTTCGACGATGGCATCTGCTATTGCATCGAGATAGCGCTGGTCTCGCAGCATCCTCTCCTCCACGTGATTACTAATAAAAGAGACCTCAACGAGGATTGACGGCATTTCCGCTCCCACGAGCACAATAAAGGGGGCTTGCTTGACCCCAAGGTCTTTTGCCTGCCCGAATCTCTTGTGAAGGCTGCTCACCAAGGCCATCTGGACACATTCGGCAAGCTGGCGTGAAGGAATAACCTTCATAGGATCATTCAGTTTGAGGTCGGTGAGGATGATCTGTAGATCGCTCACCTGTCGAGGCGAGATGTTATTCTCTTTCGCCGCCAGTCGCAATGCATCCCTGTTAGTGGTAGTGCCGATAACAAAGCTCTCTATCCCCCTGATGCTTCTATCCTTACAGGCATTGGCATGAATGGAGACGAAAAGTTTCCCTTCCTTTGTCGCGGCGACGGCGGTTCTATCCTCCAGGCGGATGAAGCGATCATCCTCGCGGGTCATGACAACATCCCATCCCAGCTCTTTTCTAACCTTGTCTCTCACCTTGGTGGAGATCCGCAAGACGACATCCTTTTCCTTGAGCCCTGTCGGTCCTACGGCTCCGGGGTCCTCGCCCCCGTGCCCAGGATCTAACACCAGTTTAAAGGGCTGAGGTTGTTGGGCCTGGGAGGGGAGAGGCAATTTGGAGGTCTCCTCTTTCTGGGGCGCTTGAGAAGTCCCCAAGACATCGATAACCACGCGGAAAGGATCGCTCAAGGGAAAGATCTTGTAGTCGGCAACACTCTCCAGATCCAGCACGACGCGCACGGTATCAGGGGTGTACTGTCCGGCGCGGACCCTCTTGAGAAGTCCGGCCTCAATGGGTATGGGCTCTTTGAGTTGAGGGCTGAGTTTGGCAACGGTGAGGTCTATACAGAGACGCGGCGGTTTATCAAGCGCACTATCCCTTTTGAGGAGTTGTTCCTTGTAAACGACCTCCTGGTCGAGATCAATGACAATGCGGGTGTGCGTGGCACCTGACCAGTACCTGATCTCTTTGACCACGGCATAGTTCCGAGACCTGACATAGTGAGTTTTTTGGCCGGCAAGGGCCTGATGGATGCTGTCAAGAAGGGGATTGAATGCTGAGACACACAAGAGAACGGAAATGACTGCTGACACCAGGGATTTTTTCATCATTCTTCACGATATCGGCAAAGGCTTCCGAAGAGGCCTTTGAAGAAAGATACAAGTACGGAAGGAGAAAAAGGTGTTATTGAGTTATAATCCTCCTTGGCTGCACGATAGTGGGGGCGATAAAGATCAAGAGTTCCCTCTTGTTATCATCTTTTACCCTCTTTTGGAACAGCCACCCGAGCAAAGGGATCTTATAAAAGAAGGGGACGGCGTCAACGCTGCTGGTCTTGGTATACGTATAGATTCCGCCGATTACCACCACCTCGCCATCCTTGACCAGGACCTCTGTCTTGACCTCCTTCTTATCGATAGATGGCACGCCAAGTACTGAAACAGAATCGTCAGGGGTATCCTTCTTTACATCGAGCTCCATCCTGACATATCCATCGGCAGTCACGTGGGGGGTAACGGTCAACTTCAGATTGGCCTCGATGAAGTCGGTAGTAGCCGTACCCTCCGCTGTAAGCTTTATGTAAGGTATGCGCAGCCCCTGCTCTATCGATGCCTCGGTATTATCCAGCGTAGTGAGACGAGGGCTGGATATTACCCTTCCCTGCCCCGTTGACTCCAGGGCAGAGATCTTTACCCGCAGAGATTGGGTATTTTGTAGATTCGCCATCAGGAATTGGATGGCGCCGCCGGCCCCAGAACCCGCCGCAGCAGGGATATCGACTACGAAGTCACCGCTGCTCGCCCCTGAAGCTGTCAAACTGCCGCTTGAATTACCGGTTTGGAAACTCCCCCCCCAGGAAATACCCAGCTCCCGGCTAAAGTCGAGGTTGGCCTCGATGACCTGGGCCTGGATCAGGACCTGCGGGGTCTGGGCGTCGAGGGTCCGCACCAGCAGCTTTGCCTTTTCCACGTTGGTCCGGATGTCCGTTACGATGAGGGTATTGGTGCGCTCATCAACAACCACCCTTCCCCTGCTGCTCAGGATCGGCTTGATCCCTGTGTCGCCGATATTCTTTGCATCGCCGTAGTTGATCGGTATCACCTCGGTGACAAGCGGTTCGATCTCCTCCGTGACCTTGGTTGCCTCTGCCCTGATCTTCCGTTCCGCGCTTAAGCGCTCCAAGGGGACTATCCTGACGACGTTTCCTATCCTTTCCGCCCCCAGATTGTTCGCCTGGAGGACGATGTCAAAGGCCTGATCCCATGGGACATCAACGAGTCGGACGGTAACCGTCCCCTTGACATCCCCGGAGGCTATGATATTCAGGTCGCTCACCTCGGCAAAGAGTCGCAGGATGTTGGCGATATCGGCGTCTTTAAAATCCAGGGTAATCTTCTTTCCAGTGTAGATCTTTTGCCCTGCTCCTTCTCTCTGAATGGGAACAGCTGGTTCAGCCTTCAGCGTCGGTGGAGCAATCTCTTCCTTTTTTACCGGCTCTTCTTTCTTTACCTCTGTCGGTCCTTCTGCTGCCTTTTCAGCAGGCGGCTTTTTTACGGTGACCACCTCTATTGGTTGTGGCTTTTCACCTTTGAACTCCTCAGCCCTTTCAAAGTCGACGTAAATCCTATCATTTTCCTGTTTAACGTCGAAGGCTACCATCTTTCTCAGCTTTACGACGACCTGTGTGCCCTTTTTAGCGCCTACCGTAACATTGACAGGGGTAATCAGGAGTACCGGGCTTGAGAACTCATGGGTATCCAAGGGTCTTCTGAGTTTTGGCGGGACCGTCATCCCTTGCACGTCCAACAATACGGTATTCTCCGGGCCCTTGGTAATTTGATAGGGGGCCTTTGCCGAGGTGGCAATAATAATCCTGGATTTATCCTCAAGCTGTTTAAAATCTATTCCGATGATCTCGCCGGTTACAGGTTTAGCAGCTACAGGCATTACAGGAGAAACCTTTTCCTCTTCCCTGACTACCCCCTTTTCGAGTGCCGTGGGCGCCGCTGGTGCCGTCGCTGCTACCGCTTCCTTCTTTCCCAGGACGATGATGAGGGCATTGCCGATGCGATCCACCCTGTAGCTGGGCAGGGACTTTAAGGGAATATCAAGGACCACCCTGACCTTTTTAGGGTAATCACCGAAACGCACTTTTTTCACATAAGGTGAGTTAACCGAGACCGGCTTTTTGCCGAACCGCCTCTTTATCTTCCAGACATCTATCACCAACCTGGTCGGCTTCTGTAAACCAAAAGAATCATAATCCCCTACTTGTCCGTCCGCTTTCAACTGTAAAATAATCCTATCTTTCCGCGAGGTATCCACAAAAACATCGACTAAGCTCTTGGCAGGAACCGATCCTTTCTCGATGCCCTCCTCCTTTACCGAAGACGGCATCTCGCTCACCATCCGCGCCTCCCCTTTTTTCTCTTCTTCCTTTGCGAGAAGCGGACTTTGTCTCCCCACGACAATAGAAAGGAGGTTGCCTTCTTTCTGGACTTGATATCTGACCAGCTTATTCAGGCTGATGGACACCTCAACGTCTCCATCGCGCTGAATGGCAGCGATCTCTTGTATAACGCCATCGCCGATCGTTATGGGAATAGCGGCTTCCGGAGCCAGTGTTGCCTGCGGGATATCGACCAGCAGCTGCAACGGTTCGGAGATGAGCCTAAAGAATGTATGGGACAAGGGGGCTTCCCCCTCAATAATCACCCGCTTCCCTTCGGCATTGTCTTCGATTGATATCTTCTTAACAAGATTGTGGGGGATGGCGGTTGATTCCGGTAAGGGTTCTGCCTTTTCCCGGGAAGCACACCCTATTACCAAGAAGATGGCGGCGCATAGAGATGCCCACCAATACACCTTTTTCCTTTGTTTGAGGCTCTTCATCTGCCTTTTTCCTCCCCCGGGGGGTGTAATCTCAAAGTAATCTCTTTTTCCCTTACTTGACCTGTATAATCTTTATACCGCTCCTCGATGATCACCCGATCTTTGAGCACTGTCTTTACTTTGCCGAAATTCGTCCCGACGTATACCCCCTTTTTGATTATGTAACCCTTCCCCTCGGAATCCTCAACCATCGCGCTGCCCTCCCCGGTTCCAACGATGATGGCTACTAATTTTAGTTGGCTGAGATCATATTTCTGGAGGGGAGTAGCGGGTATGTCCTCACCAACGGGCTTAATAGGGGTCTGCGCGGCGATGAATGGCTGAAAAGGATCCCTCTTGCCTGTGGGGTCGTAGACATAATCAGGCTCGACTTCCTGTGTTGGCGCGGCGGATGGTGATGAGGTAGCCTGTTGGGGAGCAGGTTGTGGAGGTGGTTTCGCAGTTGCCTTTTGTTCCTTCCCTTTTTTGCCAAGGGGAAGAGGTAGCTGATCGCACGCAGGCGCACACAGGCCAATAACGATACCCAGGATGAAGATAATGTATGCCTTACCCCCCCCTTCTCGATCCATTCTTCTTATGCCTATCCGGCTACTTTTTCCCCTTTGGGGGTGCCGTCGCCCTCTCTACGTACCTATATGTCGTCGCCACACAGGAGGTATTCAACAGAAGTTCATCCTTTTTCTTTTGTTGGGCATTTGTAATGTTGAAGTTTTCGATGTTGACAATCCGGGGAAGGGTCCCCACATAATAAAAGAACATCCCTATTTTATGATATGATCCCACAAATTTTAGCTCTACGGGAACCCTGGAGTAAAATTGTTGAGATGTTTCCCCCTGGGGTTTGAACAACAGGACCTCCAATCCGGCCTCTTGGCTCATATTGGAAATGCCCTTCAATAGAGCAGGTATTTCCTTCTGATCCGGCAATTTGGTTATGATATTTTGGAGATCATCGTTCATGCGCGCCAATTCAGCTTTGAACTTATCCTTGTCCTTGGCGATATTGTCCTTTATATTCCTATCCCGGATGAGATCGTTCAACTTAGATTCTTTGGCAGCAATTCTTTTCATTTTTTGACGATGAAACCCTTGCCAGTAGGCCCCTAAGATGACCACCGAAATTAGGGCAACAATTCCAGCCTTGTGCAGTGTGGGCAGCTTAAGTATGGTATCCAGTGATAGAGCCATTTGTTCTCCTTACAGCACGGTTGAACAGTGGAGGCTGAACTTCATCAATTTCAAACCGCCTCTGTCGATTTGTTCAGTGATCTCCAGTTCTACTCCCGTGAAATATTTCGAACGCCCTAAGACATCCATAAAATTAGCGATGGTTTCGTTGTCCAAGGCCACCCCGGCAATCTTTAAGTCCTTTCCACTCTTATCCAAGGATTCAATCCACACCTTCTCCGGCGTCCGTTGGCTCAACTCGCCCAAGATATAGGCTGCCCGTAACCTACCTTTGTCTAAATCTTTGATGACGGTCAGCTTCTGCTCAAGTTTGGCCTTTCTCTGCTTTAACTCGTCTATCTCACCTACTTCCTTGTCTAATCGAACGAGGTCTTCCTGAACCAATTTTAACTGGGTATCAATGCGCGCCTCACGTTTACCTGAGCTCCAGCTGAAATAGGCGACAATGATGAGGACGAAAACGAGGATAAGGGAAAACATGGTGAGCTGGAATCGGAGAGACTCTCTCTTTCTTGCTGCCCGGACGGGGAGTAGATTTATCTCGATCATCTTATATCCTTCGTGAAGCCAGCCCTACACTAACGGTCATCAAGGAACTAATTTCCTTAAGATATTCCGGATCGACGACACGCGGGTTGACTACTATGTTCGCAAACGGGTTGAGTATGGCTACCGGTATGTTCACCCGCTCGTAAACGATATCCTTCAATCGGGGAGCCTTAGCGCATCCGCCGGTGAGATAGAGACGCGCCACCTTCTCATCAGGAAACGTCGCGGTGAAGAAGTCCAAAGATTTGGCTATCTCCAGGGCAATATTAGAAGAGACCTTGTTAAACACCTTGTCGATGACATGCGGGGATCCTTTTTCTGACGATCCACCCAATTTCAGATTTTCCGCCTCTTCAAAATTGACGCTCAGTTCCTTTTGGATCTCCTCGGTGTAGAGATTGCCTCCGATTGAGATATCACGCGTAAAAAGGGATTTCCCCCCTCTGACAATATTTAAATTCATTATGCTTGCCCCGATATCGCAGAGGGCAACCAAATCCCCTATTTCCAGGGGGTAGTTCAGCTCGTACACGTTCTCCAAGGCAAAAGAATCTATGTCAATAATCATGGGGCTCAAACCGGCCTCTCTGACGATGGTAATGTAATCATTGACGAAATCCTTCTTTGCCGCGACCAGAAGGATCTCCATATGTTCTCCCATGTCCTTTTCCGGGGTTGACAGTATCTGGAAGTCAATGCTTACGTCATTGATATCGAAAGAGATGTAACGCTCCGCTTCGATCAAGATATTCTCTTCCAATTCTGACTCGGACATCTTTGGCATGGTAATCTTCTTGACGATCACCGAGTGGCCGGAGACAGAAACGGCTACCTCCCGCTTTTTTATCTTATAGTGAGATATCAATTCCCCTATCGCTTCCACTACCGTAGTGGCATCCATTAAGCTCCCATCGACAATAGTCTCGGGCGGGAGAGGGGTGAGGCCCATATTTTCTACCTGGTAGCCTTTTCCCGTATCCTTGAGATCCGCGAATTTGACAGCGCTGGTGCCGATATCCAACCCCAGCACCATCTTCTTTTTTCCACCGAAAAAACCCATTGCTATATCACCAAAACTTTTTAGTCTAAAATATCAAACTTTTTTCTCAATGTCAAGTATATGATATATTTTCTTGACGTTTTTTCAAAAAATTTTGTGTTTTTATGAATTTATCCTGTATCGATTTAGCTTCTCCCTTAAGGTTGAACGGGAGACACCGAGAATCCTGGCTGTTTTCGACTTGTTGCCCCCCTTTTCCTGGAGCACCTTCAAGATATAGTTGCGTTCGACTTCGGCCAAAGGGAGGAGACCATCCTTGCCCGTCCATTTCTCATCCGAAGCAGCAATACCCAGACCCCTTATATCCTTCCTCAGTTCTAAGGGGAGATCTTCGGGAACAATGAAGTCTCCTTTGGCTAAGATCGTTGCCCTTTCCATGACATTTTTCAACTCTCGAACATTTCCCGGCCAGGAATAGGCCAACAAGAGATCGAGTGCCTGAGGGTTCACCCCTTTTATCTCTTTTCCCATCTCCTTACCCGATTTTTCGATAAAACAGTCGGTAAGGATAGGGATATCCTCTTTCCTATCGCTCAACGGGGGCAACTCTATCACCATTACCTTGATGCGATAATAGAGATCCTTGCGAAATTCTCCCTTCTCCACTACTTGAGCGAGATCTCTATTCGTGGATGCAATTACTCTTACATCGACTTTAATATCTCTTTTTCCCCCTACCCGTCTGAGGGTGTACGTCTCCAAAAATCTCAACAATTTCGGCTGGAGAATAGGTTTCATCTCCGAAATTTCATCCAAGAATACTGTCCCCCCGTTGGCCAACTCTATCAGCCCCGGTCTGCTCTCTTTTGCATCCGTAAAAGCGCCTTTTTCATGTCCGAAGAGTTCCGATTCCAACAGCGCATCGGGAATAGCGCTGCAATTTATCTTAATAAGAGGCCTCTGTTGTCTTCGACTTTGGTAGTGAATAGCATTGGCAACCAATTCTTTTCCCGTGCCACTCTCCCCCTGAACCAAGACCGGGGTTCGAGGGGTCTTGCCGACCAAGGAGATGAGTTCCCTCACGACATCCATCTGAGGGCTAATGCCGCGGATCTCTCCATCCTCTTTTTCGTCCTTGTGTTTAGAGCGCAGTCTGAGGACCTCACCTTTGAGTTCTTTGGTCTCCAGCGCTTTCTTAATCGTCAACCTCAATTCATCGATCTCAAATGGTTTATTGATATAATCATATGCCCCTGCCTTTATCGCAGTTACCGCAGTTTGCACATCGGCATAGGCCGTCATCATAATGACAAAGGAGTCACTGTCAATTTCTCTAATCTTTTTTAAAACATCCAGCCCATTCATGTCTGGGAGTATCATATCCAGCAAGATGAGATCGAAGATCCCTTCCCGCAGCGGATTCAGGGCATCCTCACCCGTCTGGACTGTGGTCACTTCATAGGACATCTTTTTCAAGACATCTGCGAGGGTGTTGCACATCACCTTGTCATCGTCAACAATAAGTATATTGGGCCTAATTTCCACTGTCAGCTGCTACAGGAAGGCGGAGAATGAAGGTTGAGCCCTTTTCTGAAGCGCTTTCCACCCCAATTGTTCCTCCATGACCTTCCATTATTTTGTGAGTTATCGCGAGACCTAACCCTAATCCCTTGCTTTTAGTAGTGAAAAATGGATCAAATATTTTAGTGAGGTGTTCGGATACAATTCCCTTGCCGGTGTCCTTTACCTTGACCTGTATCCATCCCTTCTGTGAATCCATTCTGCCCACCTCCACCGTCAATATTCCCCCAACCGGCATGGCCTCGAGGGCATTGAGAAAGAGGTTCATGAATACCTGTTGCATCTGATTGGCATCCAAGGGAACAAGAGGCAGATCGCCGTCATACACCTCTTTAATGGTGACCTTCATCTTCTCCGCTTCCTTGGCCAGAAGTCCCTTTACCTCTCTGATGACATCCTTAAGGTGACAGGGGATGAGGTCAAGGCGGCGGGGCTTTGCAAAGGAAAAAAAGGTGCGCAGCAGGTCGTTGAGCCTGTCGATCTCTTTTATGATTCTATCAATATATTCCCTCCTCGAGTCATTCTCTCCCAACTCCTCGCTTAAAGCTTGAGCCGTCGTTTTGATTCCAGCCAGAGGATTCCTTATCTCGTGGGCCAAGGTTGAGGAGAACTCTCCGAGATATGCCAATCGATCAATCCTGAGTATCTCCTCCTGCATCTTGTAGACCTGTGTCATATCCTGCAAATTTGCCACCCTCCCCCTCTCTCTTCCCTGAGCGTCATGATAGGGGACAATTAATAGCTTGAAAGGAGCGCCTTCTCTTTTTTTATGGAAAAATATTTTTCCATCGCCTTTTCGTACGCCAATCTCCTTAGCTCCTTGGGGAAAGAGGCTGAGGAGACGTTTGCCTACGAGAAGATCTCTCTTGTGCTCCAGGATTTCTTCCGATGCCTTGTTAGCGAAGATAATCTTCCCCTCTCTGTTGAGCAGGACCACCCCTATCTCAATCCCATCTAAGATCTCTCTTACTACGGGGTTAGGGCCCTCCCCTCTAACGGTTTCTTCATAGTCTTTCATCACCAAGCTCTGAGCGTCCTTGTTAAGGAGATATCTGCTCGGCATCGAGTATCCATACTTTGCCGCTCTTCGATATTCCTTGCCCCAAAATATAGGGTCTTCCCTCACTGGGCTGATATTCGATTTCCTCCCGGGAGACGGCTTGGTCTATGATAATTGCAGCGGGGTGGTCTTCCCTTCCTCTCAAGAGGAGCACCTGGGGATTTTCTTCTGTCGAGGGCTTCAGTTTAAACACCTGCACAATGTTAAAAAGAGGGATCTCTCTATTTTTTAATTTGACCTTGCCCCTTTCACTGAAAAATTCTGATACCCATCTTTTTATCGGGAAACTCCTTATTATCTGTTTTTCAGGAACGCCGAAAATGATACCTGAGATATTGACAAGAGAAACTGCCAGGGCAGGTCTCCTCACGGCTTGTTGTAATTCAAGATCCGAGGGGCGATACGCCCCCCTTTCCAAGCGCTCGTCAAGCCCTGCTATCTTCTCCTTTTGTGATCCCCTCGGAAGGGAACTCAGTGTTTTCTGCATCTCGGCCCTAAAATCGCTTATTTCTTGATGTATGCTCTCCCATTTGTTCCTTTCTTCATTAACAATCCGTATCAAGTTTTCTATCTTATTCATAAATTTGTCGAGCTCCGCAAAAGGGATTTTCGTCTCGACAGAAGGTTTCTGCGTTACCCTTTCCTCAAACAGTGCAATACGTTCCGCAGGAGGTCGTTGCGCTTCTATCCCTTCCGCCCCCTCCTTTGGCGCCCCTTCTATCCTCAGTTTCTGAAACTCCGCTATTAACTCCCGAACCACGGCCGCTTTGTCGATCTCTAAAGAGAATCGTTCATCGGTCATCCCTTTGACGGCCTTCCAAGACTTCTGCAAGAACTTTAAGGCAGAAGGGGTAAGTTTGCTTTCATCCATGATAAGTTGATGTAATACCTTTTGGATCAAAATGATGACCTTTTCAAGTTCCTCACCGACATAAGAAAGTCTTCTCAAGTCTTGAAGATGGGTTATTGCGTTGTTTATATGTTTGGAACTGATATCCCATTCCAAGGTCAATAATTGGGCTTCTACTTCCTCGAGTTTTTCCTTAAGCTCTCGGGAAGTTGTTCTTATCGTTTGTGTCTGAGAAGCCGAGGGAGGGGGGGGAGAAGGTTTAGCTGTTATATGAGGTTCTTGGATAGGAGAAAGGGTTGTTTTTGGCTGGGGGATGGGATTTGTCCGATCTTTTTCATTCACAAGGAGGGTGTCTACGGCTGAATCGATCTCCTTTTCGAGATCCGATAGATCCCCCCCGCCGTCTTTTCTGTTCATTACGTTTGTCCTTTTGACAAGACTTTTCTACTTACATCCCTCACCGTCAATTTGCTTATCTCCCGCAGGGTCTCGAAGACCCCATCCCCTTTGAGTGCGCTGGCAGTGAAGAAGGGCGCCTTGAAATGAGCGTTCAGGTCTCGTTCTATCTCTTCGATCGTTAATATGGGTATATTACTTCCCTCCAAGTCCCTCTTGTTATACTGCAGCACCAAAGGGATCTTGGTAGCATCAATTCCCTTCTCCTTGAGATTAATGGCCATGTTCTCCAAGCTCTCTATGTTCTTTTCCCTCTGCACGCGCATAGAATCAGCTACAAAAACAATACCATCGGCTCCCCTCAAAACCAGTTTTCGCGTAGCATCATAGTGCACCTGTCCGGGTACTGTGTAAAGTTGTACCCTGATCTTGTAATCCCTTATTTTCCCTAAATCAAGCGATAAGAAATCAAAAAAAAGCGTTCTATCTCCCTTGGTATCGATAGATACCAACTGCCCTCTGATATGATCGTTGGTGCTGTCATAGATATAGCGCAAATTTGTGGTCTTCCCTCCCAGACCAGGGCCGTAATAGATGATCTTGCATTGGATTTCTCCCGAACTAAAATTTATGAAGGCCATAGGATTACGAGCTACTCTCCCTTATTTCTCTCCATGATTTCCGTAAAAATTTCACGCAATTCATGCACCACTTTTTCTGTCCTCAACCTTACGAGTCCCAAGGTGGTTCGATCGTCAAATAAGGTCACCATAATGAATTCAGTGCCGATCTTGGAAAAATGGACGTTTTCGTTTTTTCCCTTATGGAAGAGGAGGGCAAATTCATCTTCTCCCAAGAGTCTCGCTATCTCCGAGGTGGCGCCGAAATTGGCTGCGGTAAGTGCGGAGAGGGCAATAACATCCAAGGTTGAAGGATCACCGCTGGAAGATATGAGTTGCCCTGATCTATCGATGAGCAAGGCACAATGGGCCCCTGAACTGCTTAACATCTTGTCCAGAGAGCGCTCAATCCGCCCAATATCTTGATCGGAAAGGATAATGTTCATCGCTGCCCCTATCTGTTCGATCTATTGAGATGTCTCATTTCAGTCCATCTACTTCTCCAATACTTATAGCATGTTACGGACCCTATGTAAAGTGAGAATGTTCAAAAATAAGCCAGTGGCTGAAAACTAGGAACTCAAAAACTCGGACATGGATGATTTTAAACCAAGGTCATCTATCTTTTCACCAAACTTCGTGACGGTGGGTTGAAGGGCGGATCTTATTTTCCTATACAATTCGTCCTTCGCCATCTCTACGGGGATATTGTCCAGGGTTACTTGAATGCAATCTCTCATGCCCCGGACAAATACTTCCGCCGTGATCTTGCCGCTAAATTTTATCTCTCCATCTCTATATTCAAATTCGGCTGCAAAGGGATCAAGAAAAGGATAGTCATCCGATTTTTCCACCTGGGCCCTATTGAAATTATCACGAAACGATCCTTTGCGCTTGGTCAATCCATCAAACAAGGATTCTATGGTCCCCATCACCTCTTGCATAACCTCTATAACTCCTTGAAGGCCGGAGGCTTGCATAATGCCCGTCCGTTCTGATCCGCTACTTTCCAGGCCGGCACGATATACATTGAAGGTTGCACCTCTCTCTTGAACATCGTCTATTATTTTATTCAACATATCCTTGCCGTATACCCCGCCGGATTTCTCATCCGACATCACCGCTTCTACGACTTCTCCCTCCTGGAAAACAATGATCCCCCCCCCTTTGCCGTCGCTTAACATGATGTCGATGTACCCCGAATGGTTCTCCTTGTTCAACTTCTCCATTAATTTATCCAAGCTGGTAAACTCCGTAGATAAGTCTTTATAGGTCGCTTCTTTCATGGATGTGCTGGCTAAAATCGTCACCATCTCCGGGGCCAGCCTATAGACATTTATCCTTCCATCCTTTTGCTTGGACATGCGGATAATGTTCTCGACCGCCTCTTCACCCCCTCTTCTCCTGCCCTGCGCTTCCTCAAACGCATTGACGATCTCGCCGGCCTCCAAAAAAAGGATTCCCTCATAATCCCAAAAGGATACTTGTACATAGCCGGTGAAATTGTCCTCTTTTAACGTTTGGAGAAAGATGTTGAGATCGACAAAGGCGGTTCTCAGGTTTTCGTGAACCATCTCTCCTCTTGGCAAAATCATCTCTCAGCCCCCTTTTTTGAGGAATTCAGACCTTGGACAATCTCCTTTCCAAGATATTTCGCGCTACAGAAAAAAACTCATCAGCGGTGGTCCTTGCCTGCAAAACGACCATGAGGAAAAGATGATTGTACCTCATGATGGTTGTTTGATTATTTTTGTACCTAAGGTTCACCCTCAATGGTTGAGAGTTTCCTAAATATTTGTCCAACCTCGAAGCCATGGTAAACATCAGCAACGGAATCGAGGTTTCACTTTCAGTAAAGGTTTGATCATCGATAGTAAGCACGTTCCCTTTGGTATCAATCCAGCTTCCTTTTTGAAAGCCCCCGACGTTAGTTAATATTCTCAACAATCTCTCCAGCGATTCTTTTATTGCCGCTTCCTTGTCCAGATCCTCAAAGGCTTGCTCAACCTCATGCAACAAGACCGTGCTATCTCTTTCTTCTGCCGCCGCTTCATCCTGTCTTCTCACCCCCTCCAGCAGAAGGTGTTCCCATCGATCCGCAATGGTTTCTTTGGGCGGCACTATCCCCATCTGTGAGTTGAACCTCCCCTCGTTCCAATCCAGTATGGTATACAGCGCTTCTTTCCCCTCTATATCGCCTACCTCGGCGTGAGCGATTTCGCCGTTCTGAAAGTAGATTAAGCCTCCTTCATCGCCTTTCGTGATGGTAAGGGACATGGTAAACCTGCCCAAGCACGCCATCTGGATGATATCAACGAGTTGGAGATCAACGACTTGCCCTACAAAGCCGCCTCTCTTCTCTTCCAGGGCTTTCAGGATAAGGGTTCTGACATCGGATATCTCAAAAGGTTTCTCTAGATAAAAATAAGAGCCCCTCCTGGTAGCTTCCTTGTGCACCTCCGGTGATCCATAGGCGGTCATAATGATCACTTTGGTTGATGGATACTTTTCCCGTATTCTCGACAGCAGATCAAGACCATTGATATCCGGCATCCTGATATCCGTTACTACCACGTCGATGGGGCCTTTTTCTAAGATGTTGAGGGCATCTGTCCCCGTGTTGGCAATGATAATCTCATACTGCCCCGTATCTTTAGCAAGGGTTTTAGTCATGCTCCACGTCAAGGTCTCTTCGTCGTCAACTACCAGTACCTTGCGTGCCACTTTTGCTGCCATATCTTATCTCCTGAGAATCCCGTCTTCCCTACGATTGCTGTCCTTCTGTGCGCTATAGCTTACCTCTTTTTGCCCTTATTTGTCAAATAAAATATATTGGTAAGAAACAATTTGCTTGTCACAGTATGAAACGTGTTACTCAAGGCCACTGGCATTCTTTAGCCGGATTTTTTATTGATGTCCGGAGGTTATCTTGGGAGAGATTGTCAGCCTTCAAGGCTGGGTGCCCGGCGTGAATCTTTAACACGGCATCTTGAATCTTCTTTAAAAGGGTAGTTGGCGCTGAATATTCCTCTCGTCCTTACTAGCCCCTGAGGGCGCTGAGGGTCGTTTTTTGAAACGCGATCCGTTGCGTGTCATCGGCGATCTCTCCGCTAACCTTTTCCACCAACAGCGATACCTTATCCACGGGGAAACTGTTCCTTTCCTCCCCCATATCTTTAATCTCTTCGTCTAATATAACGGGGGCCACGGGTCCTATGATCTCCGCCAACTCTTTCTCCACAAGGTCGAAAAATCCCCCATCAACGACCTTTTTCGCCTTTCGTTGCGGCGCCGTCGCTACTTCTATCAGCCCTGACGAAAAAAGTTTATAGAGGTTCCGCGCAGTATCGTATTCCCCCATTTTTAACTCATCCGATATATTCCCTACCGTCTTTTTACCGTCGATCTGCGATAATACCGACCACGAGTCATGTTTGAGTCGTACCTCATCAGGGGCACGCTTTGAAGATAGTTTAAACACTATGTCTTGAGAGGAAATGATCTCTTTGATCTGTTGCCACTCCTCGAGTTGCTTGATCTTTTCCTCGAGCAGTGAAAGGGTGTTCTTCTCGATCGTTTTTTCCTCGCTCGTAGCATTTGGGGTAAAGTTAAAGTTGCCGTCCGCCCAGGTGAGAATGGCAAAAACCGCTTCCTCGCCTACGCCATCTTTGCAGATAGCGTGGACAAGAGCTCCTTTGTTAACGTAGAGCTCGCCCTTCTCTTTACCCCTCTGAATGCTCAACACCCCTGTTTTCCCCTCAGACGCCAACAGCCTCACAATATCGATAACCTTAAATTGTGAAACGCTGCCTGAGAATGCCTCTGGCATTTGACACTCCTCCTATGCGGTGATTTTCAACTTTTTAAAAAAATCCTGCAACTCCGATTCCTCTTGAGCCTTAGCCAGGAGATCTACCTTTGCCGCTGACTTGCGGAGAGATTTCTGAATATCCTTGTCGCTCTTTGCATCATCGCTGATCACGTTTAAAGTAAGTTTAATTAAGGTAGTGTCGGCAGTATCCTCACAAAGGACCAGGATAAAAAAATTCGCAGCTATCTGGATGATAAGGTGTCTATCTTCATATACTAACTCGATATAATCGACCTCCTGTCTCATCTTTTCCAAGATAGCTGAGCACAGGGCCACTTCCTTCCCGAAATGCTCGATCCGTTCATCCTTGTATTGGAGTTGTGGCACCAGCAATTGACCCCCTTTACTATAGATAAAGGAATCCGTTACCCCTGGGATCTTGTTAAGTTCGGTCAAATCGATGCTCATACTTATATTTTAGCAATTTATATACCAAAATTGGCAACTTGGTAACTAATTGAAGTTAAAAAGAAAAACACAAACGCGGTGAGATGCGGTGCGCGGGAGTGACGCTTTTTCACCCAGTGCTGATAAAAAATGGCCAATTATCGACCGCTTAGCTTGCGGCCTTTTTCTAGGGCCAACTGAAAGCACCCGCTTTCTCAAAAAATACGCTGAATAGCGGGAAACGAGGTTTCCCTTGACAACTAGATCATTTTTTCGGATATAATATAAGCACCACGGGAGAGGTCAATGGTCGGGGATAAGGATAGGATCTTCGAGCTCGCTCAAAAGATCACACAAACAAAAGGTCTGAAAAAGACCATCAAAGAATATCAACGGATCTTAGACAAAGACCCGGGCGACATCAAGACGAGGATCAGGCTCGGCGATCTCTATTTGCGACGGGGGAACCTAGATAAGGCCGTTAAAGAGTACTTCAAAATAGGAGAGCACTATATTGGGGAAGAGCTGGATTTAAAGGCCATCGCAATGTTCAAAAGGATACTCGTACTGAACCCCGGTATGATCGATTCATATTATAAACTCGCGGATCTCTACTATAGGCGCGGTCTCTTCGGTGAGGCCAAGCTTCAGTATCACAAGGTCCTGGAGATCGATTCCAAAGATAAGAAGGCGCGTGATGGCTTAAAGATGATCGAAACCAAGGCGGCCAAAGCCAGCGCCCCTGAAAAGAAGGTCGTCGAAGATAGCACGAGGGAGAAGGATCCGGTTTGGAACGCTATCTTACAGGAACTGCAACGACAACTATCAGCCCAATTGAGGCAAGATGATTACCAAACGCACTACCATTTGGGAATCGCCTTTAAAGAGATGGGCCTCCTGCAAAAGGCCATAGAAGAATTTAAGATCGCGCTCGCTGACCCCAATCAGGAGTTTTACGGTTATCTCATGCTTGGGATGTGCTATCGAGAAATGGGTAATCATAATGAAGCAATAGAAAATTTAAAGAAAGGATTGAAAATAAAGCCCCTCGTTACGAAGCAGTATGAAGACATCTATTATCAATTGGGGCTGGCCTTTGAGGAAGGCGGACAGATGAAAGATGCCCTGGAGGCCTTCAACAAGGTGATCGAACTCAAGGGAGGAAAGGCCTCAGTTGAGTTTGAATCGAAGGTACAAAAACTGAAAGAACAAGTGCGGGGTGTCTGACGGCCCTGCGATCACTCTCTTAGTCAGCATAGAGCATTTCGACAATGAAAAATCCAGACAAGAAAAAATGGATTATACTGGAGATCGTAAGGGACTATCTGTTTTCTCACAACCGCTTCCAGTCCATCTATAAAAAATACAAGGCACAAACCTTGAGCTTTGACGACGTAGAAGAGTTTGTCACTGACAAAGACCCCACCGTCCCTCTCTTCAATTTGAAAGAATCGTGCCATATGCTCTTCCGATATCAGGGGGAAGAACAAAGCAGCGATGAGGAAAAATTGTTGGACCTCGCCATAGGCTCTATCTTCCATGAAGCCATGAAACTACGGGAAAACCTCTACCAACTGAAGGTATACAAACCTCGTTACCTGCAGATCCAGGACAGTCAGCAGGCGTCGGATTATGAGAGGAATCTGCTTCAAGAGTTTATGAAGATCGGGGCGAAGACCGAGAAGCGGTTGGCGGAAAGCATGACGGAAACCAAGCGGCTCTTTCGAGACACCCTCGAACAACTTGCCCACCTACTCCCCCGCTATAAGGATAACGCCGTGCTCATCAAATTTTTGTTGCGCAACAAGGACCTCCTGCAGCAGGCCTTCGGCAGAAGGAGGGGGTTGGAGATAATCGCGGATATGTTTTCAGGAGGCCTCGGCGAGGCCTATGATGTCGAGGGAAGGAGCTACTTGGCAAGTGAACACTACGATTTGGCTGCCCAATTTTTTAGCCAAGCCCAGAAATACAGGGCCCAGGATCAAGGGCTCAAAGGTCTCTACCTCTATGCATGCGGCATGGATGGCTATTACAAGAATAGATATCAAGATACCGTGCGATCCTTTTACAAACTCCTCCCCCTTGCCAAAACATTGGGAGATGGCAAAGGATATATTGAAAAGGTGGAAGAGGTATGCAGGAAGATCGGTCGTGAATGCCTGGAGGACAAAAAGAGAAAATTAGGCACCGTCGCCCTCCAACTCGCCGATAAAATAAGGAGCTTATCGACAGAGGCATAAAATCATTTTATTACAATGAGTTATATAACATATTTCACTAAACACATGAAGTTATATTGATACAAATCAGTGCCCTTTTCCCTTGCCAACCCCCCTTACCTGTATCTTTCCTAGAGATTTCTTAAGAACTCCTTTTGTCGGTACTCCTCGCAAAGGGCAGGATCTGTGCGCAGGGCTTCGAGCTCCTGTCCCAATGTCTGAAGCAAGGTTGCCTTGTCAGAGGGCATCTGGCCATTTAAGGGGAGATAGTTGGAGATGTGATCGCTGAGAAACTCGGAGGTGACTTCGAGGCCTTCGATGATCCTTTTTTCCTCTTCCAGGATCAGCTCAGGAGAAGGCACGCTGAATTCTCCCCTTTGTTTCATTTCATGGAGAGGTGATCCAGGCTGAGGCACGAGGTTCCTCACCCTGATAAAGTGCGGATCGATCTTATTGAGGACCCGTGCGGTACCGTCGGCATGCTCCTTCCAGCGCCGGATGCCGCCGATCCCAAGCAGGATATAGAGGGAGAGCTCGAAACCCGCCTCTTTCGCCTTGAGTCCTGCCTCTATCTGCTCCTCCGGGGTAGCGCCCTTTTGGATAAACTCCAGGGTCTCTGCATCGCCGGTTTCAAGCCCCACGTGCAGGCGCACCAATCCTGCCTTGCGCAGCTGTTTTAAATCATCCAGGTCCTTCTTCGCGATGGTCTGGGCGCGGGCATAGCTGGTGACGCGCTCCAGACGGGGGAAAGAGGCGTACAGGGAGCGCAGGACCTCGGAGAGGAGTTCGGTCTTTGTCACGAGGCTGTTGGAATCCCCGATAAAGGCAGTGCGGGCTGATTCACCATAGAGCCGCGCTGCTTGTTCGATATCCTCCTTGATCTCCTCGAGGGGTCGGCGCTCAAAGGGGATATCCTTATACATGGAGCAGAAGAGGCACTTATTCCACGGACACCCCCTGGTAACGCGCAGCAAGAGGCTGTAGGCCTCGCTCGGCGGCCTGTACGGGGGGAAATCATAGCCCCTGTCTTTTAATCTCAATCTGCCGATAGCCATATCTTTTTAAACCCTTTATTATCCCATTTAGGGGGAATACCCTTGCCTGCGGGCGAAGACTTTTGACCAAAGGGTCACGGCTAAACCGAAGGTGGCCTTTTGGCCAGAGTCACCTTTGACCAAAGGGTCACCTCCGGCGGCATAAAAATATCCGAATGTGTCACTTTGCGACATCCTGCTTTCCTTAGACTTAAAATTTGAGGAGCAGGGGTAGGGGGCCGCAAGGCGGCAGGTGAGGGGCAAGCCGATTAAGTCAGAGTTCGATCCCGCATTTCGCGGGAAAGAGTTCAAACAAATCTTTATGCTACCGGAGGATACTCAGCTTTACAAAATCTTCAATCGGGCAGGCCCTTCGTAAACGTAAGCCACCGTTCCCTCTGCTCAGTGCCCATCTCCGTCAACAACACGCCGGCTTCGAAGGGATGGGATGAGCCATCAGGCGCCAGCTTGAACCAGAGGACCCGCCCTTTTCCCGTGAGCGAACCACCCTCTGCCGGGAGCTCCCATTCGAGCTCTAGCCTCCTCCCCTGCTTCATGGCATCGGTAAAGATATGAAAGCCGTCTACCATGACGCGATCAACCTCTATCACAAAGCCGTCCTCAGCCAACTCCCTCGTGCTTCCCTCAATCCACGAGGTGAGCCCTTTCCCCGGGTCAAGGTCAAAAAGCCGCATCCTGCCCGACATCGAGACCCGCGTCTTGAAACACCTCCCCTGCTCGATCGTCCTTCTGCGCCACAGCCTCTTTATGACACTCATATCCATTGGTTCTCACCTTAACGCATATGAGAGAGAAAAGTCAATCTTGAGTTCGGCTGAGGAAGTAAAGCGGTCGAAACAAAATATCAATAGAAACTACGCGGCATTACAGGTAGGTCTCTTTTATCCGGGCGATGGAGCCCTCTACGCCGCCGGGGGCCTGTGCTTCGAGCTTTGCAATCAGCTCCTCTACCTGGCGATGCAATACGGGCTCAGACATATCTTCCATAGTTTGATAGATGCCAGCCCGCTTGCCCAAGCGGAAATTGAGCTTCTTCTCAGCCGGGAGGGCCAGAAATGTATCGATGATCTTCAGCATGCGTTCTTTGTCATCGGGGAACTTGCCTTCGATCTCCGAGAGCAGGTTGAGAATATGATCGCTCAAGAAGGTGCTGGTGATCCCATGGAGAGCATCTATCAAAAGTCGCTCCTCAACGATCATCTCCTCTTCCGTTTGGAGCACAAACGTACCCTCGTCGATCTTTTGCTGCAAGGTCATGGGGGGGAGGACCTTTAAACTGCGCAGGCGGATGAAATGGGGGTTGATCCGGTTTAATACCTTGGCCGTCTCTCTGGCATGCTCTTCCCACCATTGCTTCCCTCCCAGCCCCAGGATCACATACTCCGAGAGCTCAATGCCGGATGCCATCACCTTAAGACCGGCCTCGATGTGTTCGGCGGCCGTTACCCCTTTGTTCATATACGCCAGCAGGAAGTCCCAGCCTGTCTCCAGCCCGACATGCAACCGAGTCAGGCCAGCCTTTTTCAGTTCTTTCAGCTCCTCGACGCTCTTCCCCGTAGCAATGGTCTTTGCTCTCCCGTAACTGGTAACGCGCTCCACCTGGGGGAATTGTTCTTTCAAAAATTCGAGGATCTCGATCAACGCCGGTGTCTTTACGGTGATGGAATTGGCGTCCTGCAGGAAGACGTGCTTGCCCCCGAAATAAAGCCACACCGCGATGCTGCGGACGCGCTCAT